>NZ_JBEZIB010000022.1:0-139268 GCF_040650855.1 Streptomyces sp. NPDC048606 | reverse complement strand
CCGCTACGAACGCAAGGCCGAGCACTTCCTCGCCTTCACCAGCCTCGCCTGCACTCTCATCTGCTACCGCAGACTCGCCAAATGAGATGATGTCTAAGCGGGAGGCGCGCCGCCGGCGGCGACCGGACGCGTCAGGGTGCACACCCCGTCCTCACAGCTGCGTTCCAGACGGCCCCGGGAGACGGTCTGCACGAGGCCGATCACCCAGCAGGTCGGGCAGCCGCGGAGGGCGACGAAACCGAGCGGTGCGGCCACCAGCGTGGCGGGTCCGGCGAAGGGCACCAGGGCGATCGAGCCGATCAGGAGCCCGAAGCCGAGGGCGCCGCGCACCAGGTGGCGCGGGACGGAGGCGCTGGCGAACTGGGATCCCGTCCGCAGCGAAGCGCCCGGTTCCGCCGCCTTCCCGGTCGCTCGCGTGAGGGTCCTCATGCCGCCGTCCCCCCTTCGGTCGCGCCGTCGCCCGCCGCGAGCGCCTGCCGCAGCGCCGCCCGGGCCCGGTGCAGCCTGGACTTCATGGCCGCGTCGCTCAGACCGAGCGAGCGGGCGACCAGACGCCCCGGGTACCCCTGGATGTCCCTCATGATCAGCACCTGTCGTTGGTCGCGGGGCAGGGCGCCGACCGCGACGGCGACCCGCTCGGCCTCCAGCCGCCGCAGGACCGAACTCTCCGCCGAGGGCGCGGTCTCGCCCTCCGGTTCCCCCACGACCGGCCCCGAGGCGAGCAGCCTGAGGTGCCGCAGGCATTCGTTGCGCACGATGCGGAACATCCAGGAGGCCAGGGCGCCGGAGGCGCGGAGCGTACCGATCTTCCGGTAGAGGATGATCAGCGCCTCCTGCGCGGCGTCCTCCGCGTCCTGCGGCGTGGCGCACAACGACAGCGCGAACTTGCGCACATGGGGTTGCGACTCCATGACCACGGTGGTCAGCGAGGTGATGTTGCCGTCCTGAGCCGCCTTGATCAGCTGCTCGTCCGGCCAACGGTGGCTTCGGTTCATGCTCCCTGCCCGTATCCGGCGGATCGTCGTGGTGGATGACCTGTGCGGATCAACCACGGCCCCGGCCCCTGCGCTTGAGCAGCGTCACGGTGCAGACGCAGACCAACAGGGCACCGACCACGGCGATGATCGCGACCGTCATGCTTCGTTCCTCCTCGTGTCGACCGACGCCTGCGCGTCCGGTTCAGGTACAAGAGGCGGGGGACGGCGAAAAGGATTCACGGATCCTACGGCGAGAGCGAGAGCGCGGCCCGTCGGACTCAGAGCATCAGCAGGACCCGCGTGTTCGGGAGGAGCTTGCGGTTCACGCTCGTGCTCTGCACGAAGATCGTGAACTCGTCGTTGTGATCCGGCTTGACGCGGACCTCCGCGTCCGGCAGACCGAGCAGGGCGCGCGCCTCCGGGCCGGTGTACACGCGGTCCGTCTTCTTCTCCAACACCGCGATCTGCTTCCGGGCCTGGATCTTCTCCGACTTGCCGAGCTGGTAGAAGGCGCCACCGTTGCGGAAGGTGTTCCCGCTCTCGACGACCCACTCGCGAATGGCCGCCTCGCGGGTGACGGGAACCAGTCGGTATTCCGACGGATTCACGGGCGTGAGGCCCGCCGCCTTGATGGTGTCGCTGTTGACCGCCTGCGCGCCGGTGGAGAAAACGGCGCGCGATCCGCGGATTCCCTTGGTGCGGCCCACCATGAATTTCTCGGTGGCTTCCTTGATGACCTGACCGGCCTCTTCGAGACCCCGGGTGCTCGTGGCGTCCCAGATGGCGATGTTGTCCTTCGGGAAACCGAACTGGGTGGCTTCGCGCTTGCCCATCTGGTCCGGGACGAGGACGGCCAGCGTCCAGTTGTCCTCCTGCGTCTCGATCATCTCGGCCACCGCCCGCACCAGCGCGCCCGGGTCCGTGGCCGGCGCGTCCGGGCAGCGGTGACTGGCGTTCTCCTGCCCGTCGGTCAGCACGAACGTCAGGAAGCTGTGGTCGCCGTACAGTTGCGCCGTCTGCGCGAGCTCCCGCTGCGACTTCAGGGTGGCCGCCAGCAGCGCCGTCATCCCGCCGACCCGGTACAGCTGCCTGAGGGACGGCATGCGCAGCACGTCCTTGTCGTAGATGACGCATTCCACCGTGTCGGCGAAGACGTAGACGGTGACGCGGGTTTCCTGGTCCAATTCCCGGGAACGGCGGGCCAGATATTCGATCTGCTGGTCCGCGACCTCCACGACCTTTCCGTTCAGGTGCGACATCGAGGAACTCGCGTCCAGGACGAGCGCGACGTGATTGATGAAATTCTGGCTACCGGACATGAACATCCCCCTGTTTCCGTTTGGATGTTCCCACCTTCTCACCCACCACTGACAATCGATCCCGACTCCGCGCCCGGCCGGCGCGGGTGCGGAGCCGGGCGTGATGCGGCGCGGTCCGGTGTGGTCCGGCGTCGTCCGGTGCGGTCAGGCGCCTTCGTCGAGGACGGTGCGGATCAGGGCCCGTTGGGCGTCGGTGAGGGCGGGGTCCCGCAGGTCGAGCACCTCGTCGTCGACGGTGATCCGGTAGTGGAAGCCGTCGGCCGCGGGGGCGACGGCGCGCTGTGCGAGTGCCTCCAGCGCCGCCGCGTCCGCGCGGCCCGCGGTGTCGAGCGCGCGGAGCTTCTGGTGACCGGTGAAGCCTCCGGAGCGGGTGACCGTGATCAGCATGGCGCTTCCTCCCTGTTCTGACGGGTCGTCCGGTCTGCGGGGTCGCAGCCACCGACGCGGATGCCCCGAACGGCGGCCCGCCACCGGGGCCCCGGGCCCCCGGCGTCACGTCTGTCCGAAAAACGGCGCCCTACGGGTCCACCCGGCCGCCGTCGGCGAGGACCCCGGCCCCGGACCCCGCCGCGGTCGCGGACCCTGCCCGGGCCTCCGCCGCGATCCGCGCCGCGAGTCCGTCCAGCAGGGTGTCCAGTGCGGCCAGGAAGACCGTCGTCCCGTCCAGCTTCGCCATGTGGGACACGCTGCGGGCGATGGCCGGGAAGGCGACGGGGTCGGCCGCCGGGTACTCGCGGGTCCAGGCCTGCTCGTCACCCGTCCGGGCGGCCCCGTCCAGGGTCTCGAACGCCGCGTCCATCCCGGCCCAGGCCAGGGCGAAGTCCCCGTAGACCCGGTGCAGGACGGCGGCCAGCGCGGGGGAGCAGCCGGCCCGGCCGAAGGCCGCGAGGATGTGCTCCACGATCCGCATCTCGGCGGGGCGCCGGGTGGTGCGGTAGGTGGCCAGGACCGCCGCGCCGGGATGGCGCAGGGCGACCTCGCGCGTGCGCACCGCGAGGTCGCGCAGCGTCCGCCGCCAGTCCCGCGCGGGCCGGAACCCCGTCAGCGTCTCCTCGAAGAGGCGGTCGGCCAGGGCCAGGTGGAGTTCGTCCTTGTCCCTGACGTGGCGGTACAGGGCGGAGGGATCGACCCCGAGTCTGGCGGCGAGCCGGCGCACGCTGAGCGCGGTCGCGCCCTCGTCGTCGGTGAGCGCGAGGGCGGCGTCCACGATGATCCGCAGGTCCAGTTCGACTTTGGGGGGACGGCCTCTGCCTCGTGCTGCCATGGGGTGATCAGACCAGGCCGCACGGCGGCTCCGCAAGCCCCGGAGGCCGACCCGGAATGTTTTTCCCACACCGTTGACAAAATAGTGCGGCGAGCGGTTGTCTGCGGGGCACCCAGAACCGAGGAGTGCTGCTCATGGACCAGGGAAGACCCGCCGACGGGGACGCGCCCGCCGGCACGTTCCAGAAGACCCTCAGCACCCGGCACGGCGTCGTCATCGCGCTGGCCAACATCAGCCCCACCGTCAGCGTCGGCATCGGCCTCGCCTTCCTCGCCGCGCTCGCCGGCACCGCGATGCCCGCCGCCTTCCTGCTCGCGGCCCTGCCCATCCTGGCCGTCTCCGGCGGCTACGCCCGCCTCGCCGCACGCGATCCCAACTGCGGGACGGCCTACGTCTGGGTGCGCAGGGCACTCGGCCCGTGGACCGGCTACCTCACCGGATGGACCTCGGTCGCCACGAACATCCTGTTCCTGTCCTACGCGGGCGGACTCGCCGGGCGGTTCACCCTCGGCCTCCTCGCCGAGGCCGGCGTCCGGGCCGTCCCGCCGGACGACCCCGTCGCGGTCACCGTCACCGGTCTGGTGTGGAGCGCGCTGATCGTGCTCGGCGCCCTGCGCGGGGTCAGGGGAGCCACCGCCGTCCAGAGCCTCCTGCTCGGCGTCTCCGCCGTCGTGGTCACCGTCATCGTGATCACCGCCTTCGCCCGGGGCGACGCCGCCCCCGTCTCCGCCGCGTGGTTCTCCCCCTTCGCCTTCCCCGACACCCTCACCCTCCTCGGGGCGACCGTGATGGCGGCGTACATGTTCTGGGGCTGGGAGAGCGCCTTCTCCGTCGTCGAGGAGTCGACCTCCGCCCGCTCCCCGGGCCGCGCCGGAATCATCGCGATCCTGGTCACCACCGGCTTCTTCCTCTTCTCCGCCACCGGCTTCCTGCACGCGCTGAGACCCGAACAGCTCGCCGACCCGCTGTCCGGCGTCACCGAACTGGCCCGCACCTTCTACGGGACGGGCGGCGCGGTCGCCGCCCTCGCCGCGATGCTCCTCGCCACCGTCGCCTGCATGCAGTCCAGCGTCATCGCCGGAGCCCGACTCACCCTCGCCATGGGACGCGACGGCGTCCTGGGCACGAGCTGGACCCGGCTCCACCCCGCGTGGGGGACCCCGGCCACCTCCACCCTGCGCATCGCCGCCCTCGCCGTCGGCGTGTCCCTCGCGGGACTCGCGGTCGGCTCGCTCTCCGAGGTGGTGGTCGCCGTCGTCAACTCCGTCGGCATCCTGGTCTCCCTGATGTACGGGGTCGGCGGCATCGCCTGCGCGGTCACCTTCCGCCACGAGCTGCGCGGCCGGATCCGGGACGCGCTCGTCGTCGGACTGCTGCCCCTGCTCGGCGGCACCGCCCTGTTGCTGCTCGGCGCTCTGGTGGCCCACCAACAGTGGACCTCGGTGGACCACCTGGCCTTCGACGCCGAGAACGGACGCTTCCTGACCGCGCTGCCCCTCACCGTGGTCGCCCTGGGCGTCCCCGCCGCCCTGTGGATCCGATTCCGGCGCCGCGCCGCCTACTTCACCCAGCCGCCGGCCCCCCTCGCCCCGGAGCCCGCCCCCACACCCGCCCCGGCCGCCGCCGGGGGCTGAACACCGCCGGCACGCACTGGCGGGGGCGGACGTCGAAGCGCCCGCCCCCACCGCCCCCGCGCCACCGCCCCCGCCCCCATCGCCCCATCGCCCCCGCCCCACCGTCACAGCGCCGACGCCCATCCCATCGTCACCCACCGGAGCCCACCCACATGCGCCACGCAGACCTCGTACTCCTCAACGGCACCGTCTGGACCGCCTCCCCGGCGCGCCACCGGGCATCGGCCCTGGCCGTCACCGGCGGCCGGATCACCGACCTGGGCACCGACCGGGAGGTCCGCGCGCACATCGGCCCCCGCACCGAGGTGGTCGACCTCGGCGGCCGTTTCGTGCAGCCGGGGTTCACCGACGCGCACGTCCACCCGGTGATCGCCGGGATCGGGATGCTCGGGTGCGACCTGAGCGCGGGCCGCACCGACCGGGACTACCGGGCCACCATCGCCGCCCACGCCGCGGCCCGGCCCGAGGCCACGTGGATCCAGGGCAGCGGCTGGTCCTTCGACGCCTTCCCCGGCGGACTGCCTCACCGCGACCGGCTCGACGACATCCTCCCCGACCGGCCCGCCTACTTCCCCGTACGCGACGGACACTCCGCCTGGGTCAACACCCGCGCCCTCGCCCTGGCCGGGATCGACCGGCACACGCCCGACCCCGCGGACGGCCGCGTCGAGCGCGACGCCGCGGGCGAACCGACCGGCGTCCTGCACGAGGGCGCCATGACGCTGGTCGGCGCGCTCGTACCCCCGCCCTCGGCCGCCGAGGCCCGCGCCGGGCTCCTCGCCGCCCAGGAACTGCTGCACTCGCTCGGCATCACCGGCTGGCAGGACGCGCTCGTCGGCGCCTACGCCGGCTTCCCCGACCCGCTCGACACCTACCTCGCCTGCGACGCGGACGGCTCCCTGACCGCCCGTGTGCGCGGAGCGCTCTGGTGGGAACGCGACCGGGGCCTCGAACAGATCGACTCCCTGCTCGCCCGCCGTGAGAAGGCGGCCCGGGGAAGGCGCTTCACCGCGGGCAGCGTCAAGATCATGCAGGACGGCGTCGTGGAGAACTTCTCCGCCGCCATGCTGGAGCCCTACCTCGACTCCTGCGGCTGCCCGGGGGACAACGCCGGGATCTCCATGGTCGACCCGGCCCTGCTGCGCGAAGCCGTGATCGCCCTCGACGGCCACGGCTTCCAGATCCACTTCCACGCCCTCGGCGACAGGGCCGTCCGCGAGGCCCTGAACTCCCTCGAAGCGGCCGTCGAGGCACACGGCCACACCGGCCTGCGCCACCACCTGGCCCACCTCCAGGTGGTGCACCCCGACGACATCCCGCGCTTTCGCACCCTGCGCGCCGCCGCCAACATGCAGCCGCTGTGGGCCGCCCACGAGCCCGCCATGGACGAACTCACCCTGCCCTTCCTCGGTGCGGAACGCGGCCGGCGCCAGTACCCGTTCGGCGCCCTGCACGCCGCCGGCGCGGTGCTCGCGGCGGGCAGCGACTGGTTCGTCTCCAGCCCGGACCCGTGGCACGGCATCCACGTCGCCGTCAACCGCCAGGTGTGGGCCGAGGAACTGGGCGAACCCGACCTGCGCCCCCCGTTCCTGCCCGAGCAACGCCTCGCCCTCACCGACGCCCTCGCCGCGTACACGGCCGGATCGGCCTGGGTGAACCACCAGGACGACGCCGGCGTCCTCGCGGTCGGCCGGCTCGCCGACCTCGCGGTCCTCGACCGCGACCCCTTCGCCGTCGCCCCCGCCGACCTGCACGCGGTCCGCACCGTGCAGACGTACGTCGGCGGCGTACGCGTCCACGGCCCGGAGGACCTCCCCGCGAACTGAGTCCGCCCGTGGCGCCGGTCCGCACGAACCGGCCCGCACGGTCCGGCGCCACCGCGGCGGGGCCGCTCAGCGCAACCGCTTCCAGAAGGGGGGCACCTCACCTTCCCTGCGATTGTGGTGCGGGGTGACCTCGCGCGGGGTGATGGACCAGGGGCTGTCGCACGCGATCACCAGCAGCCGCGCCCCCCGGGTCAGCGCCACGGTGCTCCGCCCCGACTTGTACCCGGTGTACAGCTGCCGGCGCGAGGCGCTGCGCCGGATGCCCTCCAGCCGGAACCAGGCGTCGTCGCGGCTGTTGCGGTGCCTGATGGCGAGGTCGACGGCGGGCCCGGAGTACGCCAGGACCTCCGGGCCGACGCCTTCGAGGCGCTCGGAGAGGTCGCGCAGCACCGCCACCGAGCCGAGGGTGATCCGCCACTCGCCACTGGCCCTGACGCGCAGCCGCAGCGGGCCGTTCCCGTCGTGGTCGACGATGCCGCGCCCGGTGAAGTCCTCCATCCAACTGTGGATCACAGAGGGGGACTTGTCGCGGTTGCGGTGGTCGAGCGCCGTGAGGTCGATCAGGCTCTCCCCTACCCGGGACACCTCGACCACCACGAATCCGGCGGGTATGGGGGCGTCGAACCGGACGATGTCCTCCCCCTTGCCCTCGTACGAGACGGAGGGGAAGTCCGGTCCGAAGTCGGTGGGGAGGTGGTTGATCCGTCGGGTGAGGGTGCCCAGCAGGGGAGCGCCGGTCTTGGAGACGGGGGTTCCGGCGGGCAGGTCGACGCCGGCGGCCGGCTCCACCGGGTGCGGTTCCGCCGGGTGCGGTGCCGCCTCCCCGGGCAACGGCGGCGCGGGCGGGGGTGCTTCGGGCAGCGCGGGCGCCGGCGGCGGGGCGCCGGCCCCCACGGCCTCGGGCTCCTCCTCGTCCTGCTCCACCGTGAACCCGTAGTCCGCGGCCAACCCCGGCAACCCGGAGTCGTAACCCTGCCCGACCGCCCGGAACTTCCAGCCGCCGTCCCGGCGGTAGAACTCGCCCAGCACGTACGCCGTCTCGGTCGTCGCGTCATCGTCGTCGACGGAGTACACCACCAGCCGCTCGCCGGTGGCCGTGCTGATCGCCTCCAGGTACAGCCCCGGGACCTCCCCGAAGGTGCCGCCCTCGCAGGACGCCGCGATGAGGACGCGGTCCACCTCCGGCTCGACCCGCCCCGGGTCGATCTCCAGCCAGTCCGCCGTCCGTCCGTCCTCGCCCCGGGCGTTGCCCAGGAGCCGTACGGCCCCGGTGGAGTGCGCGCGCTGGTTGTAGAAGACCAGGTCGCTGCGGTCCCTCACCTTGCCGCTGTCGTCCAGCAGCAGTGCCGCCGTCTCGATCTCGGGCACACCGGGCCCGGTCGCGCCACGGACGACGGCGACCCGCACGGGACCGCCGGGCACGGGCAGATTGCCCCCCTTGATGATCTGCGTCATGGGCGCATCGTCGCAGGCGGGTCGGCCGTGAGTCGAGCATTCGGCCCGTGGATCCCGGGAGTTGGGACGGGTGCGTGCGGCCCGGCCGGCGGAGGTCGTCCCCTTCAGGGCCGCGGCGGAGCCTGAGAGCCCTCGGCGAAGACGCCCGCCGCGCCCGCGGCCCCGGCGGCGCGCGCCGCCCGACGCGGCAGGTCGGGGTCGGGGGAGGAGCGCAACAGGAGCAGTTCCTGGTAGAGCGGGGCCGTGGCGGCCACCAGCAGGGACCGCGCGTTCGTACCCCCGGGGAGTTCGCTGCGTTCCACCGCCCTGCCGACGACCGGTGCGCAGCGGGCGTAGCGGTCCTCCCAGAAGCGGGTCAGCGCGCCGGCGGCCTCGGCGGAGCGGAACGACGCGGCGATCAGGGCCGTGGTGAGGCCGGCCGCCGGCTCGGCGCGGCCGGGGTCCAGGGCCTCGTAGACCTCCAGGTTGAGGGCGGTGAGGTCGCCCTCCAGGGACCCGGTGTCCGCGGGCTCCCAGGTGTCGTCGGCCGCCGCGTCGAGTACGTCGGCCAGCAGCCCGCCGACGTCGCGCCAGCGCCGGTAGACGGTGGTGCGGTGCACCCCGGCCCGTTCGGCGACGGCGTCCACGGTGAGCGCGTCGTACCCGTCGGACACCAGGACCTCTCCGACGGCCGCCAGGACCTGTGCGCGGACGCGGGCGCTGCGCCCTCCGGTCCGCCGCCGGGGGCCGGCGGGTCCGTCCGGGGCGGTCGCGGAGTGCGGGCGGCCATCGGAGTCGGGGGCGGGGGCGTGGTCGCGGTCGGGTCCGGTGTCGGCGGGTCGGCTCGAAGGATCGCTTGCGTCCGGAGTCATGATCATGGCACCATCTTAACGCAACAGTCGTCGCTATAAGGAGTTCACGATGTTCCTCCGCGTCCCGTCCGCCGCCCGCGCCCCCCTCCCCGCACCCGCCGCCCCCGCCACCCTCCAGGAGTCCCCGTATGACCGCGACCACCGCACAGCTCACCGCGCTTGACGTCACCAAGGCCTACGACGGTCGGCTCGTCCTCGACTCCGTCACCTGCGCCCTCCCGCCCGGCGGCCGCATCGGCATCGTCGGGGAGAACGGCTCCGGCAAGTCGACCCTGCTCCGCCTGCTCGCCGGCGCCGAACACCCGGACCGGGGGCGGATCATCGCCCGCGCCGACGGCGGCATCGGCTACCTCGCCCAGGAGGAGGAACTGCCCGGACGGCTGACCGTCCAGCAGGTCATCGACCGCGCCCTCGCCGAACTCCGCTCGATCGAAGCCGAGTTGCGAAGGCTCGAACAGCGCATGGCCGAAGGCGCCGCCGAGACCGACCCCGCCCTGCTCACCGCCTACGCCGACCTGCGGACCGGCTACGAACTCCGCGGCGGCTACGAGGCAGACGCGCGCGTCGAGCGCGCCCTGCACGGACTCGGCCTGGTCCGCGTCCCCCGCCGACGCACCGTCGACGCCCTCTCGGGCGGCGAACGCGTCCGGCTGCGGCTCGCGGCCCTGCTCGCCGCCGCGCCCGAGGTGCTGCTGCTGGACGAACCCACCAACCACCTCGACCACGAAGCCCTGCGCTGGCTCGAAGACCACCTGCGCGCCCGCACCGGAACCACGGTCACCGTCTCCCACGACCGGGTCTTCCTCGAACGCGTCGCCGACACCCTGCTGGAGGTGGACGGCGACACCCACCGAGTCGTGCGCTACGGCAACGGCTACGCCGGATACCTGACGGAACGCGCCGCCGCCCGCCTGCGCCGCGTCGAGGCGCACGCCGCCTGGCGTGAGGAGGTCGAGGCCCTGCGCGAGCGCGCGGCCGGCGGCGCCCGCAGGGTGGCTCCGGGCCGGGCCCGCAAGGACGGCAACAAGATGGCCTACGACCGGGCGGCCGGGCGGGTCCAACAATCCGTCGCCGGACGCGTCCGCCAGGCCGGGGAACGACTGGAGCGCCTGCTCGCCCACCCCGTCCCCGCACCGCCCGAGCCGCTGCGCTTCACCACCACCCCGCGGGCGGGCCGGACCCGGGGAACGCTGGTCTCGGCCACCGCCCTGGAGGTCCCCGGACGACTGGCACCGGTCGACCTGACCCTGTGCGCCGGGGACCGGCTGCTCGTCGGCGGGCCCAACGGGGCCGGCAAGAGCACCCTGCTGGCGCTCCTCGCCGACGAGGGCCCGCACCCCGGGACCCCGACCCGCGGCCGGCTCGTACGCCGCGGCCGGATCGGCCGGCTGAGCCAGTCGCCCGACCACGGCCCCGCGGACCGCAGCCTCCTGGCCGCCTTCGGACACGGCCGCCCCGGCGACCCCGAGGAGCACGCCGAACAGCTGCTCTCCCTGGGCCTGTTCGCAGCCGACCGGACGCACCTGCCGGTGGGCGCGCTGTCCGCCGGGCAGCGACAGCGCCTGGCCCTGGCCCGGCTGCTGAGCGAACCGTACGACGTCCTGCTCCTGGACGAGCCCACCAACCACCTCGGCCCCGCGCTGGTGGAGGAACTGGAGGCCGCGCTCGCCGACTTCCCCGGCGCGGTGGTCGTCGTCAGCCACGACCGCATGCTGCGCTCGCGGTGGCGGGCGAGCCGGCTGGACCTCGTGCCGGCGGACCGGCACGCGCCGGCCGCGGCCTGACCACCTCCCTCCCGCACCACCGAAAGGACACCGTGCCCCGCGACCCGTTTTCCGAGCCCACCACCTTCCGGTCCTTCCCCGTGGCCGACCCCGCCTCCGGCCCGTACGCCCTCACCACCGGGCCCGACGGCGCCCTGTGGTGCACCCTCGTCCACACCGGGCGGATCGCCCGCCTCGACCCCGACGGGCCGACACCCGTCACCGAGTTCCCCCTCGACTCGGCGGACTGCGGACCCGCGCAGATCACCGCCGGCCCCGACGGAGCGCTCTGGTTCACCCGCATGCGGGACCACCGCGTCGGCCGGATCACCACCGACGGCACCACGAGTTCGTACCCCGTCCCCACGATCGGCGGCGGACCGTACGGGATCACCACCGGGCCGGACGGCGCCCTGTGGTTCACCGAGCTGAACGCCGACCGGATCGGCCGGATGGAACCGGACGGCTCCGTCCGCGAGTTCGCGCTCCCGGTACCGGCCGGCTCCTACCCCTCCATGATCACGACGGGCGGTGACGGGGCCCTGTGGTTCACCCTCAACCAGGCCCACGCCATCGGCCGGATCACGACCTCGGGCGAGGTCACCGTCCACCCCCTGCCCGACCCGCCGGCCGGACCGGTCGGGATCGCCGCCGGGCCGGACGGGTCCCTGTGGTTCACGGAGATCGGCGCGGGCCGGATCGGCCGGATCACGACGTCGGGGGAGACCACGGGCTTCCCGCTGCCCGACCCCGGATGCCGGCCGCACGCCATCGCGGCGGGGCCGGACGGGGCCCTGTGGTTCACGGAATGGGCCGCCTCCCACGTGTCGCGGCTCACCGTCGTCGGAGAACTGACGCGGTACCCGCTGCCCGCGTCCGACTGCGAGCCCCACGGCCTGGCCTTCGGCCCGGACGGAGCCCTCTACACGGCGCTGGAACGCGGTGACGTCCTGCGGCTGGGGACGGACGCCACGGGGACGGACGCCACGGGGACGGACGCCGCGGCGACGGACGTCGCGGGGGCGGACGCCGCGGCGACGAGGGCCTCCCACTGATCACGGGTCGGTCCGTCGTGCGTCGGCGCGAACTCCGGGTGGGCGGCCAACCAGGCGGTGACGTGGCGCTCGACCTCCTCGGTGCCGTAGGCCTCGTCGGCCGGGAGCACGAGGTGGCGCACCAGGGCCCGCGCCCTCATGACGACCGGATCGTCGAAGGCGCAGGCGCCCAGCGCCGCGGCCCGTCGGTCGGTGGGCGGCGCCGCACTCTCGGCGAGGCGCCGCTCGTTGCCCTGATCGGCCTTCACCTGTGCGTCGAACCACGGTCGCAGGGCCTTTTCCGTCCAGGCGTGGTACGCGTCCGGATCCGCCGCGATCTCCTCGACGTGCGCGGCGACGTGCCGTGCGGCGCGCAGCCCGAGGGCCGCTCCGTGGCCCAGGGTGGGGTTGGTGTGCAGGATGCTGTCCCCGGCGTTGACCAACCCGGTGACGACGGGTCCCTCGCCGTCGCGGAGCGAGGTCCAACGGTTGTCCAGCCCGGCCATCGCCAGGACGCCCGAGAGCGGTTCGGGGGCCAGGTCGAGCCAGGCGGCACTGGCGGGGAAGGTGCGTGCGGCGGCCTCGAACACGGCGGGGTCGAGGAGGGCGCCGCGCGTCGGATCGGCCGTGGAGAGCACCAGGTGCACCGCGAAGACGTCGTTGTCGGACGGGAAGACCCCGGCGAGCGCGAACGGCGCCGCCGAGCCCGTCTTCACCTTCCCGGGGTCGCGGGGGCCGTCGGCGCGCAGCCGGTACCAGCGGCACAGGTAGGCGATCCCGGCGCGGTGGCTTTCCACCACCGGCGGGCGACAGCCCGCCGCGATCAGCCAGGCGGGAACCGGCGAACGGCGCCCCGCGGCGTCGACGACGAGGTCCGCCGCGTACGTCCGCGCGCCCACCCGTACCCCGGTCACCCGGGGAGGACGGCCCTCGGCGAGGACGAGCCCGTCCACGCGGTCCCCCCGACGCACCTCCACGGTGCGTTCGCGGCGCACGGCCGAGGCCAACGCGGCCTCCAGCACGATGCGGCGGGTGCGCAGGGTCACCAGGTCCTCGTCGCCGTCGCGGTGCGGCGGACGCCGCTCGAACCAGTCGAAGTCGTGGTATTCGCGGGCCCCGCGCGCCAGCAGGTCGGCGTGGACGTCGGGCGCCTCCTCGCGCAGCACGGTGCGTACCGGGGCGAGGAACGAATGGGGTTGGACGGCCTGCGGGGTCCGCGGCCTGGGCCAGTGGAAGAAGTCCCGCTCCAGGTCGTCCCCGGCCTGCCGCGCGTCCTGCTCGAACAACGTGACCGCGTGGCCCCGTCGCGCCGCCATGAGCGCCGTCCCCAGCCCGCCGATTCCCCCGCCGATCACCGCAACCCGCGCCATGAACTCCCCTTCACGTCGTGTTGCGGGGCGATCCTACTACCCGATGATCTTCGCTCGGGCCGTCGAGCGTCCCGGTCCGTCACCGGCCGTGGCCCGGCGGGCGGTCGGGGATCAGGGCATCTCGTCCGGATCGCAGGTGGACCTGCGCAGGCCGATCGTCCGCAGGGCGCGCATCAGCCCCTCCTCGTCACCCGCGCGGACGACGTGGACCGCCCCGTCGACCGCCAGGCCGGTCAGCGCGACGTGCGCCGCCGTGGCCCGCGCGTGCAGCACCACCCCGCTCGGCGGGTCCAGGGCGCGCACACCGTCGAAGACGGCCCGCGCCGCGGCGTCGTCGCCGAGGCCGCCCGCCAGCGACAGCAGGGTGATGTCGGGCAGCAGCACGCGGGCGTGCGCCAGGGCCACCTCCGAGCCGTGGGCGTGGGAGATGACCCGGAAGTGCGGGTTGCGCTGGATCCGCGACTGGAGCAGCTCCAGTTCCTCGCCTTCGGGTACGCCGACCACCAGGACCGTCATCACGGTCCCATCCTCCGCCGGCCCCGCGCCCCCGTCGAGCGGCCGCACCGGTGGACGCGCGGCGAGGCATGGCGCGGCGGCGCGTGGGCCTCACGCGGAGTCAGCGGTAGGCGGCGAGGAAGGCGCGGACGCCGGCCCGCGCGTAGTCCTCCAGCTCGGCCGGGGTGTGCTGGGGGCTCCCGTGGAACATGGCCTTGTTCACCGGGATCCACAGCAGCAGGCCGGAGAAGTGGTTCGCGGCCAGGAGGGGGTCGTCGATCCGCAGCAGACCCCGGTCGGCGAGGTGGCGGAAGGTGCCGGCCAGCCCCGCCAGGACCCGCTCGAAGCCCTGCTCGTACCAGGTGGCGCCCAGGTCCGGGAAGGTGTCGGCGTTGGCGATGATCAGGCGCCGCAGTTGGAGCACCTGGGGTTGGGTGAGGGCGGTGAGGAACTGCCGGGCCAGCCGGAGCAGGTTCTCCTCCAGGGCTTCCGCGTCGGCGGGGACGTCGGACACCAGGTTGATCATGGCGTCGACCCGGTCGGTGGTCGCCAGGACGATCTCGGCGAACAGCTTCTCCTTGTCCGAGAAGTGCTTGTACACCGTCTGCTTGGACACGGCGGCCAGCTTGGCGATGTCGTCCATGCTCGTTCCCGCGTAGCCCTTGGACATGAACACCGCGGTCGCGGCCTCCATGATCGCCTGGTGCTTGCGGGCCGATCGACCCACGGGTTCGTTCGCTTCCATGCTCCGCTCTCCTCACGTGTTCCCGACTGACAGTACTGGACAGTCCAGTTTCTCATTGGGTACTGTACCGTCCAGTTCCGCAGTACTGGACAGTCCAGTTCTGTTCTTCTGGACCTTCGCGTCGGCGCGGCCGGGCCGATGCGCACGAGCACGTCCCACGCCCACCCCGCAGGCCGACAGGCACCGACACCCCGACAGACAGGACGATCCGCCATGACCGCACAGCCGAAGGGCCCCGCGAGCTACTTCCCGTCGATCGAGCAGAAGTACGGCCGGCCGATCGAGGAGTGGAAGGACCTGATCCGCACATCGCCCCTGACCAGGCACATGGAACTCGTCGCCTGGCTCAAGGCCGACCACGGACTTGGCCACGGGCACGCCAACGCCCTGGTGGCCCACACCCTCGCCGAACGCGCCGGCGGCTGACCCCGGCGGATCGCGCCTTGCGGCACGTGCTTCGCGCACGCCACGCGCCGCCGAACGGGCATCATGGCCGCCATGAGCACTCCCGCGCCGCACGACCGGACGACCATCGCCTGCTACGAGAACACCTCCGGCCGCCCGCACCCGATGGCCGCCGCGCGGGCTTGACTGCGTGAGCGGGGCATCGACTGGATGCCCTTCGCCCCGCACGAGGTCCACTTCGACCTGGCCTGCGGCATCGGCCCGGACGGGCACTGGCACGGCTGGTTCACGGTCCGGGTCGACTCCGAGGCCCTCCGTCGGCTCGGCCTCCACCCCGACCAACCGAGCTCCGAGGTCACCGGCCAGAGCCCGCCCGGCTGGTGGCACGCCGCCGCGGAACGAAACGCGCGTTGAGGCGCCGCCGGCACTCCGGAGGTGAGGCCGTGAACTCCCGCGACCCTCGATCTATACAGACGTATTGAACAACCGTCATATACGTGTGTATGGTTCTGGCGTGGGCGCGGCCGACCAGGCCGACCGCCCCGTCGACCCACGAGGAGTCCGCCATGAACGCCGCGTCCACCACCCCCACGCAGACCACCCGACCCGCCCGCGCCACCCTGGACATCGACGGGCGCGCCCTGTCCTACCTGGACTTCGGCGGCGCCGGCCGCCCGCTGCTCGCCCTGCACGGCCACCTCTCCGAGGGCGCCTCCTTCACCGCCCTGGCCGCCGCCCTCGGCCCCGCGTGGCGGGTCATCGCCCCCGACCAGCGCGGCCACGGGGACTCCGACCGCGCCCCCGAGTACACCCGGGCCGGCTACGTGGCCGACCTCCGCGCCCTCGTCGACCACCTGGAACTGGACCGGTTCGCCGTGCTGGGCCACTCCCTCGGCGCGGTCAACGCCATCCACCTGGCGGCCGAACTCCCCGAGCGGGTGGACGCGTTGATCGACCTCGACACCGCCGCCCACATCCCCGCCGCGGACGTGAGCCCGCTGTCCTTCGTCCTCGCCCTCCCGTACACGGCCGGGACGCGCGAGGAACTCGTGGCCGCCCTCGGCCCGGTGGCCCCGATGCTCGGCGGCGGCCCGCGCCCGCTGCCGCAGGGCGGTTGGCGCCTGCCGTTCCACCCGCAGGACACCGTCACCTCCGAGAACGCCGTCCACGGCGACCACTGGCGCCAGTGGCTCGCCACCGACTGCCCCGCCCTCCTCCTGGCCGGCACGTCCAGCCAGGTCCTCACCGCGGAACACGCCGCCGACATGACCGCCCGCCGTCCGCACACCACGTACGCCGCCCTGGACGCCGACCACTTCCTCCAGCTCCGCGATCCCGAGGGCGTCCACGACGCCGTCCGGTCCTTCCTCGCCGCGCTCTGACCCCGCTCCCGCGCCTCCGACGCGGGATCAGGAGGGGAGCGGCAGGGCCGATCTGTCGATCAACCCCGGGCGTCCGTCGGGAGTCTCACCGGGTACAGGGGCACGATCGGTGCCCCCGACAGTGCCCGGAGGCCCCACCCATGAAGCAGCGGCCCTTACGTACCGCCTCGCTCGCGCTGACCCTGGCCGCCGCCGTCGGCGCGGCCCTGCTCACGCCGACCGCGAACGCCGCCACCGCGTCCGTCACCGCGCCCACACCCGCCCCCACGTCCGCCTCGGCCGCCGAATCCGGGGGCGCGGGACGCGGGCACGACGCGACCCGCGCGGCCCTGAGGGCCCTCGTGGAGGAGGGCGGCCTGCCCGGGGTCGCCGCGCACACCCAGGACGGCAGGGCCCGGTGGTTCGCCGCGGCCGGCCACGCAGACACGACCACCGGCCGCGCGCGCTCGTCCGGTGACCACTTCCGCGGCGCCAGCATCACCAAGACGTTCATCGCGACGGTCCTCCTGCAACTGGAGGCCGAGGGAAGACTGCGCATGGACGACACCGTGGAGAGGTGGCTGCCCGGCCTGCTGCGCGGGAACGGCTACGACGGCACCACGGTCACCCTGCGCCAACTGCTCAACCACACCAGCGGGATCGCCAACTACACCGACGACCCCGCCTTCATCCACGACGCGGCCGGCCCCGGCTTCCCGGAGCACCGCCACGACACCCACACCCCCGAGGAACTCGTCGCGATCGCCCTCCGCCACCCGGCGCGACCCGGGCCCGAGCGGACGCCGTCGTACTCGAACACCAATTTCGTCATCGCCGGCATGGTCATCGAGAGGGCGACCGGCCGCACGTACGCCGACGAGGTCACGCGGCGCGTCCTGCGCCCGCTGAAGCTGCGCGAGACCTCCTTCCCCGGCACCTCGCCGCGGATGCCCGCACCGCACCCCGTCGGCTACTCCCGCCTCCACCGCACCGAGCCCGACGCCCCGATCCACGACGCGACCGAACAGAACATGACCTGGCTCGGCGCCGCCGGCGACGTCATCTCCACGGGCGCGGACCTCAACCGCTTCCAACGCGCCCTGATGCGCGGCGAACTGCTGCCTCCCGCGCAGATGAGGCAGATGCTCGACGAGGTGCCGGCGGGCGACGGGTTCGGCTTCGGGCTCGGCGTGGAGTTCGCGACGCTGTCCTGCGGCGTGCAGGTCGTCGGCAAGAGCGGACGGACGAACGGCTCGCTGTCCGCGATGGTCGGGACCCGGGACGGGGACCACCAGCTGACCTTCAACGTCAACGGGGACTGGCTTTCGAACGGTTCGCTCTACGTCGACGTCATCGAAGCGGAGTTCTGCGGCGCTACCCCGTCCCGCACCGCCCCCGGCGAGCGCTCCGGCGAGCTCGCCGACTCACTCCTGCGCGAGGGCGGGGGCCCGACCGACCGTCGCCCCCGCCCCACCGCCGCGTCCCTGGGCTGAACCCCGGAAGGCACCGCCCGCCCGTCCACCACCCGGTGGACGAGCGGGGCCTCCCCGGCCGCCTCAGGGCTGCGCGTCCGAGGGGTCCTCCTCTTCGGCGAGGAAGTAGACCTGATGCAGTTCGACAGGCCCCACGACCCTCGTGGACGTGAATTCGGAGTCCTCGCTGACCTCTTGGCGGAACTCCGCTTCGCTCGGAGCGGTCCCGAGGACCACCCACGGCGCGCCGTGGTTCGTTCGGGCCGTCCAGACCTCGAGGCGACGGCCCCCCGGCCCGTGGAGTTCCTCTCCGACGGGGAAGTCCTGCGACTCGCCCATCAGGGCGGACGTGTGGGGATGCGGGCACTCCGCCCGCAGGTGCCCTTGTTCCCACCCCAGTCGGAGCCGGTCGGTGGCCTCGTCCGCGATCCGGTCGGCGGCGTCCAGCGCCACCTGATTCCAGTTGGGCGCCCCGGGCCGGGTCACACGGACCAACAGCTCGTGCCCGCAGGGCCGGTAGGCGAACAGTCTGAATATCTCGATAGGAGAACCCACGGCGCCATTGTGCCGGATCACCCGAATCCGAGACGTTCGAGGCGTCCGAGGGGCGCGCGGCGTCCGAGGGGTGCGAGGCGCCGCGTACGCGCCCCGGCCCCACGGGGCCGTATCGGGCGGACGGGTCGGTCAGGGGCGGCCGGTGGTGGTCCTGAGGCGCCGGCTCCACTTCCACACCGTGTGAGCGACGATCGCGACGGCGGACACGGCGGCGAGGACGCCGATCGTCTGCCAGGTCAGCTCCGCGAACCGCCCCGCTGTGGCGCCTTCGCCCTCCGCGCGCCAGGAGGTTTCGAGGTAGGCGATCAGCGGGATCAGGAGCCGGAACGGCAGGCCGGCGATGCCGGGATCGCGCGCCAGGTTCCCGCACAGTCCCACCGGCGCGCCGAACAGCAGGGCCGCCATTCCCCAGAACACGATCCCCGCCCAGGACACCGTCGCGGTCACTTCGCCGGTGACGTGGACCCCGATCGGTGCCACGGGGCTCAGGGCCTTGAGCGTGTAGTAGACCACCACGCCGACGAGCAGCGCCGCGGGGGGCAGCCAGGAGGCCTCGACCTTCGACCGGCGCGAGAAGCCGATCAGGAAGGCGAGGCAGGCCCAGGACCAACCGCCGGCGAAGACGAGGTTCACGACGTGGGGGAGGGGACCGTCGAACTTGGCCGCGAGGGCGCCGAGCACACCCACCGCCCCACCCGCTCCGATGGCTATCGCCACGGGTGTGACACGCGTACGCGAGAAACGCACTTTTCCATCTCCTTGCCCCGAGGGGGACGACGCCCCGGGGGCGACGACCGAAGGGGAGTCGAGTCGATGACAGATGACAGATGACATGCGACACGGACCCGAGGGCCTGCGTGTCGGTGGTGGACGGCCGGTACCCCGCGATCGGGGGCGTGGTGGAGCGCGCCTGGGGAGCACCCGGAACTCCGGGACGAGTATGCCCGGTTCGCCGTATCCGCAGGGGCGGGACGGCAGCGTCATGCGGAGGGGTTTCAACCGATACGGGTGTGCATCACCGGGTATCGGCAGGGCGGGGAGGGCCGGGGCCGATTGGCCCCGATCATCAATTTGAGCTGACGTATGTCATCTTTGGTTGCTGGTCCCGTTGGGGCATGGCTACTGTGAGACGTTCAACCATTGACCATTTCGTCGGCGCACGTCGGCATCGAGAGGGGGAGGGGCATGAGCGAGGGGATCGTCGCGGACCCGGTGAGGACCGCGCAGAGGATCACCGCCCTGCTCGACGGTGCCGGCCTCGAAAGCCGAGACGTGTTGCGCGTGGAGGGCGAAGGCGGCCTCTCCTACGCCTCGGGGCTGCCCGTCGAGCACGTGCGGGCCCTGCTGGGCGGCGAGCCGCTGCCCCAGGGGGGCGAAGGCGGGGCGGACGCGACGGAGGAGCGCCATCGCCGCGTGGTGTCCCGGATCGTCTTCCTGCGCCGTACGCGCCTGCGCTCCGCGCCCGACGGCGGCCGGCGCGCGTACTCGCTGGCCGAGATCGCGGCCGGCGCGGGCACGAGCGCCCAGTGGCTCGACAAGATGATCAAGACCGGCAAGGCCCCCAACCTCGACCACGCCGCCGGCATCGCGGGATTCTTCGGGGAAAGCATCGAGTTCCTCGTCGCCGAGCCGGCCGAGGCCCTCGACCGGGTGCTCCAGCTGATCCACAAGGACCTCCTGGAGCGGACGGTGGCGCGCCAGGACGAGGACATCCGCCGCCTCCGCAGCGCCGGCGCCGAGGGATCCGAGGGCTCCGATCTCGGCGTCGTCGCCTACGCCGCGCGCGCCCTGGCCGACGTGCCGGACGACACCGCGCAGCCCATCATCGCCCTCATCGAGTCCATCGCCCGCCGCTCGCGCGAGGAGCGCGCACGCGAGAACCCGCCCGGCGCGGGCGCATAATCTGAGGTCAGAGCCCCGACGGCGGTCCGGTCGGGGGCCGTCGCGCATTCCCACCCTCGCGTCCGTCAGTGATATGAACTGACAGAACGCGCGCACGGCAACGGGGTCAAGAGCGCCGTGCGGGCCTGGCCTGCGTCTGGGTGGGGAAAGACATGTGGGACGAAATAGTGATATCCCGCACGATGAAGCGTCATCGCGATGAGCTTTTCGCGGGAGCGATACGACCGGTCGCGCAGAGCCCGCATGAACTCATGCGGTCGGTCTGCGCCCATTTGACGGAGACCGGCGGGCGTGAAGTGCGTCTCATGCTGGAGCCGTTCCCCCCTCGAACCGTCAGCGGATTGTGGCTCGACCTGGGCGACCACGAGGTCGTCGCGGTGGAGAAGAACACCCTGCCGCTCCATCAGATGGTGATACTCGGACACGAGTTGTGGCACCGCAAGGAGGCGAGCCTCGGCACCCACGGTGCGAAGGGAACCGATCGGGCCGTCGCGGCCGCGGCCCGCATGCTCGGCGACCGGTGGGACCTGGAGGAAGCGGTGGCGCACGTCAGCGCGCGCACCGACTACGACCTGGAGGAGGAGCGCCGGGCCGAGCGGTTCGGACGGCTGTTGGCCGCCAAGTTCCTGCCCTTCCTGCTCGGCGCGCGCAGCAGTACACCGCCCGACGCGCTGGTCGGCCGCATCAGGGCGGCCCTGGGGCGCTGACCATGCGTGACGGCGTCAACTACTACGTTCCCGCCTCGGTGCTGGGCCTGGCCCTGCTCGTGAAGCTGCCCACCCTGCTGCGGGGGTGGCGCGATCCGACGGTCCGGGCGGTGAACGCCCTGCTGGCCCTGCCCTGTGCGGCGTTCCTCCTCGCGGCACCGCCCACCATCACCGCGGTGAACCGGATCACCGGCGTCAGCAACCTCTCCGCCCTCCTCGTCCACTGCGTCATGACGGCCTACGCGTGCGCGTCCCTCATCCTGCTGGACCTCTGGCGGGCGGACGCGGGCGACCCGGCCCGCACGCGTCGGCGCGTACGGCGGTGGAAGGTCGGCTGCGGCGTGGTGATCGCGGCCCTCGTGGGCCTGTTCTCCCAGGGCGACGTCCCCGTGGAGCGGCCGTGGGACTTCGACACCTACTACGCGACCACCCCGTTCATCGGCGAGATGGTCGTGCTCTACCTGTGCGCGTACGTCATGGCCGGCGTGGCCACCACCGCGCTGTGCTGGAACTGGATGCTCGACATCGGGAGGAAGGCCGCCGCCATCCCTGGTCCGCGGACGGCGGCCGACCAGTCCTTGCGGGTCGGGCTGCTGGTGCTCGTCCTCGGGGCGATGGGCAACGTCATCTTCGGGCTGTTCAAGCTGACCTCGATCGTCGCCCGTTGGACCGGCAGGAACTGGGACGCTCTGAACGAGGGCCTGCCGCAGTTCATCTCGGCCAGTGGCATGATGATCGGTGTCGGCCTCCTCGTGCCCGCCTACGGGCCCGGGCTGATCGACCGGGTCTGGCGCCCCCTGCGCGCGCTCACGGCCCTGCGGCCGCTGTGGCGCCTGGTCCGCGGGTCCGGTCTCAACTCCGGGCGTCGGATGTTCCTTCCCCCGTCGTGGGGTGCGGGACCCGAACAGGTGCTGCTCTACCGGATGACCACCATCCACGACTGGATGCTCGAACTGGGCGGCCACTGCTCGGACGCCGTACGCGAGCGCGCCCACCGGGAGAGTAGGGCCCGGGGAGCGGGCGAGTGCGAAGCGGTGGCGGCGGGTCTCGCGGCCATGTTCGCGGCGGCGGTCGAAGCGCGGGGTCGCGAGGCGCCGTCCTCGGCGGGAGCGGGCGATCTCGCGACGGAAGCCGTGCGGGCCGCGGAAGCGGTGGACAGGGATCTCCTCGTGTCGATCTCCCGGGCGTTGCCGGTCGTACCCGGAAGGCGTCCGTGGTGGCGGGCGTGGGCGTGAACGCGTAGGCCTGTGGGGGCGGGCGTGTCGGACGGACCCGGTGCCTCGGTACGTGGCCGCGTGCCGGCGAGGGGGCCCACCCCCGTGGGGCCTCTCGCCGGCTCCGCGTCCTGCCGGGACCGGGTCCCGAGGGCCTCGTTCCGGCCCTCCGCGGAGTTCCGGCGTTCGTGGCCCGTTCACGCAGACGCTAGTCGCTCGCAGCCGGTCAATCAACTGTCGTTGATTACTAGTCAATGCGAGTTGATTTGTAGGAGGCTCCGGATCTAGGGTGCTCGCAGGCGGGAAACATCAGCCCCCATCGAGCCGAAGGAAGCGCAGTGACACGGACAGGCCACAACCGGGCGCGCCGGAGCCTGATCGCCCTGGCGGCGGGCCTCGGACTCGCCGGAGCGGGGGCGACGGCCCTCGCCGCCCAGCCGGCAGCGGTCACCGCCGCCGGCACGGACGACGCCATGCCCTACGCCGTCGAGGACTTCCCCGACACCCTGCAGGTCATGTCGTGGAACATGTGCGGCCCCCGCCGGGCGACGTACAACTGCGACCTCGCCGTCACCCCCGAGATGAAGGTGAAGGTCGTCACCGACCAGGTCGCGCGCAACCGCGTCGAGGCCGTACTGCTCCAAGAGGTCTGCGAGGACGACCTCGCGCTGCTGATGACCCGGCTGGGACCGGGCTGGAGCAAGAGCTTCGAGCAGTACGAGTGGGCCCAGTTCGTGGGCGGCGAGCGCCGTACGTGGAAGAGCCGCTGCGGGGAGGACGACGGCGGCCGCGCCGACCGGGTCGGCACGGCCATCGTCGCCAGGGGCGCGCTGACGGACGCCCGGAAGTACCCGGTCGTCCAGCCGGAGCAGGGCCAGCAGACCCCGTTCCAGTGCGCCACCGCCACCCTGCGCGACGTCCGCCTGTGCAGCGTGCACGCGACACGGGTCGGCGCCAACCCCCACGACCCCACGCAGGACCTGCGCGACGAGCAGTACGCGCAGATCAGGGACGTCGTGCGGACCTTCCCCCGCGTGGTGTTCGGCGGGGACTTCAACTCCCGTCCCCCGGAGGACCCGACGGGCGGCAAGGCCGCCTGGCCCGCGGGCCTCTACTCCACCGGACCGGGCACTCCCGGCTACCGGGAGTGCGACCAGAGCGGCACGGCGCGCGTCGGACGACCGACGTACAACCCGACCCCCGCGAAGCTCGACTACCTCTTCAGCAGCGAGAGCCCGCGCTGGTGCACGGTGACCGAAACCCCCGCCTCGGACCACCGGTTCCTCGTCGAGAGCGTGGGCCTCGGCCGGTGAGCGGACGGCGCGGACGCCACCGATCCCCCGGGTGAACTCCGAAGGATCGTCGCCCTGGCCGCCACGCTCTGGCGTACGGCCGTTCCCCCGCTCCCGCCCGTCGACTCCACCCCCTTCAGGAGTCGGCGGGCGGGTTCCGTCCCGGCTCGGAACCGACGCCGCCCACCGCCCCACGGAAGGCACCGCCGCCATGAACCACACCCGTACCACCCCGCCGCGGCCGGTCGACGTCACCGCGGTCTTTCCCGAACTGGCCCCGCTGGCGCGCACGGCCACCCGCCTGCACCCCCGCCCCGGAGCGCCGTCACCGCGGGACAGCTCGATCGGCGGGCCGCTGCTGTGGCCCGCCGACGAGCCGTGGCCGCGCTGCGACGCCCCGCACGACGGCGGGTCCGACTGGCTGGACGCGGTACGGGTGAATCGGCGCGCCCTGACGCGAGCGGCGCGCAACCCCGACGACCCCCGCGCCGGCGAGCACACGACGCGGGAGAGGGCGATCCTCGAAGGGATCGACTGGGACGTGGAGGTGACCGACGCCCCCGTCCCCCTGCTGCCCCTGGCCCAGCTCTACGTGCGCGACGTCCCCGCGTTGCGCCTGCCCCGGCGGGCCGGCGTCGATCTGCTCCAGGTGCTGTGGTGCCCCTTCGAGCACCCCGAGGTGACGTACATGCCGAAGGCCGCGCTGTTCTGGCGGTCCGCGGCGGAGGTCACCGAGGTCCTGGCCTCCCCGCCCGAGCCGCCCGCCGTGGAGTGCGCCGAGTACGTGCCCGAGCCGTGCCTGCTCGCGCCGGAGGAGGTCACCGAGTACCCCGACTCCCTGGAGTTGGACGTGGACCTGAGGCTGCGGTTGGGGGACTGGAACAGGTGGCGGGACGCCGGCCCCGGACTGGACGCCTCCTACGCGCCCTACCCGGAGGCGTTCTACGGGAGCGTGCTGTCGGTCGCTCCCGGCTGGAAGGTCGGCGGCTGGGCCCCGTGGGGCTACACCGACCCCGATCCCCGCTTCTGCGCCGCCTGTGCGACCAGGATGGAACCGCTGCTGACCATCGACAGCTTCGAATGGGACGGCGGCAACCGCACCTGGATCCCCTACGAGGACCGGGCCGCCGCCGAGATCCCCACCACGGGGGGTTTCCCCGAGGCGCACCGACCCACGGCGGTCCAGATCGGCGGCGGCTACAAACAGCAGCTCTACGTCTGCCCGGCGGACCCGGAGCATCCCCACGCGGCGCTGATGCAGTAGCCGGCCGCCGTCGACGTCGAAAGGTCCCCGCCGTGACGGCGGGGACCTTCCGCGTTGGCGGCGCCGGCCGGAGGGGATCAGCCGCGGCGGCGCTCGACCTCCGCCAGGGCCTCCTTGACCTCCCGCGCCACGCGGGCGGCGTCCTCGGGGTTGTTCACCACGTCGGTGTGGTTCATGTCGATGACGAGGACCTCGCTGGCCGAGTAGTGCTTGTGCACCCAGTCGTCGTAGCCGGACCACAGGGTCCGGTAGTACTCGACGAGGCTCTCGTCCTGCTCGAAGTCACGACCCCGCAGACCGATGCGGTGCAGCACCGTGTCGAAGTCGGCCTTCAGGTAGACCATGAGGTCGGGCGCCTTGCGGTACGGCAGGCCGTCGATCTCGCGCATCATCTCGCCCAGCAGCCCCTCGTACACCTGCATTTCGAGGGAGCTGATCCGGCCGAGGTCGTGGTTGACCTTGGCGAAGTACCAGTCTTCGTAGATCGACCGGTCGAGGACGTTGTCGCCCTCCTTGTACGCCTCCTTGATCGAGGCGAACCGGGTCTGGAGGAAGTAGAGCTGGAGCAGGAAGGGGTAGCGCTTGGCCTGGATCTCCTCGGGGCTCGCCGTGTAGAAGAGCGGGAGGATCGGGTTCTCTTCCACGCTCTCGTAGAAGACCTCGCTGCCGAGCTCCTTGGCGAGCAGCTCGGCGACGGTCGTCTTGCCGATGCCGATCATGCCTCCGACGCAGATCACTGACATACCTCACTTCTCCCTGGGGATCTTCTGTTCGTGGGCGGCTGGGCTGGGCGCCCCATACCACCGAGACGCCCCCCGGCGGTCACGCGATTCCCCGGGATCTTCATGATCCACTGTCATGTGGTCCCCGTCGGACCAAGGCCCTGACCCAGGCCGTTCTCCTCGCCCGGCCGGCCTGACCGTTCCGTGGTCGCCGCACACGGCGACGAGCCACGGCCCCGAGGCCGTCCTGAATCTTAAATGACGAATCGCCTCCGGTCGGACCGTCCGCGGCGCGCGGGTCAGGGCGCGGAGGTCGGGGCGGGCCGCCACATCGCGGTGGTCTCCACCGGGCCGACGGCCACGCTGCGCAGGGTGGTGAAGCCGAAGCGCCGGTAGAGGGCGACGTTCGCGGCGTCGGCGGTGGTGAGGAAGACGCCGCCGGGCGCGGGGGCGCCGGCGAGGACGTGGTCCAGGAGGAGCCGTCCGGCGCCCCGACCGGCCAGGGCGGGCCGTACGCCGACGAACTCCAGCGTCCAGGCGCCCGGCGGCGCCTCGGGTTCGGTGGCACGGACGTAGCGCAGGGTCCGCGACAGGGCCCGCGGCCCGCAGCGGGTCAACGTGGCGCCGCTCCAGGCGAGCAGGGCGGGCGCGCGGGGCGCGGCGCCGGGTGGGGTGAGGACGGCGGCGGCCACGGGCAGACCCCCGCCGTCCAGCAGCAGGTGCCGACGGGCGCCCGGCAGACCGGCCTGTGTGCGCAGGGTGGCGTCGAACCACGCCCGGCGGGTCCGCGCCGAGCCGCCGGTGATCCACACGGTGGCGGGCTCCCAGGCGAAGGCCTCGGACAGGACCTCGGCGCAGCGCGCCGACGGGGGGTGGTCGTCGAAGCTCGCGGGCCCGATCGGGCCCGTACGCCGCTCAGCCATCGCCGTGCCGCTCCAGGGGAGCCCCGGACGCCGGAGGGGCCCCGGGTGCCAGGGGGGCCTCGGGCACCAGGTGGCAGACCAGGAGCTTGAGGAAGAACAGCGGGGTGAACCAGGCGAGCGCCGCGGGCACCGTCAGCCAGAACAGGCCGATCAGGGTGGCGGCCGTGAACACCGCCATGGCGACCGGGCGCGTGAGGTGGACGGGCGCGTACTCCACGGTCACGGCGCCGACCGCCAGCACCGCGCTCTGGCCCAGCACCCAGCGCCAGTCCCCGTCGAGCACGACGAGGCCCATGGCGGCGAGGTGCAGGACGTGCGCGCCGACGAACGTCAGGCGGGCCCGGCGGACGCCCTCGCCCTGCCGGTGGTACCAGCGCTTGGCGGCGTTGGTCGCGTTGGTGAGGATGCCGCCGAGCAGGTCGAGGCCGATGAGGACGACGACCAGCGTCTGGATCCCGGACCAGTCGCGGTGGGCGCCCGTGGACCACACGCCGGCGGCGAGCAGCAGCGCGCAGCCGCCCGCGCCCGCGAGTTCCACGGCCGACTCGGCGCGGGACTTGCCGGGCCCCATGAACCGTTCGAGGCGGCCCGCCAGGCCCGGGGGCGTGGCCGGTATCTCCCAGTCGATCCGCAGGTCAGTGCGCATCCGGGCCTCCCCGGTCCGGTCGCGGGCTCCACAGGCCGCGCAGCAGGCTCCACACCTGGGCGTGGTCCGGGGCCGGGGCGGCGGGCGCGTCCCCCGCGTCCTCAGCGTCCTCCGCGCTCGGCGCCTCGCGCAGGGCGGCCAGCGCCCAGGCGTCGGCGGCCCGCATCACGGCCGCGGTCGCCGCGGCGAGGAGGCCCGGGTCGATGTCGCTGCGGATGAACCCGAGCCTGCGGCCGTCCTCGACCAGGGTGGTGAACCAGCCGGTCCAGGCGCCCGGTCGGCCCCGTTCGACGGCCGCGCCCGCGAGGGCCAGATCGTCAGGGTGGGTGTGCAGGTGGGCGGCGAGGGCGCCGGCGCCGGCCTCCAGCCGGGCCCAGAACGCGGCCTCGTCGGCGGCGGGGGTCCAGGGGCCGAGGAGGTCGAGGAGGCGGTCGAGGACGTCGTCGAGGACGGAGGTGAGGAGGTCGTCGCGGCCGTCGAAGTACTGGTACGCGGCCGTCTTCGAGAAGCCGGCGGCTTCGATGATCTTGTTGTACGAGGCGGCTTCGGGACCGTGCTCGGCGAAGTGGGCGCGCGCGACGTCCAGGATCGCTCGCTGTCGCTCGGCCGGAAGGCGGAAGAATCGTGGCAACGGGCTCATGTACTTACGGTACACACCAGTGGGGTGTACCACCAGTACACCCCACTGGTTCGTGTCTTTCCCCCGAAACCCGTTCCCGCCGACACCACCCGCCGAGGCGTCCGACCGACCCGCCGGCGCCGTAGGATGCGCCGACCCTCGTCCGCGTTGGATCCCACCCGTGAGGAGCCGCTCCGAGTGCCCGATCGCAGAAGGGAACGACAGGTCTTCGACGGCTGGATCTCGGCCCTCGGCACCGCCTCCGGTACGCGCGTGGTCGTCGGCCACTGGCCGGGGTCCCCCTTCGGGGCGTTCGGCGACGTGATGCTGGAGCGTTCCGACGGCGGGCGCCTGCTCCTGGCCCCCACCGCCGCCACGGCCCGCTACATCGCGGGCGTCTACCACTTCGACGAGGTCCGCGTCGTCCCCGTGGAGGTGCGTCGGCGGGGCCCGCTGTGGGAGGTCGGGGCGGGGCCGCTCCGCCTGGGCTTCCGGGTCGGCCGCCGGGGCCCCCTCGGCCTCGCGCTGCGCGCCGTTCCGCGCACCCTCGCCCGGCGTCCCTCGTGGGCGGCGCTCGCCGACGCCCCCGCGCGCCTGGTGACCGGCGTACGGACGCGCGGCAGTTCGCGGCCCGGATGCCGCCAGTGGTACGCCGCCCTCGACCTGTGGCCGATCGTCGCGGCCGAGGCCTCCTACGAGGGCGTCGATCTCGGCGCGCTCGCGCCCGTCCTGCCTCCGGTGCGCTTCGGGTTCGCGTCCGCCCCCGCGGCTCCGGCGCTGGTCCGGGTCGTGTCCACCGTCGAATCCACCGTCGGACGCCCCGTCGGTTCGTGACCGGTCGGATCATGACATAGGATGGATCTTGAGCTCGCCGCCCCGAGGGTGGCCGGCCGCGCGTTGGTGGTCCAAGGAAAGGCACCCCACTTCCTGTGGGGGGATGCAGGTGCAAGGCCTGCCCAGCGCTCCACCGGTCCCGCCCCCTTCCCTCCGGAAGGGGGCGGGACCTTTTTCGCGTCCGGGGGCCGTCGTTCAGTCGTCGCGGGCGGGCAACCCGAGGAGCCCGGTGTCGCGCACTCGACGGGGCGACGGCGGGATCGGTCGAACCGGTCCGGCGCGAGGGCCGGTTCGGCCCGCGCCGGGGCCGCGAGCCCCGCGCCGGCGCACCCGTACCGAGCGCCGGCTCACTGGGCCGGGTGTTTTTCTCCCGCACGCTCCGCCGTGCGGGTGAACGCGGCGCGGCCGGTGTTGATCTTCCTGGTGGGATCGGAGCCCTGGTGCCCGAACCGGAGGCATCCGATCAGAAAGGCGACGTGTGTCCCACGGTCAGCACAACCACGTCCGCGTCATCTGTCCGCCGGCAGCCGCGACCCTCGGCACTGACGATCACCTGCCCGGCGACCGGTGGCTGTCCACGCGCGGACCGGGTCAGGTCTTCATGATGGGTGACAATCACACGCTGCCCCCGATGCCCGAACGTCCCACCCTCGCCGACTTCTTCCGACTGCGCCTCGCCCTCGACCCCTTCACGACGCGGCACATGCTGCAGAGCGCCCGCAGGGCCCGCGCCCAGGGGATGGGCGAGAAGGTGGTGCTGGCCTGTCTGCTGCACGACATCTCCGTGGCCGGGCTGCTGCGCAGCCATCACGGCCACTGGGGAGCGCAGCTCGTGGGCCCGTACGTCGACGAGGAGGTGGCCTGGGCCATCCGGCAGCACGAGGTCCTGCGCTACTTCCCCGACGAGACCGTGGGCTACGGCTACCCGCAGGCGTACGAGGACTTCTTCGGGGCGGAGTACCGCCCGCCCGCCCACACCCGGGCCGCCTACCTCGAAGCCCGTCGACACCGCTGGTACATGTCCGCCCGCATGGTCACCCTCAACGACGTGTACACCTTCGACCCCGACGCGGAGGTCGAGTTCGAGGAGTTCGAGGACGTGGTGGGACGTCACTTCCGCCAGCCCGCCGAGGGCCTGGGCTTCGACGGCTCGCCCGTGGCCCACATGTGGCGCACCATGATCTGGCCGAACAACTTCCTCTAGGCGAAACCCTCCGGGCGGCCCGCGTTCCGGCGAGGGGGCCGGTCCGTTTCCGAAGCGTTCGGACCGGCCTCCCGACCCCACCCCGTTCCGTCAGCCGAAGTCGAACGTCGCGACGACGGGCGCGTGGTCGGACTCCGGGTACTTGTCGTCCGTGGCGAAGGCGATGGAGTCGTCGTGCAGGATCTCGTTGTGGATCTCCGAGCCGCGGTAGTGGGCGAGGAGGTTGCGGGTGACGAGCATGTGGTCGATCATCGTCCCGCGCCCGTGGTGGATGAAGGTGTAGCGGGCCTCCTTCGGGATGGTGTGCTCGATCGGCACCAGCACGCGGGTCGCGAGGTCGCGGTTGTTGTTCTCCTCGACGTTGCCGCAGATCGCCTCGACCGGGACCTCTCCGGGCTCCGCGTTGAAGTCGCCGGCGACGACGATCCGGGCGTCGGGGTCGGCGTCGAGGATCTGGTCCACGAGCCGCCGCACCTCCAGGGCCTGGCTCATCCGCTTCATCGACGACAGGAAGCTGCCCTCGGCCCAGCCGTCGGCGCTCCGCCAGATCCCGCGGAGCGGGTCGGTGATCTGGCCGGGGATGTCGCTGGGGAGCTTGGACTTCAGGTGCACGGCGATGACGTGCAGCACCCCTCCCGGCACCGCGGGGCCGATGTCGATCTGCGCGTGGAGGACGGGCCGCTCGATGCCGATCGGGACCGGGGAGAGGTCGGGGGGCGTGGCGGTGAGCCGTTGGTAGCGGGGCTCGATGACGAGGTCGTTCTTCAGCTGCTGGTGCGTCAGCACCGTCAGATGGGTGGCGATGACGATGTTGCGGACGTCGAAGACCGCGTCGCCGGCGGGTTTGGTGCTGGTCAGGGAGGCGCCGTGGAGGTTGGTGCCCGCCAGCAGCTCCTTCAGCGCGAGCAGCGCCCGCTGTTGGCCGGGACGTTCCTGCCCGTGGACTTCCTGGAAGCAGGCGATGTCCGCGCGCAGCCGCTCGATCTGCGGCTTCATCAGGGTGATGCGCTCGGCCAGCGAAGGCCGGGCGCCGGGAGGGGTCTCGTCGAAGTTCTCGAGGTTGAACGTGGCAATCCGGATCTGAGTCACAGTCGCCCCCAGGGACGCGATGGCCGGGATACCCAACGCGGCGATCCTCGCCCCGCCCGACCTCGACCGCAGGCGCCGCCGCGCCTGCGGTCACCCCTGAGGGGGGCCGTGAAACGGTTCTCCTTCCACCGGGTGGATCAGGACCGCGGGGAACTCACCCGCCGGGCCCGCTCACCCGCCGCGCGCTCACCCGCCGGGCCCGCTCACCCGCCGCGCGTGCTCACTCGCCGGGGACGGTCAGCCGTACGAAGTCGTCGTAGGTGGAGATCGCGACGCCCGTGCCCTCGCCCTCGGGGCGGATCGTCAGCGCGGTGATCATCGCGGAGGCCAGTCGGCCCGCGTGGACCGGCCGGTACGGCCGCACCGGGCCGAGCATGGCCGGGGCCAACAGCGAGGCCGCGACCATGCCCACCTTCTCGCCGGCCCGGCGCTCCTCGCGCGGCCCGAGGATGAAGGACGGCCGGAAGATCTCCACCTGCGGGTAGCCGAGGGCGGCGACCTGCTCCTCCATGTCCCCCTTGACCCGCAGGTAGAAGGCGCGGGACGCGGGGTTCGCACCCTGGGAGGAGACGACCGCGAGCCGCCGGGCGCCCGCCGCGCGCGCGAGCCGGGCGACCTCGACGGTGTAGTGCTGGTCGATCCGGCGGAACGTCTCCTGCGAGCCGGCCTTGCGGATCGTCGAGCCGAGCGCCCCGTACACGTCGTCCACCGCCGGGACGTCGTCCGGCCCGAGCGCGTCGAAGTCGACGACGCGGGCGTCGAGCCCGGGGTGTGACACGGAGAGCGGACGACGGGCCAGGACCGTCACCCGGTCGTAGAGCGGGTTGCGGAGCAACCGGGCGAGCAACTGCCCGCCCACCAGGCCGGTGGCGCCCACCAGAAGCGCGCTGCGCGTCACGGGTACTTCCTTTCCACGAAGGGGTGCGCGGCCCCGTCGCCGCCGCTTCACAGCCGGCGCGCCGCGCCCCTCGAACACTACTGCCGCCACCGGCGGAGCCCGTGACCGCCGCCGGGTCGGCCGACCTCGATGTCACTCCCTCACGCGCTCGGGCTCGACGTGGACCGTTCGTACGGAAGTTCGGGAGGAGATGTGTGCAGAGTGAAGGCAATGCGGGGGACTGTTTCAGAAACCTTGTTGAATATCTCCGGAGGGCGGGGTCGAGCTTGATTTGCTCCTGTCAATCGGAACAGGGTTCTCCAAAAGGTTCGACGCCCCACACGTCACCACGAGGAGATCCCTCCGCATGTCAACTCACAAGCGTTCGCGCGGTTTCCGGTACGCGGCCATCGCCACCGGAGTCGCCACCACGGCGGCCGTGGCCCTGTTCGCCACCCCCTTCGCGGGAGCGGCCACACCGGCCGAGGGCACCGTCTACGGGCTGGGCGCACCCGGCGCGATCGAGGGCAGTTACGTCGTCATCCTCGACGGATCCGCCGACAAGAAGAAGCTCGCCGACAAGTACGGTGGCGAACTGCAACGCACCTACGGCTCCCGGGTCAACGGCTTCTCGGCCACGGGCCTGAGCGAGACCGAGGCCAAGCGGCTCGCGGCCGACCCGGCCGTCGGCAAGGTCGTGCAGAACAAGAAGTTCACCATCAAGGCCACCCAGCCCAACCCGCCGTCCTGGGGGCTGGACCGGATCGACCAGACCGCGAAGGAGGGGGACAAGAAGTACGCGTACCCGGACGGAGCCGGTGAGGGGGTGACGGCGTACGTCATCGACACCGGCATACGCGTGACCCACGAGGACTTCGGCGGGCGGGCCACGCACGGCTTCGACGCCGTGGACAACGACGACAGCGCCGACGACGGCAACGGTCACGGCACGCACGTCGCCGGCACCGTCGCGGGCACCGCCCACGGTGTGGCCAAGAAGGCGAAGCTCGTCGCGGTGCGGGTCCTCGACGACAACGGTTCGGGCAGCACCGACCAGGTGGTCGCCGGCATCGACTGGGTCACCGAGAACCACTCGGGTCCCTCCGTGGCCAACATGAGCCTCGGCGGCGGCGCGGACGAGGCGCTCGACGAGGCCGTCCGCCGGTCGATCGCCTCCGGCGTCACCTTCGCCGTCGCGGCCGGCAACGAGTCGAGCGACGCCGGGCAGGGCTCGCCCGCTCGCGTCCCCGAGGCGATCACGGTCGCGTCCAGCACGATCGACGACGGCCAGTCCTCGTTCTCCAACTTCGGTTCCGTGGTGGACCTGTACGCCCCCGGCTCGGACATCACCTCGGCCTGGAACGACAGCGACGGCGGCACCAAGACCATCTCCGGTACGTCCATGGCCACCCCGCACGTCGCGGGCGCCGCGGCCGTCTACCTGGGCGGGCACCCGTCCTCGACCCCGGCCCAGACCGCGGCGGCGCTGACGGCCGCGGCCACGGCGGGTGCCGTGACCAACCCCTCCGCGGGCACGGCGAACAAGCTGCTGAAGGTCATCCCGTAACGGGTGGACGACGGTGCGGGCCGGCCCGTCCCGCGACGCGACCCCCACACCGGGGGAGCGCGTCGGGGGCGGGCCGGCCCCGCGTCCGGACCCTGCGCCCGGACCCCGTGCGCGGACCCGGTGCGCGGACCCCCGCGCCGGAGCCCTCGCCCTCGGCGGCCACCCTCAGGCCGGACCCCCGCCCAGCCCGTCGGCCGCCGCCGCGATGACCTCGTCGAGCACTTCCCGGGACCGCAGCAGATCGCCGATCATCCGGTCGATCCGGTCCCGCTCCGCGCCCAGTTCGGCCACCAGCGCCGGCGTGGCGCGGACCGACGGGCCGCCGTCCTCGTCCCGCATGCAGGGCAGGATCCGCGCGATGTTGGCGCTGTGCAGGCCGGCCGCGTAGAGCTCCTGGATCCGGATGACCCGGTCGACGGCCCGCTCGGTGTAGTCCCGGTGACCGCCGGGCGTCCGGTCGGACACCAGGAGCCCCCGCTCCTCGTAGTAGCGCAGGGACCGCTCGCTGACCCCGGTACGCCGTGCCAGTTCACCGATCCGCACAACCCGCCCCCGCGTCCCCGCACTTGAACCTCACACCTGTGTCAACTTCTACCGTACCGGCATGACGCAACGACCCCGGATCCCCGCCCCGTCCCGCCTCTTCGCACCCACCCGCCTCGGCGGCCTCGAACTCCCCAACCGCCTGGTCATGGCCCCGCTGACGCGCAACCGCGCCGACGCCGCCGGGGTGCCGGGCGAGCTGATGGCCACCCACTACGCGCGGCGCGCCTCGGCCGGACTGATCATCGCCGAGGGCACCACCCCGAACGCCGTCGGGCGCAGCTACCCCCACATCCCCGGCATCCACACGTCCGACCAGATCGCCGGCTGGCGCCGGGTCACGGGGGCCGTGGGGGAGGCGGGCGGGCGGATGTTCCTGCAACTCCAACACGCCGGACGCATAGGCCACCCCGACACCAGCGGCCACGTCCCGCTCGCCCCGTCGGCCGTGCGCTTCCCCGAACCCCTGCACACGCCGACCGGCCTCCAGGACGGGGTCACCCCCCGGGCGATGACGGCCGCCGACGTGGAGGAGACCATCGCCGACTTCGCGCGGGCCGCCCGCAACGCCGTCGAGGCGGGCTTCGCCGGCGTCGAGGTGCACTCCGCCAACGGCCACCTCCCGCACCAGTTCCTCTCGCCGAACACGAACCTGCGCACCGACGCGTGGGGCGGCTCCGTCGAGCGACGCATCCGCTTCACCGTCGAGGTCGTACGGGCCACCGTCGAGGCGATCGGCCGCGACCGGGTCGGCGTACGCGTCTCACCCGGATCGAACGTCAACGGCGTCGAGGAGGGCGACACCGAGGCGCTCTACGCCGCCCTGCTGCCCGCCCTCGCGGAACTGGAGCCGGTCTACCTGCACCAGGTGCGCGCCGACCCCGACCACGGCCTCTTCACCCGCATCCGCGCGACCTGGCCCGGCACCCTGATCGCGAACCCCGCGCTGTCCCGCGAGGAGGTCGCGGCCGACGGCGGTCGCGCCCGGGGCGAACGCCTGCTGGCGGCGGGCGCCGACCTGATCGCCCTGGGCCGCGGCTTCGTCGCCAACCCCGACCTGGTGGAACGACTGCGCACCGGGGCGCCGCTGGACGAACTCCGCCCCGAGTTCCTGATGCACGTCCACGGGGCCGAGGGCTACGACGACCACCCGATCCCGGCGTAGGGAGCCGGGGCCCGCTCGCCCGTCCGGAAGCGGGAGCCAGACCTCGGAGAGGGCGAGACCGTGGTCCCGGGTGACCGCCCCGCACGGGCAACCCAACGCGATCAGACGCCAGTCGCAGCTCACCGTCCACGGGCCGTCCCGGTGCCCGCAGGCCCGGCAGCGCACGCTCTCGGCCGTCCACACCCCGGACGAGGGGCGGCCGTAACGACGGAAACGGCCCGCGTGGACGACCCGCCAGGGCTCGACCGGGGGAGCGTACGGGGCGGTCCCGGGCGGCGGGCCCGAAGGACGGACCGAGGCCGACAGGGCGTACGGGGAGAACAGGGTGAACACGGCGATCAGATCGGGGAGGAGCGCCTCTCCCGCGGCCGTCGGCGGTACGGCCGGGTCCCCGTACCTCGGGGCCGCCGCCGCGGCCGGCGGGTTCGGGGCGGCGTGCCACGGCAGGAAGGCCCGGGCCACGGCGGCCAGGAGGGCCGTCGCGGGCGGGCTGACGGCGCCCGCGTCGAGGTGGCGCAGGGTGGTGCGCAGGAGGCGTTGGAGCCGGCGGTCCCGGTCCGTGGCCACCGTCCGGGCGTGCGCCCCGTGACGGGTCGGGAGCGGGGCGGTGAGGCGGGCCATGACGGCCGCCGCCGCGTTCGCGTCCTCGGGGGTGGGGCGCCACCGGCCCTCGGTCAGCAGCCGCCGTGCCCGCGCGACCTCACGGGTCAACGCGCGCGTGCGCAGCGCCGGCGGCGGCGCGGACGGCGGGTCGAAGGGTGTCCCGTGCGGCTCGTGCCCGCTCCCCATGCCGTCCCCGTCCCCGTCCCCTGCCGCGAGCTCCGCCCGCGTCCCGCGCTCCGTCGCCGTCCGTGCCGGACCATACCGTCACACGGCCGGATCGGCCCCGTCGCGGGACGGATCCGCGTAGCGGGCGGCCATCGCGGCGGCGCGCTCGCGCATCGCGGTGCGCAGGGAGCGCGGGGCCAGGGCCTCGGCGTCCGTGCCGAGCTGCCACAACGCCCACTCGGCGTGCCGGGCGTCCTGGTAGGTCAGCTCCAGGCGCAACCGGCCGCCGGTGTCCGGCTGGTCGTCACCGGACACACCCGCACCCTGTACGTCTCGGGCCAGACCGCCATGAGCGGCGACGGCGTCCCCCCGCACGAGGGTGACATGGCCGCGCAGTTGGCGCTGAGCGTCGAAAATCTGGAGGCCGTCCTCCGCGAGGCCGGCATGTCGCCGGCGAACCTCGTGCGCCTGGGCGTCTACACGACCGACGTCGACCTCCTTCTTCGGCACTACGGCGCCCTGGCGGCGTGGTTGGGCGCCGCCGAGGTGGCGCCGACCACCACGATGCTGGGCGTGGCGCGCCTGGCGATCCCCGGTCAGCTGGTGGAGCTGGAGGGGACCGCCGACGCCTGAGAGTCGGGGGCGGCGCCGGGGCCGGCCCCGGGTGGTGCGTACCGCCGTCGCGCGGGTCCCGGGTGTCGGGTCAGCGGCGCGAGCGCTGCGCCTCGACGATCTGCCGTACCGGTCCGCCCACGTTCGCCCGGGCCTGGACCCGTTCCGCGAACGCCGGGAACTGGCCGGCGACGGCGCTGAGCAGCCGGAGCTCCAGCGGGGCCACGTTCACCTCGCACAGGTCGCGGCGGACGGCCCGTACGACGCCGTCGGCGACCTGGCGGGGGGTCACCGTCCGCATGCCGTTCGGCGGGGCGGCGCCGGTGTCGGCGAACATCCCGGCGTCCCGGACGAACCCGGGCTGGACGAGCGAGAGTCCCACCCCCGTCCCGCGCAGCTCCTGGCGCAGGGCGAGGGCGAAACCGCGCAGCCCGAACTTCGTGGCGTTGTAGAGGGACGTCGACCTCGTCGCCGCCTTGCCGGAGATCGAACCCACCAGCACGACGTGTCCGCGACCGCGCTCCACCATGCGCTCCGCGAGCAGCCGCGTGAGGAGCAGGGGCGCGCGCAGGTTGACGTCGAGGGCCCGGTCGAGCTGTTCCTCGGTGTAGTCCAGCAGGTCGCCGCTGGCGGGCAGGGCCGCGTTCGCGACGAGGAGGTCCGTGTCGGCGCAGGCCTCCGCGAGCCGGACGACATCGCTCCGGACGGCGAGGTCGGCGACCACGGTCCGGGCGCCGTACGCGTCCGCCGCGGTCTTGAGGAGCTCCTCGCGGCGCCCCGTCAGCGTCAGCCGGGCCCGTTCCCCCGCCAGTCGCGCCGCCAGGGCGGCGCCGATGCCCCCGGTGGCCCCGGTGAGCAGAACGTGCGATCCGGATATCTCCATGATGACTCCCGTGCGGCGGCCGCCTACTGTTCGTTCGAACGAACAGTAGGGACGGCCGCGCCGGCTGTCCACACCGATGACAACTCAACTCTCTTACTCTCAAGGGAGGTTCACCGACAGCGATGGGGCAGAATGCGGCCATGGCCCCCGCATCCGAAACCCGCCGGAACATCATCGACGCCGTCCTGCGGATCATCGGTCAGGACGGCATCGCCGCCGTCACCAACCGGCGGATCGCCAAGGAGGCCGGCGTCTCGCTCGGCTCCGTCACCTACCACTTCGCCACCCAGCACGCGTTGCTGCGCGAGAGCCTGCTGCACTTCGTGGCCGAGGAGACCCGGCACTTCACCGCGCTCGCCGACGCCTGCTCCGACGAGGACTTCGACATCGGGCAGGCCGCCGAGGCGGTCGCGGGCGGCAACGTCTTCGACAGCCGGCACATCGCCCCCTTCGAGCTGTACGTGGAAGCCGGCCGGGACGAACGCCTGCGGGCCGCCGCAGCCGAAGGCTTCGCGGCCTACGACCTGCTGGCCGGCCGCATCCTGACGCGACTCGGAGTGCCGGACCCCGAACGACTGGCCGGCGTCGCCGTGGACCTGGTCTTCGGCCGTCAGTTGCGTCGACTGGCGACCGGAGCGCCCGCCGAGGAGCTCGTCGACACCCTGCTCGTCCTCACGCGGCTCGCGCCCGCGGCGCCCACGCCGCAGGGACGGCAGGTCACGTAGGTTCCCGGGAGCGACGGGGCGCGGGGGCCGGAGTCACCCCGCACCGGGCCCGCGGCCGGCGCCGGCGCGGACCACGGGGCGGGCGAGCACGCCCAGGAGCACCACCTCGCAGCCGAGCAGCAGGCGTTCGACCAGGCCGATCAGCTCCCGGTGCCCCGGTCCCGCGAGGTACGCCATGACCGCCGCCCCGATCAGCGCGGCCCACGACAGGCCGCGCAGCAGCCGCGCCGTCCGCACCGCGCCCGGGTCGACGCCGAGCCGTCGGGCCAGGAGCAGCCCGGCGGTCGGCAGCGCGAGGAAGGCGAGGACGGACGCGTACCGATGCACGTACGCCGGTCCGCCGAGGTCCGTGACGAGGGGATCCGTGGGCACGGCGGCGGCCACCAGGAGCCCCAGGCCCCACAGCGCCAACAGGACGGACGGCAACCCGCGCACGGCGTCGAGCCGCCGCCGCGCCGCCCCGAGCAGCACCAGGGAGACCACTCCCAGCAGGGCCATGGAGGCATCGATGGGCCCGCCGCGATCGAGCGCGGCGAAGTCGCTGATGGTGAGGGAGAGCGGACTGAGGTCGGGATCGGTGTCGGACGGGGCCCACAGGGCCGCACCGGCCGCCAGGGCCACGGCGGTCCACACCGCGGCCTCCGGCAGGTGCCGGCGCCGGGGCAGGGGCAGGGGTCGGGGGAGGGGGAACGGACGCGTCCCCCGGCGACTGGTGATCATGCCGTCATGCTCCGGCCGCGGCGGGGGACACCGCATCGGGGACCACCCGGACCGGCCCCTGAGGTCGACCCCGGGGCTCGCCGGCCCGAAGGGCGGTCCGTGCAGCCCCCCGTACGCGCCCCCACGCCCCCTTTACGCGGCGCCGCCCGAGCGGTTCCCTGGAGGCATGGCGGGGCGGGGTGGCGGGATCCGGGTGCGGAGCGTGACGGCCCTGCTCGGGGCCGTGGCGTTGCCCGCGGTGGCGGGCGGGTTGGCCTACGCCTGCGCCCGGGGGCGGGCCCTCGGCACGCTCTCCTCCGGCTGGGCCCTCACCGGCATCCTGGTGGCCGCCGGGCTCGGGGTGGTGGTGTTCCTCTTCGGGCTGGGCAACGATTCGTTCGCCTCCCATCTGGCCGGGCTCGCCACCCTCGCCGGGGTCTTCCTGGTCTCCGGTCACGTGGAGCACGCCGTACTGGAGGACCGGGGGGTGGAGGTGGTGTGCGTCGTGCGGGGCGTCGACCGCCGGGTGGAGACGAGCACGTCCACCGACGCCCAGGGGCACACGACCACCACGACGAACACGTACTACGACCACAGGCTCGACTGCCCGCCGGGCGGACCGTCCGAACTGAACGGCAGGAACTCCAGGCTCGGTGCCGTGGGCGACGACCTCGCCGTCGTCCACGACCCGCGGGGCAAGGTCGCGCCGCAGCCCGCCCGTTCGCTCGACCCGGGCGGCCTGAGGACGTGGGCGCTCGTGGCGCTGGGCGCCGCGCTGCTGCTGGGCGTGGGCTCCGTCGTCGACGTCCGCTAGGCCAACAGGCCAACGGACCGACAGACCGACAGGCCACCGGGCCACCGGCCGGGCCCACGGGATCGGGTGTCCGTGCCATGGCCCAGGATGAGGGGCATGTTGCGAACCTATCCGCTGGCCCTGCCGGGCACCCTGGTTGACCACCACCGCATGGACCTCGGCGCGCCCTACTCCCTCGGCTGGGGCGTCCGGGCCCACGACGTCACCGGCGCCCGGAACGGCGAGGTGTACGCGCTGTACGCCCTGTACCGCCACACCTACGGGGTGGACGACGACGAGACGGACCCGGTGAAAGCGAGCTTCGGGTACCGCGTCATCACCCGCTACGCCCCCGACGGCGAGATCATGGCGAGCGCCGTGTTCCGTTCGGACGGCTCCGGCGAGCCCTCGGCGGTGGTCGACGGCGGCGACATGAGCCTGTGCGTCCTGCCGGACGGCGTCCTCGCGGTGAGCACCGGCCCCGACAACACCACCCTGGTCGCGCCCGACCTGAGCCGCGTCCTCGCCGCCTACGACGCCAAGGACCGCCGGCCCTACCGGGAGTTGCTCCCGGGCGACGCCTTCGCCTCCTCCCTCGCCGTCACCCCCTCGGGCCGACTGCTGTGCACCGTCGCCGAGTACGGCGTGTGGCGGTACGGCAACGTCCTCACCAACCTCGTCGGCGTGGCCGACGGCCCCCTGACCGCCACCTCGAAGCCGACGATCAGGGCCATCGCCTCGCTCGACCCGGAGCCCGCGCACCAGGGCGACGTCGACGTGCGGGAGCACGCCGTGTACGGGGGCGCGCCCATCGGGCGGGCGAACCGGCCCCGGCCCGCGCTGACCGAGCTGGTGGCCGACGAGGACCCCCTGTCGAACTGGGAGCGTTCGCATCTGGGTCGGCCGGTCCCGCTGGCCGACGACCTGTTCGTCGTGCCCTTCTACGCCGAGACCTTCCGCGGCGGCAGCCGGAGCCAACCGTTCGTCTTCGCCCTCGTCGACGACCGCGGCAGGATGACCGGACGGCTCCAGGGCATGCACCCGTGGCGGGACTCGCCCTTCACCGGCCACTGCTTCGCCCTCGCCGCCGACGCGCACCGCGGCCACGCCTTCCACCTCAACCGCTACGGCCTCTACGCCTGGAACCGGGCCGGGGTGCTGCGCGCCAGGCTGGACACCGGGGACAAGGCCTTCAAGCCGCTGACCCACTTCACCCTCGGCGCCTGCGCCCCCGACGGCGACCTGCTGCTGGTCCACACCAAACAGCACCTGATCCTGCGGATACCCGCCCCCGAGGACCTCACCGGGCTCGCGACCGCCGTGCGGGAGGCGCTCCGCGCCTACGCGGGGCGGCGTACCGCCCTGAAGAAGCGGTGGACGCCCGTCAACTGGCACTGGACGCACACTTCCGCCCCGGTCCATCGCATCTGAGGTGTCCGGTCGGGTGAAACCGTCCCCCGGACGGCGGCGGCGCAGGCGCCGGCGGTGGCCGTCCGGGCACCCGGACCCGAGGCTTGCGGCCGGAGACGAGGACGAGGAAGGGCGGCAGCCGATGTCACAGGCCGAGGAGGCGCACGTCACCGGGCACCCGACCGGAAGGACGGTCCGGCGGCGGGGCGTCGCGGACCATCTGCGGACCGTGGTCCGGGGGACGAACCTGCTGCCCGCGTTCATGGTGCTCACGATCATGATGGTGGCCCTGTGGCTCATGGGCATGCCGTTCCTCCAGGCCCTGACGATCTCGACCGGGGTGAAGATCGCCGTCGCCCTCTGCGAGCTGCGTCGCCCGCCCGCCTCCCCCGAGGACTGAGCCGGCCACTACGGCCGGTGCCGGCCGTCGTACGGCCGCCCACGTTCGGGGTCGGCGGCTCACCGCACGCCGTGCTCCTCGGCGGGGGCCTCCTCGGTGCGGGCCTCCTCCGCGCCGGCGGCGCGCCGCCCCGGCAGGTAGCGCAGCGCGAAGGCGCCGAGCACGACGTGGACGCCGCCCGCGACGGCCGCGGCGAGGTGCAGACCGCTGACGAAGGCCGCCTTCGCGTCCTCGGCGACCGAGGCCGCGAGACCGGGTGTCCGCAGGGTCTCGTTGAGGGTGGCGGCGACATCGGGGCCCTGGAGCCGGAAGACCACGGCGGCCAGCGAGCCGAGGAGCGCGATCCCGAGGGCGTTGCCGATCTCGTTGCCGGTCTCGGCGAGCGCCGCCGCGGATCCGGCGCGCTCCGGGGGAACGGCGGCCACGACGGTGTCGGCGACGACGCTGAAGGAGACGCCGTAGCCGACGCCGGCGACGACGGTGGAGGCCACGTACCAACCCAGGCCACCGGAGACGGTGGTGAGCAGGAGCAGGAGCACGCCCGCGGCGATGAGGAAGTGGCAGGCGAGGAACGCCGCCCGGACGCCGGTACGCGCGACCAGGGCCGGCGTGACGACGCAGGTGACGGTGAGCACGGCCGCGCCCGGGAGCGCGACCAGGGCCGCGTCCCGGACCGTCAGCCCGAGCACGGACCGCAGGTGGACGCCGCCGAGGTAGGCCGTCGCCGACCACGCGGCCAGGGGCAGGAGTCCGGTGACGGCGGCGATCGAGAAGACCCGGTCGCGGAAGAGGCCGAAGTCGATCAGCGGGTGTTCCAGGCGCGACTGCCGCCGTACGAACCACCCCAGGACGAGGACGCCGCCGATGCCGGTGACCGCCGGGACCGCCGAGAGCCCCTCCGCGGCGGCCTGCTTGACGGCGTGCACGGTCGCCAGGATGCCCGCGGCGGACAGGACGACGCTCAGGGCGTCGACGCCGCCCGTACGGGTCGTCGGCACCTCGCGCAGCAGGACCGGGGCCAGCACCAGGAAGAGCGCGACGACCGGGAGATTGATCAGGAAGACCGAGCCCCACCAGAAGCGGCCGAGCAACTGACCGCCGACGAACGGGCCGATGGCGAAACCCGCCGCGAATCCGGCCGCGAAGATCCCGATCGCCCGCGCCCGCAGGCGCGGATCGGTGAACAGCCCGCTGAGCACCGCCAACGCCGACGGCAGCAGCGTGGCGCCCGCCACGCCCATCAGGGCCCTGAAGAGGATCAGCGCCTGCGGCCCGGGGGCGAACGCCGCACCCACCGACGCGACGCCGAACAGCGCCGCGCCCGCCATCAGGAGCCGCAGCCGCCCGAACCGGTCGCCGATGCTCCCGAACGCGATGAGCAGGGAGCCGACGGCGAACCCGTAGACGTCCAGGATCCACAACGCCTGATCGGCGGTGGGCGACAGGGCCTCGGCGATGTCGGTCGTCGCCAGGAAGAGGACCGAGCCGTCCATCGCGACCAGCAGGACCGGACCGAGGACCACCGACAGGCCGAGCCACGACCGCAGGCCGGGCGGGGGAGGGAGGGGAGAGGTGTTCATGCCTCCGACGGTGCGGGGGCGCCCGCCCGCCGGCCATCCCCGCGTCGTGGGTACACCTGACGGGGACACCCGGGAACGCGCCGCGCCGGCTACGCTCGACGGCATGGAACCGGAGAGCCTCGGGGCGTACCTGAAGACCCGCCGCAACCGCGTCACGCCCGCCGACGTCGGACTGCGCACGTACGGCACCGCCCGCCGCGTATCGGGCCTGCGCCGCGAGGAACTCGCCCAGCTCGCCGGCGTGAGCGCCGGCTACTACACCCGCCTGGAGCAGGGGCAACCCGGCACCGCCTCCGCGCAGGTCCTCGACGCGCTCGCGAACGTGCTGCGGCTCGATCCCGCCGAGAAGACCCACCTGCACAACCTCGCGCGACAGCGCGCCGGTTCACCGCTCACGCGCCCCCGCCCGGAAAGGCCGCACCGGCGGGTGCTTTCGCTCCTGGAGTCCCTGGGGGACGGCACGCAGGCCGTCGTGCTCGGCCGCCGGGGCGACGTACTGGCCTGGAACCGCACCGGACACGCCCTCGTCGCGGAGCACGTCGACTTCGAGGCGCCCCACGACCCCGCCCGACGGCCGTCCGTACCGCGGATGTTCTTCCTCGACCCCCTCACCCGGGACCTCCACCGCAACTGGGACGAACTCGCCCGCGTCCACGTGGCCTACCTCCGCCTCACCGCGGGCCGCCACCCCACCGACGCCCGCCTGGCCGAACTGATCGGTGAACTCGCCATGCGCAGCCAGGACTTCGCGAAGCTGTGGGCCAAGGGCGACGTCGCGGACTGCACGGCGGGAGCGATGAGCCTGCGGCACCCGACCGTCGGCGACCTCGACGTCGACTACCAGGTGTGGCTCCAGCCCGACAGCCCCGACCACCGGCTGGAGGTCTACACCCCCCGGGACACCCCCTCGGCGGACGCGCTGCGCCTGCTCTCGGCTCAGGTCGCCGACCGGGCCGCGGCCCGTCTGACCACCACGGCCAAGCCACCTGTTCGACCTGCCGGACCCGGCACCCCTCACAGGAAGGCGCCACATGACGCTGCATCAATTCGGTGACTACCAGAACGAGATCTACCTGGGCGGCCTGGGCGGTGTCCTGCCCACGCTGCCCATGACGCACGAGGAGCTGGAGGAGCGGGCCCTGGCCGCCCTTCCGCCGTCGGTCCGTTCCTACGTCGCGGGCGGCGCCGGCGACGAGCACACGCAGCGCGCCAACGTCCGCGCCTTCGAGCGGTGGGGCCTGTACCCCCGGATGATGGTCGGCGCCGCCCGCAGGGACCTGTCGGTCGACCTCTTCGGCCACACCCTGCCCGCGCCCCTGTTCATGGCCCCCGTCGGCGTCATCGGGCTCTGCGCCCAGGACGGTCACGGCGACCTCGCCACCGCCCGCGCCGCCGCCCGTACGGGCGTGCCCATGGTGGCCTCCACCCTCACCGTCGATCCCCTGGAGCGGGTCGCCGCCGAGTTCGGCGACACCCCGGGCTTCTTCCAGCTCTACACCCCCACCGACCGCGACCTGGCCGCCAGTCTCGTCCACCGCGCCGAGAACGCCGGGTTCAAGGGCATCGTCGTCACGCTCGACACCTGGGTCACCGGCTGGCGTCCCCGCGACCTGGCCGCGGGCAACTTCCCGCAACTGCGCGGCCACTGCCTCGCCAACTACCTCACCGACCCGGTCTTCCGCGCCCGGCTGGCCAAGGCCCCCGAGGAGGACCCCGGGGCGGCGGTCCTGGAGTGGGTGAGCGTCTTCGGCAACCCGCTGACCTGGGACGACCTGCCGTGGCTGCGCTCGCTCACCGACCTGCCGATCATCCTCAAGGGCCTGTGCCACCCCGAGGACGTACGCCGCGCCAGGGACGGCGGCGTCGACGGCGTCTACTGCTCCAACCACGGCGGCCGCCAGGCCAACGGCGGCCTGCCCGCCCTGGAGGCGCTGCCCGGCGTGGTCGAGGCCGCCGACGGCCTGCCCGTGCTGTTCGACTCGGGCGTCCGCAGCGGCGCCGACGTCATCAAGGCCCTGGCCCTCGGCGCCACCGCCGTCGGCGTCGGCCGCCCGTACGCCTACGGACTCGCCCTCGGCGGCGCCGACGGCATCGTCCACGTCCTGCGCTCGCTGCTCGCGGAAGCCGACCTGATCATGGCCGTGGACGGCTACCCGACCCTGTCCGACCTCACCCCCGCGTCCCTCGTACGCCTCTGAACGGCCCCGCGGCCCGCCACCGCCCGAGGGCTCCGGGCCGCGGGGCACCACCCGGCACGGGAACCCCTGACGCGAAGGGCTGACGTGGCGGAGAACCCGCAATACGATCATGCCCATGTCGATCACCCCCTCCTCCCTCCCCGTCCTCAAGGGCCGCGGCGGCGCCGTGCTCACCGCCGACCACGACGCGCTCGTCCTGGACCGCCCGGGAGAGCAGGTCACCTTCGTGCCCGACGCCATCGCACGGGCGCGCGCCGAGGGACGGACGCTGACGATCGAACTGCGCGCCCCGCACGGGGTCGCCCCGACCGTCTACCGGGTGGACGACGTCAGCGAGGCCGCCGCCACCGCCTTCGCCGACGGACTGAACGCGCTGCTCCCGGACCGGGAGGACGGCGAGGTCGACGGCGCCGCCCTGACCGTCGTCCGCTCCCTCGCCCCGACCTGGCACCGGAGGTTCGTGCGAAGGTTCCTGTGGGGCATGCTCGCGTTCCTCGTCACGCTCGTCGCCGCGACCGTGGCGGCCGGCCTGACGGGCACCGCGGCGTCGGTCATCATGATGATCCCGATCGGTGGCATCACCTGGCTGAGCTGCGGAGTCGGGGTGTACACGGTCCGCCGGTGGCTGCGCGAGCGGTGGCTGCACCGGCACGGCGTCACCGTGATCGCCACGGCCGCCGCGACGAGGGGCGCGTACGTGTACGTGGACGGTACGGGCACCTACCGGGGCTTCGTGCACGGCGAGGACGGCCCGTACGTCACGGTCGCCTACGACCCGGGAGATCCCGCGGACGTGCTGGTGCCGCAGGCCCCGCACCTGCGCCTGCTGAACGTGGTGCTCGGCTCCTTCCTGCTGTTCTGCTCGCTCGGCGGCGTGGCCCTCCTGGTCCTGCTGGTGGTGGACGCGTTCACCGGCGGCGAGCTCGGCCGCGGCGCCGACGGTCTCTAGGCCACCGCCCGAACCGGTCTGCGAGCATGATCGGATGGAACGCATTCGACAGACCATCGGCTCGGGTTCCCCCCTGGAACCACAGATCGGCTTCTCGCGCGCGGTACGACGCGGAGACCAGGTGGCCGTCGCCGGTACCGCCCCCATCGCGGAGGACGGCTCCACCGTGGGGCCGGGCGACGTGTACGCGCAGACGGTCCGCTGTCTGGACATCGCCGAACGCGCGTTGGAGGCGGCGGGCGCCTCGTTGGACGACGTCATACGGACGCGCGTCATGCTCACCGACGTGACCCGGTGGAAGGAAGCGGCCCGGGCGCACGGCGAACGGTTCGCCTCCGTCCGCCCCGTGACCACCTTCGTCGAGGTGTCCCGCTTCATCGACCCGGCCTGGCTGGTCGAGGTGGAAGTCGACGCCGTCGTCATGTGAACCCGGGGCGGGGCTCCGCCTCCCGGCGGGCGCGGCGTACGCCCGGCACCCGAATGGGTTGAACAGCGTGTCCGTGGGCCCGGCGGGTCCGTTGGAGGGGACGAGTGTCCGTCGTGGGCCCACATGCCGGGCCCACGATCGACGCCCGTTCTCGATCCACGTACAGACGTACATCCTGAAGGAGACCCAGTGAAGAAGACCACGGCCGTCATCACCGCCACCGGCGCCATCCTGCTCGGTGCGGCCGGCATGGCCTCCGCCGACGCCGGTGCCCAGGGCGCGGCCATCGGCTCGCCGGGTGTCGCCTCCGGGAACGTCGTCCAGGTTCCGGTCCACGTGCCCGTCAACGTCTGCGGCAACACCGTCAACGTCATCGCCCTGCTGAACCCGGCCTTCGGCAACACCTGCGTCAACGCCTGAACGGGCCCGGCAGAACACCGGGGAACCCCCCGACGGTTCCCCGTGTGACACGTGAGCGCGGCCCCGGCTTCCTCCCCGGCAGGCCGCGCTCACGCGCGTTCACCGGCCGACGGTGACCTACCCCCGGCCGGTCGCGGTCCCGGCCCAGTACGCGGCCCGCACCTCCCCTTGCGTGAAGTCCCGGCGGGGCAGGCTCAGTCCGAGGGAATCCTCCAGGGCGTGGAAGAACAGCGCGTAGGTGTCCGTCAGTTCGGGGTGGTCCAACTCGGCCCGCCGCAGGGCGCGGTTGAGGAAGTCCAGTTCGCCGCCCCGGGGGAAGGGGGCGTGGCCGTACTCGTACCAGATGAGTTCGAGGATGCCCCGGCCGTCGTCGACGCGGCGGCCGTTTCTGACGTAGTCGAAGGTGTAGATGGCCTTCGCCGAGGTGGCGCTCAGCCACACGCTCTCCTCGATGCCCAGGGCCGCGTACGCCTCCTTGTCGGCGAAGGCGCCCGGTGGGGTGTCGTGGTACAGCAGGAACGTCCAGCCACCCGCCTGCCCGTAGCAGCAGCTCCTCCACTGGCGGTCCAGGTGGGCCCGGCCGCCGTCCACGGCCCGCAGGTCCTCCAGCCGCGCACCGGCCGCGATCTGCGCGGGGTCGGCCCCGTAGAGGAGGGCCAGCCGCTCGGGGTCGACGGCCCGGCCCGGCGCCGCGCGGTAGAACGCCAGCGTCGTGTACGGGTCCTGCTCGCGCCACGACCGGGCCAACCACGCGAGACCGTCCAACGGGTCGCGCCCACACGCCTCCACCGTGCCCGGGTCGTCGAGGCCGCCGCCGCGGAAGCGTCGGCCCCACGCCGGATCGACCGACTCCAGGGCCTCGGCCACGTCCGCCGGAGCGCCACCGCGCCCACGCAACGAGGCCTCCACCATCAGGTACAGGGCCTGGTCGAGACCGCGCACGGTGGAGACCTCACCGTGGGGCGCGAGATGGCCGTACACCGTGCCGTCCTCGGCCGGCAGCAGGCACAGGCCGCCGTCCCCCGTCTCCTCGGCGCGCTCGATCCACTCCTCCAGCTCGTCGTCCGAGGACACCACGGTGGGTGGCTCGACGCCGTCGATCAGGGGGTGTCCGGCGGCCTTGTGCCGCCAGGCCTCCATCAGGGTCCGTTGCGTGATCTCCATGGCGCCACCCTAGACACGGGCACCGACAACGAGCCGACGGCAGCGGCCGGTTCGAGGGCCGGGCGGCGACCCGGCGGCGGCACCGGGCGTCAGGACAGGAGGGTGAAGAGGTGGCGGGTGTCCGTGAGGTCCAGGACGCGCCGGGCCTGGTCGGGCACCCCGGTCAGCTCCAGGGTCCAGCCGTCGTCGATGGCGCGACGGCGCAACGCCAACAGCACGTGGAGGGCGGCCGTCCCCAGGAACGGGACCGCGGACAGGTCCAGGCTGAGGATCCCCCCGCGCGGACGGATCCCGTCCAGGGCGTCGGCGAGGGGGCCGCAGGTGTACAGGTCGAGGTCGCCGACGACGGAGACGACGATCCGGTCGGGGTGCGTGGTGGCGTCGACGTCGACCACGAAGTCGAGCAGGCGCATGTCGTGACCGCCTTCCCTGCGGGAGCCCCTCGCGGTCGTCTCCGTGGGGGCGGTGCGGAGCCGGCCGGCAAGCGCGCGGTGGCGCCGCGCACCCCGGGCGGGACCACACGCACCTCATCACGGGCCCGCGGAGGACTCCCGCCCGACCAGGCTGTTCGTACGCTCATCCTGCCCTCTGGCGCGCCGGTCAACCCCTCGCCACCGAGGCCGCCTCAGAACGCGTAGCGGATCCGCAGCCAGGGGGCGTGCGCCGCGACCAGAGCCCGCACGGCCTCGACGGCCGCGGCCTTCTCCGCGTTGCGGTAACGGACGTTCCAGCTGCCGTTCTCGGAGCGCTTGGCCTGCTGGATGTCGGGGCGCCACAGGGCGTCCTCGGCCCGGGGGTGCCAGGCGAGGTTCAACGCGTGCAGGTCGCGGTTGTGCGTCAGCATGATCACCTCCGCCGCCGCCTGCGCCTTGACGGCACGGGGCAGGACGTCGTCCATCCGTTGCAGGAGCAGCCCCCAGTCGGCCTCCCAACCCGGCCGGATGACGACGGGGGAGAGGTTGAAGTGCACCTCGTAGCCGGCCTCGACGAACGAGGCCGCGGCCTCGACGCGCTGTTCCACGGGGCTGGTGCGCAGGTCGAGCAGGCGTGCGTCACCGGGCGGCATCACCGAGAACCGCACCCGGGTGCGCCCGCGCGGATCGAGGAGCAGCAGGTCGGGGTTGACGAACTTGGTGGCGAAGAAGGCCTTGGCGGTGGGGCGGCGGGCGAAGGCCTCCACCAGGTCGGCGACGTTGTCGCTGACGAGGGCGTCCACGGAGCAGTCGCCGTTCTCGCCGATGTCGTACACCCAGGCCTGCGGGTCGCACTGGTTCGGCTCCCGCTTGGGCCCCTGGCGTGCGATGTGCCGGTCGAGGTGGGCGAGGATCCGCTCGATGTTGGTGAAGACGGTGATCGGGTTGGCGTAGCCCTTGCGCCGAGGGACGTAGCAGTAGGCGCAGGCCATCGCGCAGCCGTTGGCGGGCCCCGGAGCGATCCAGTCGGCCGATCTGCCGTTCGGCCGGGTGGTGAGGGTCTTCTTCTCGCCGAGGACGAGGACCTCGCTCTTGATCCTGACCCAACGTTCGAGGTTGCCCTCGTTGCCGTGGAGCTCCGGGATCCGCCAGTGCGAGTCCACGTCGATGACGCGGGCGTCGGGGAAGCGTGCGAGGACCTGCCGGCCGCGCGGCGACGCGGCGGCGGCCGGTTCGGCGTGGATCTCCCGTACGGAGAGCAGCCGCCGGGCGGCGGGCGAGTCGCGGAACGACGGGCCGGCCGCCGCCCGCGTGGGGCGCGGGCTGCCGCGGCCCTCCGGGCCTTCGAGGCCTTCGAGGTCTTGGAGGTCTTGGAGGTCTTGGAGGTCTTCGAGGTCGAACAGGGTGTCCGGCGGACCGCCGGGGGCCCCGTGCGCACGGCTGCGACGGGCTCCGCCGGTGGGCCGGTGGTCGTTCATGGGTGTGCTCCGCGCTCCTCGCGTCACTGGTCCCGGTCCGGTGTTCCGCCGGGCTGTCCACTGTAGGGCGTCCGGGGTCGACCCCCGACGGGCTCCGGCCCGGTCGCGCGCCGGGTCCGCAGTGGTGACGGCCGTCTCGACGTGCATGGACATGCCCAACGGGGGCAGGCGGCCCGTCGATCTCCGCGCCCGACACGAGCCGCCAGGACACCCTGACGCGCCGGGGCGCGGGGCGACGAAGGGGAGGGTGACGCGGTGGCTACGAGGACCGTGGGCAACGGCGGCGACGACGGCACCGTACGCCGAGGCGCGCCGATCGGGCGGGACGTGCTGCTCGCCGTGGGCCTCGTGGGTACGGCCGTGGGCGGGACGGCCGTCTTCGTCAAGGTCGTCGGCGCGGCCGACGGGTTGCGCGTCGCGGTGCTGCCGCTCGTGATGGCGGCCGTCCTGACGCTCGCGGTCGCGGGCGCCCGCTGGAGCGTGGCGCCCGTACGCCGACGCGCCCCCGTGCCCGTCGACGGCGGCCCGGGGCCCGGCACGCCGCTCGCGCACGGGGTGGAACCGCCCGAGGTGGGCGCGGACGCGCTGGACCACGCCGCGGTGGACGCCGATGGCTTCGAGCACACGGTCGCCGCGCTCTGCGCGCGGGACGGCTGCACCTCGGTCGAAGTGGTCGGGGGCGCGGGCGACCTCGGCGCCGACGTCATCGCCACCACCCCGGACGGGCTCCGCGTCGTCCTCCAGTGCAAGCACTACGCCGCACACCACCGCGTGGGCTCGCAGGACCTGCAACGCTTCGGCGGAACCTGCTTCGCCGTGCACGAGGCCGACGTGGCCGTCGTCGTCACCACCAGCTCCTTCACCGCCCCCGCCCTGGAGTACGCCCGGACCTGCGACATCCGCTGCGTCGACGGCGAGGCCCTGGCCGCCTGGACCGACACCGCCGCCCCCGCGCCCTGGCAGGCCGCCCCGGCGCGCCCCGGCGGCGGGAACGGCTGAGGCCGCCCCGCCCGCGCACGCGTGGCCCGGCGCACGCGGGGCAGGCGCCCCGTGACGGCCCGGCCGATCCCGCCGGGCCGGGACGAGCGGAACGGGAGTGGTGGGACATGAGGACCGCGATGGCAAGGATCCTGGGGGTGGCCACGCTCGGGTACGGGGCGGCGATCGCCTGGCGCCCCCGACTGCTGACCCGGCCGTGCGGGCTCGCCGAGGACGCGCCGACGGTGCTGCTCACGCGGGCCCTGGGGGTCAGGGACGCGGTGATCGGGGCGGCGATGGTCGTGGTGCCGGCGCCGGCCCTCCCCACGGTGGTCCTGGCCCGGACCGCCGTCGACCTCGGCGACGCCCTGGTCTTCGGGCTCGCGCTGCCCGGGGCCGCGGCCCGGTCCAAGGCCGCGGGCGTGGCGCTGACCTGGGCCGGCCTGTGCGCCTGGACCCTCACGACGGCGCCCGCGCCGGCCGCCCCGGTCGTCGAGGCGGCCGGCGACGTCGCCCTGCGCGGCGCCCAGTCCCTCTCCCGCTCCTCGCTCTGACGCCCGCCCCGCGCCCCCACCCCGCATCCCGCATCCCGCAACGAAGGGCTTCCCATGGCACGCACCGTCGCCCGCGTCATCGTCGACGCACTGCGCGAGCTCGACGTCCGGCACGTCTTCGGCGTCGTCGGAGACGCCTTGAACCCGCTCACCGAAGCCATCCGCACGACCGAGGGCCTGGACTGGGTCGCCTGCCGGCACGAAGAGGCCGCCGCCTTCGCCGCGGGGGCTCGCGCGCAGCTCTCCGGCACCCTCGGCGTGTGCATGGGCACGGTCGGCCCCGGCTCCGTACACCTCCTGAACGGTCTGTACGACGCGGCCAAGAGCCGTGCCCCCGTCCTCGCGATCTGCGGACAGGTCCCGCTGGCCGAGATCGGCAGCGACTACTTCCAGGAGGTCGACAACGACCTGCTCTTCCGCGACGTGGCCGTCCACCGGGCCACCGTCACCTCCCCGGACCAGATGCCGCGCGCCCTGGAGAGCGCGGTGCGGGCCGCCGTGACCCTGGGCGGCGTCGCCGTCCTGACCGTGCCGGGGGACATGGGCGACCGGGAGACGACCGACGACCGGCCGACGCGCTTCGCCCTCGACCGCCCCGTCTCCCGCCCCGACGACGCATCCCTCGCGCGGGCCGCCGAGCTGCTGAACGCCGCCTCCCGCGTGACGCTGCTCGTCGGTCGCGGGGCCCGTGACGCCCGTACGGAGGTCCTGCGCACGGCGGAGCTGCTCGCGGCGCCGATGGTGCTCACGCTGAAGGCCAAGGAGGGCTTCGAGGACGACAACGACTTCCAGGTGGGACAGACCGGCCTCATCGGGAACCCGGCCGCCGTCCACGCCCTCGACCGGGGCGAGGCCCTGCTCATGCTGGGCACCGACTTCCCGTACCGGGACTGGTACCCCGAGGACACCCGCGTCGTCCAGATCGACGCCCGCGAGGAGCACCTCGGCCGCCGCACCCCGGTCGACGTGGGACTGGCCGGCGACGTCGGCGCCACCCTGAGCGCACTGCTGCCGCTGCTGGAGCCCATCGCGGACCGAGCGCACCTGGACGACGCCCGCGAGCGGTTCGCCGCCTGGCGGGCCGGGCAGGCGCGGTTGGCCGAGCCGGACCCCGAACAGCGCCTCACGGGGAAGCTGAGGGCCGCGCTCGACAACCGCGACCACGAGATCCGACCCGAGGCACTGGCGGCCGCGGTCGACGCCCACGCGGCCGACGACGCCGTCTTCATCTCCGACACGGGCATGGCCACGGTCTGGGTCTCCCGGTTCGTCACCATGCGCGGAACCCGACGCCTGATCGGCTCGTACAACCTCGGCTCGATGGCGAACGCCATGCCCCAGGCCATCGGGGCCCAACTCTGGGCACCGGACCGGCAGATCGTCGCGTTCTGCGGGGACGGCGGGTTGAGCATGCTGCTCGGCGACCTCATGACGATCAGGACCTACCGGCTGCCGGTGAAGCTGGTCGTCTTCGACAACCGCCGTCTGGGCATGGTCAAACTGGAGCAGGAACAGTCGGGACTTCCGGAATTCGGGACGGAGCTCGACAACCCGGATTTCGCGGCGCTCGCCACCGCGATGGGAATCACCGGGATCCGGGTCGTCGACCCCGCGGACCTGGTGGACGGCGTACGGCGCGCCCTCGACGCACCGGGACCGGTCCTGCTCGACGTGCTCACCAACCCGGAGGAGGTCGCGGTGCCCGGCAGGCCGACCGTGGCCCAGGGCTGGGGTTTCGCCGTCGCCAAGGCCAAGGAGATCCTGCCGGGCGGGCTCGGCGGGACGGACGGGAGCACGCGGGCCGACCACCGGCGGGCACGACGGCGCTGACGGCAGGACGGTGCTGACGGCCCGGCGCCACCGGCGGTACCAGGCCGCGAGCCGGCCGCCGACGAGTTCCCCGGTCACGGCGAGCGGCTGTCCCCGGGCGAGATGAAGGGCTACGGAACATCGGCACGCGCGGCGTCGCCGGCAGCGAGGGCGAGGGCGAGCGGAAGCCGTAGCCGCCGCCTCCCGCCGTGCCGGTCCACGCCGCCTCGCCGGGGAGCCCCCGGGTGGGTGAGGGCCATCGTCCGGAAAACGCAACGTGCGGGACGCCGGCCACGCCGTGACGGGCCGGTGCGGGGTAGGGAATCCCCCTCGGACGCGGGGCCGCGCGGCGGTCGTCCGGCCGGCGGGCCGCCGAGGGCGGCCGGCGCCGTGAACGAACATCCGGCCCGGCGCCCTCCCCTCGTCGGGCCCGCCGTGTTTCGCTGGGAGGACGCCATCGACCCGCGGCGCCGCGCGGGGCGAGCACGCGTGCCCGCCCGTGCGACCAAGGAGAAGGCCCGTGCCCGTCCGACTCGACGTCGTCTCGGCGGGAGCGTACGTGATCCACTGCGCGGGGGAGTTCGACCAGGACACTGTCCCCGACCTCACCGGGGTGGTGGCGGCGGTCCGCGACCGCGCGGGCGCGGGTCGCCTCGTGGTGGACGTCAGGGACGTGACCTTCGCCGACTCCGCCTTCCTCAACTGCCTGCTGGGGCTGCGCGCCGCCGGGGAGCTGGTCCTGGTGGGCCCGCTGCCCGCGCAACTGCGCCGACTGCTGGAGATCACGGGCGCGTTGACCCTCTTCACCCTGGCCCCCTCGGTCCGTGCCGCGCACGGCGGACCGGATCCCTCCGTACCCGCCTGAGGCCGTCGGCTCAGCCGCGCAGGGTCGCGGAGGGGGATAGCCCGTACCGGCGGCGGTAGGCGTCGGCGAAGCGGCCCTGGTGGGCGAAGCCCCAGCGTCGGGCGATCCCCGCGACGGTGGTGCCCGCCCCGGCCCGGCGCAGTTCCTCGTGGGCGCGGGCCAGGCGCACCTGTCTGAGGTAGCCCAGGGGAGTCGTGTCGGCGTGGCGGGCGAAGGCGTACTGCACGGCCCTGGGGGTGACGGGCACGGCCGCGGCGATCTGGGCCAGGCCGATGTCGCGGTGCGCGTTCGCCTCGACGAAGGCCATGGCCCTGCGCAGGGTGTCGTTGGTGGCGTCGCGGCTGTCCGTACGCCGCGGGTCGTCGCCCAGGGTGGTGTTCGGCAGGGCGGAGAGGACGACGGCCGCCAGATGGCGGGCGGCGCTCGCGGCCACCAGGGGGCCGGCGTCGATCGCGGCGTCCGTGAGGACGTGGTCGCGCAGGTAGGCGACGGCCGCGCCCAGTCGCGCGTTGGCGGCCCGGTCGATCGCCCGTTGCCCGGTGATCTCGACCGGGCCGCGGAACCCGGCGCCGGTGGCGGCCACTTCGGTGAGCAGCGCCGGGTCGAACATCGTGATCGTGTAGTGGGCGGCGCGGACCTCGCCCCGGTACGGGCGGTCGTGCGGGGCGATCATGAAGGTCTCGCCGGGCCCGAAGACCTTCTCCCGCCCGTCGGTGGTGTCCGCGCAGGTGCCCCGGTGCATGGTGAGCAGGCACACCCGGTTCAGGCAGCCGGCGTCGTAGGCCATCGTGTAGTCGAAGGCCAGCCGGTCCACCACGATGCCGTCGGAGCTGCGGCGCACGATCCGCGCCCTGGACTCCTCGGGCCTGCCGCCGATCCTCATCGGTGTGTACGCCGCCGACAGGAACGCCTCGGTCTCTTCCAGGTTCCCGCTGCTGAAGAAGAGCGTGTCCACTCCCCGCTCCCTCGTCCCGGGCCGCGCCACCGGTCTTCGGCGTGCCGTCCCGTCGACCCTAACGTCGACTCCCGGCGACCGGAACTCGACTTCCGGCTGATCGGCGTGGCGCGGAAGCGGCGGCCACCGGACGACGTCTCCGGTGGCCGCCGCTCGGCGCGCTGTCTTCGAGTTCGGTGTTCGGCGCGCGGCATCAGGCGTGTCGGCGATTGCCCGTGACGAGGCGGTAGACGGCCAGCAGGATCACGGAGCCGATGATGGCGGCGATCCACGTGGAAAGGTCGAAGAACCCGTCGATGGAGTCGATGCCGAAGAGGACCTTGCCCAGCCAACCGCCGAGCAGGCCGCCCGCGATGCCGATGAGCGTGGTGATGATGATGCCGCCCGGGTCCCTGCCCGGCATGAGCGCCTTGGCGATGAGGCCGGCCAGCAGCCCGATGATGATCCACGCGATGATGCCCACGATGCGTCTCCCACTCCGTTCGACCGGTTCGGTGTCCACAGCCGTCTGCGCGCTTTCTCGCGGGTCAAACGTGTCCCGACCGAAGTGGACCGGTCGAGGATGGGTCGATCGGGGGTTGACCTCAAGCGTGGTTCAGGTCCGAGGGTTTCCCCATCCCGCCCGCCACTCGGCGGCGCGGCACCCGCACGTCGGAGGAAACCCCATGTCGAGCAGCACCGCTTCCCGTTCCGCTTCCCGTTCCGTCCGCGCCGATGCCGCCCGAGGGGCGAAGGCCCCTACCGGGGCGGCCTGGTGGAAGGTCCTGGTCGGAGGCGCGGTCGGCGCCGCCGTGGTCAACCTGGTCGTCCTCGCGGTCGCCGCACTGTCCGGCGCCTCGCTCGTCATCGACGACGCCGGCACGGAGCACCCGATCACGGTCGGGGGAGTCGTCGGCGCCTCCGTCGTCCCGCTCGTCGTCGGGCTGGGCGCGGCCCTGCTGCTGGCCCTGTGGAAGCCGGTCTTCCTGCGGATCGCGCAGTACGTCGGCGGCGGACTGGCGTTGCTGTCGGTCGCGGGCCCGCTGTCCTCCGGAGCCGACGGCGGCACCGTCGCGGCCCTGACGGTCATGCACCTCACCCTCGGCGTGGCCGTCGTGGCCGCCCTCGAACTCCACCGCCGGAACCGCTGAGGCGGCGCGCGGGCGCGGTTCAGGCGCCGGTGTACAGGTCGGCGTACTCCTCGCCGGGCGGGATGACGGTGATGACGTCGATCAGCACGCCGTCGGGGGCGGCGACGATGAAGTGGCGCTGGCCGAACTCCTCGGTGCGCAGGGGCAGTACCTCGGGCAGCCCGGCCTCCGTCACGAGGCGCCGGTGCTCGGCGTCCACGTCGTCCACCTCGAAGTTCAGCAGCAGGCCGCCCCGGAGCGCGGTGCGGTGGCCCTCGGGGACGGACGGGTGGGTGGGGTCGAGGAGGGCCAGCTCGTACGCGGGCGCGTCGGGGCGGCGCAGGCTGACGTACCAGTCGGCCTCGAAGGTGGTCTCGAAGCCGAGGTGGCGGGTGTAGAAGTCGCGGGAGGCCGCCACGTCCCGGGTGGCGAGCACCGGGTAGAAGCCGCCGAGACGGTTCGCGGGCGCGGCGGCGGCGGCGGGGGCGGGGGCGGGAGTGCGTTCGTTCGTCATGACGGAAGCCCTTCGGATCCATTTCACGCATCTCGCATACTCCGGGTATGCGAACCATGGGGCTAGCATACCCCCGGTACGCGAAATGGAAAGGGCGGTGCACCCGATGACCGGAATCCGGGCGGAGCAGCGAGCGGCCACACGAGCGGCCCTCCTGGCCGAAGGGCGACGAAGGTTCGCGGCCGACGGGTACCACCACGTGGTGCTGGCCGAGGTGGCACGGGCCACGGGGGTCACCAAGGGAGCCGCCTACCACCACTTCGACAGCAAGGCCGGACTGTTCCGCGCCGTGGTCGCCGAGGTGCAGCGGGAGCTGGGCGAACGGGTGGCGACCGAGGCCGGGCGGTACGAGGACCTCTGGGAGCAGTTGCGGGCGGGCTGCCGGGCCTTCCTGGCCGCCGGGACCGACCCCGCGGTGCGACGGATCCTGCTGCTGGACGCGCCGACGGTGCTGGGCTGGGACGAGTGGCGGGCCCTGGACGAGGAGTCCTCCGCCCGGCACCTAGCGGAGGCCCTGACGGCGCTCGTCGCGGCCGGGACCATCCCCGACCAGCCGGTGGAACCGTTGGCCCGACTGCTGTCGGGGGCGATGAACGAGACCGCCCTGTGGATCGCGCGGGGCGGTGACGCGCGGGCCGCGGAGCAGGCCCTCGACCGGCTCCTGTCGGGACTGCGCGATTCGGCCTGACGCTTCGCCCACCATCAGGTGAATGTGGGGGGTGGGGGTGGTGGGTGGGGTGGGATGTGCGGGTCGTTTCGTTTTCGTCTCACCGTTGGGAGATCAGCATGAGGGTTCGCGCGATGGTCGTCGCCGCCTGTGTGGCCGCGGGTGTGGTCCTGGGTGGTGCGGGTGCGGCCGTGGCCGACGCGGGGGCGAACGGTCTGGCGGTGGGTTCGCCGGGTGTCCTGTCGGGGAACGTCGTCCAGGTGCCGGTGCACATCCCGATCAACGTGTGCGGCAACTCCGTGAACGTGATCGGGGCGCTGAACCCGGCGGCCGGCAACGTCTGCGCCAACGTCTGAACATCGTGACGTGACATGACGTGCGCGTGGCGGCGGCCCCGTGAGGGCCGCCGCCACGACGCACGTCCGCCCGCCGCCCCCTACGGGGTGGCGCGGGCCCGCGGCGGGCGCGGTGCGGTGTCGAGGAGCTCCCGCACCAGCGCGCCGACCTGATCCGTCTCCAACAGGAATCCGTCGTGCCCGTAGGGCGAGCGGACCACCCGCACCCGGTCCGCGGAGGAGATGCCGGCCGCCAACTCCTCCTGCTGCGCGAGCGGATAGAGACGGTCGGAGTCCACGCCGGCCACCACAGTCCGCGCGAGCACCCCGCCGAGGGCCGCGCGAGGACCGCCGCGACCCCGCCCGATGTCGTGGGTGTTCATGGCCTCGGCCAGGGCGACGTAACTGGCCGCGTCGAAGCGTCGTACGAGCTTGTCGGCCTGGTGGTCGAGGTAGGACTCGACCCGGTACCGACCGCCGAGCAGGGGCTGTTCCCCCTCCTGGGGCGCGTGGCCGAAGCGCGTCTGGAGTTCCCCGGCCGACCGGTAGGTGACGTGCGCCATGCGGCGGGCGATGCCCAGCCCCGCGTGGGGGCCCCGACCGGGCCCGCCGTCGTGGTAGTCGCCGCCCTGCCACAGGGGGTCGGCGCGGATCGCGTGGACCTGTGACGTGGCCCAGGCGATCTGGTCCGCGCTCGCCGCGGCCGGACACGCCAACAGCAACAACGCGGCCACCCGCCCCGGTTCGCCGACCGCCCACTCCAACGCCCGCATCCCGCCCATGGACCCCCCGACCACCAGGGCCCACCGCCCGATGCCGAGCGCGTCGGCGAGGCCGACCTCGGCGCGCACCTGGTCGCGCTGCGTCAGACGGGGGAAGGCGCCGCCCCAGGGGCGCCCCCCGGGACCCGTGGAGGCGGGTCCGGTGCTTCCCTGGCAGCCGCCCAGGACGTTCGGCGCCACCACGAACCACCGGTCGGTGTCCAGCGCCCGACCCGGCCCCACCAGCGCGTCCCACCACCCCGGGGTCGGATGACCGGGCCCGGCGGCGCCCGCCACGTGGCTGTCGCCCGTCAGCGCGTGCAGGACGAGCACCGCGTTCGAACGGTCGGGCGCGAGCCGCCCCCAGGTCTCGAACGCCAGCCGCAGCCGGGGCAGCACACCACCCGCCTCCAACGCCAGCGGACGCATCCGCCGGTGCCACCGGCGACGCCCCGGCGGGTCCCCCTCCCGCCACGCACCCGTGGCCGGAAGGGGGACCGCGCCGGCCGGCGAGGTGGGGGCGGGGTTCAGGACGCTTCCTTCGCGGCGCGGAAGCCCGCCTCCAGGTCGGCCCGCAGGTCGGCGAGGTTCTCGATGCCGACCGACAGCCGCACCAGCCCCGGGGTGGTGCCGGTGGCGGCGAGCTGCGCCTCGTCGAGCTGGCTGTGGGTGGTGGACGCCGGGTGGATGACGAGGCTGCGCACGTCCCCGATGTTCGCGAGGTGGCTGAACAGTTCCAGCCCGTCCACGAACCGTCGGCCCGCCTCCACACCACCGCGCAACTCGAAGGAGAGCACGGCGCCCGCGCCGCGCGGCAGATAGCGCCGCCCCGCCTCGTACCAGCGGTTGGACGGCAGGCCGGGGTAGTGCACCGCCGCGACCTCGTCGCGCTGTTCGAGCCACTCCGCCAGCGCCTGGGCGTTCGAGGAGTGCCGCTCCAGGCGCAGGCTCAGGGTCTCCACGCCCTGGAGGAGCAGGAACGCCGAGTGCGGGGCGATGGCGGGGCCCAGGTCGCGTAGCAGTTGCACCCGCAGCTTGACGGCGTACGCGCCCGCTCCCAGGGCGGGCCAGTAGCGCAGGCCGTGGTAACTGGGGTCGGGCTCGGTGAAGTCGGGGAAGCGCTCGGGGTGCGCGCCGAAGTCGAAGGTGCCCGCGTCGACGACCACGCCGCCGATCGTGGTTCCGTGTCCGCCGAGGAACTTGGTGGCCGAGTGGACGACGACGTCCGCCCCGTGCTCGATGGGGCGCAGCAGGTACGGGGTGGGCACGGTGTTGTCGACGACGAGCGGCACGCCCGCCGCGTGCGCGACGTCGGCGACCCCCCGGACGTCGAGGACGTTGCCGCGCGGGTTGCCGAGGGTCTCCGCGAACAGGGCCTTGGTGTGCGGCCGTACGGCGGCCCGCCACGCGTCGAGGTCGTCGGGGTCCTCGACGAACGACACCTCGATGCCGAACTTCGGGAGCGTGTGGCGGAACAGGTTGTACGTGCCGCCGTAGAGGGAGGCGCTGGAGACGATGTGGTCGCCCGCCGAGGCCAGGTTCAGGATGGCGAGGGTCTCGGCGGCCTGCCCCGAGGCCAGGGCGACGGCGGACAGGCCGCCTTCGAGGGCGGCGACGCGCTGCTCCAGGGCGTCCTGGGTGGGGTTGTGGATGCGGGTGTAGATGTTCCCGGGCTCGGCGAGGGAGAACAGGTCGGAGGCGTGTCGCGTGTCGCGGAAGACGAACGAGGTCGTCTGGTAGATCGGGACCGCGCGGGCACCGGTGGTCGGATCCGGGGTGGTGCCCGCGTGGAGCTGGCGGGTCTCGAAGGACCAGGCCGCGGGGTGGGACCGGGCGGGCTCGTCGTCGGGGGTGTGCTCGGCGGTGACGGCGTCGATGGGCAGGCTCATGGGACTCCTCGGAGGTGAGGGCGGAGCGCGGAGCGCGGGGGTGGAACGGCGGGCGGCCACCGGTACGCGCGAGCGCGGTACGGCGGTGCCGGTGCGGGCCCCGGACGGGCACGGGAGAGCCGGCCCGGGGCGACGCGAGGGGGTACGACGCGACCGCGTACGACGAGTACGCGCAGGCCCGGTGGGCGTGGTGGGGAGCGCGGGGCGATGCCGCGCGGCGCCGCGTCAGGCGGTGACGGGACAACCCGTGGTCGTGACACGCACGTAGTCGACGTGGCGACGGGTCACGAGTACGGTCATGCGCCCAGGTAACCACGGGCGGGACGCGGCGCACCAGCGCTTTCGGGCAACCCGCCCCGATCCGGCGACGGTCCCCGGTCAGCGCCGGGAGATGCGGACCACCCCGGTCTCGGTGCCCTGGTAGAGGGTGCCGTCCGGAGCGGCCGTACCCCGCATCTGGAGCGGGTTGTAGACCAGCCCGATGCCCAGGAAGGACTTGCTCAGCTGCGCCCCTGTGGCCGGGTCGATGACGGAGTGGTGGTACTGGGCGAAGGTGTTGAGGCCGGCGCTGCCGGTGGGCCCCGTCACGGAGACGGTGTAGATCTTCCCGTCGGCCAGGGACAGGCGGGGCAGCGCGGCGGACTTCACCGGACTGTTCCACACCACCGAGCAGCCCGTTCCCCCCGCGTCGACGTCGATCCGGCTGAGGCCGCCGTCGAAGTTCGCGGAAGAGGGCTGACTGGCGGGAGCGCCCGCGGGCAGGGCCGGATAGGCGTAGCCGTAGGTGTTGGTGACGAAGACGCTGCGGCCGGAGGCGATGACGGCGTCCTCGGTGCCGCTGCGAGCGTGCTGGGTCAGCACGGGGACCCGGCAGATCGGCTCCGGTCCGCCGGCCGCCCGGTAGACGAGGAGGTTCCCGTGCGGGGCCGCGTTGTCGACGATGGTGACGTACTCGGTTCCGTCACCGGGGCCGAAGAAGCTGGGCGTGGTGCCGGTGCCCCAGCTGAGCTGGCCGGGCTTGCGGGCCGGCCCGCGGTCGTAGGGGGCCCGCCAGTCCACGACGGGGGTGCCGTCGGGTCCGGCGGACAGCAGGTACAGGGCGTGGTCGGTGGCGACGGCGGTCCGGCCGGGGACCGTGGAGATGCTGTTCTGGACGCCCTCACCGGTGCTGATGCTGCGGACCGCCCCGGTACCGGTGTCGACGGTGCCGATCACGCCGCCACTGGTGGCGAACCAGACCCTGCCGTCCCAGGCGGGGGTCAGGCCGACGATGTTGTCGCCGGCGGGCACCGCGTCGCCCAGGGGGGTGGACTGGTCGATCCGCAGCGTCCAGCCGCCACCGGTGCCGGTGCGGTGGTGGCCGACGCGGACCAGGTTGTCGTTCCCGTCCACGACGACCAGGCGGTCGGTGTTGTCGAGGTAGGCGTAGACCCCGCCGAACAGACTGCCCTTGGGCAGGGCCAGCGAGGCCAGGTCGGCTCCGGTGGCGGGATCGAGCAGGTGGACGGTCGGCGTCTGCCCGAAGATGGTGGTGCACAGGGCGATCACGTAGCCGTCGCCGCCGACGAGCACCGTGGGGCAGGCCGAGGCCAGGGCGGTACGGGAGTAGGCGATGGCGGCCGTGCCGGGACCCGGGTAGGGCGTGGTGCCGCTGGAGGCGCTGTCACCGTGCATGGTGGCCGCGCCGTTGGCCGCGGTGACCGGGTTCTGCGGCGGCTGGGGCCCGAACGGGGAGGCCGGGTCGGCCGAGGCGGGCGATCCCGCTAGGCCGGCGGCGCCGAGGGCCACGGCGAGGGAGCAGGCGAGCACGGCGAGGCGCCCGCCCGTGGGCAGGGAGAACGGCATCAGGAGGTCCTCGGGGGGTGATAGCGGGGGAAGGCGCAGCCGGGAAGCGCCGCGCGCTGCTGGGGGCGAGCCGCGGGCGCGCGTGGCGCGCCCGGAACCGGCGGTGTCACGGGGTGCCGGTCGGTGCGGCTCGGGGCGGAGTCGGCGCGGGCACCGACCGCGGTGAACGGCAGCCGACACGACCGCGGCCGATGGTGCGGCCGGGCGTCCGGTGCCCGGTCCCGTGTCGCGGTGGCTCCTCGGAACGGCTCCGAGAGGGACGCTAGCCGCTGCCGGTGCGCCGCGGCTCCTTCCTCCACCGCCGGCCACGGCTTGTTCACGCAGTTCACGTTCCCGCAGCACGCGAGCAACACGCGGCGTGGAAAGGGGCGGTGGAGACCACGCGGGGCCGTCGAGGCCCGTGAGGCGGGACCCGTGAGGCGAGGCCCATGACGCGGGGCTCGCGGCGCGCTCGCGTGAGCGCGCCGACGACGAAGGGGCCACCCCCGCGCACGAGGTGGCCCCCTTCTCGCCCTGCTCGGCTCAGCCGCGCATCACCGCGGTCGGACGCCCCCGCGGCCGGGCGAACCCGGGCGAGGCCCGCAGCCCCGGGAGCGCGGGCACCCTCCCGCCGCCCCTCGCTCCGGAGGCCTCAGCCGGCCGGGAGCGGGTCGGCGGTGTCGCCGAGGAGGGCGCGCCCGAGGTCGCCGGCGACGTAGTGGACCTCCCGGCCGTAGCGGTGGCCGGTGACGAGGCCGGCGTCCCGGAGCACCGCGAGGTGCTGCGACACCGCGCCCGGGCTCAGCCCCGTGCGGGCGGCCAGTTGCGTGGTGGTGGCCGGTGCGGCGACCTCCGCGAGCAGGCCCGCCCTGCTGCGGCCGAGCAGACGCGCCAGACCGTCGCCGAGGCGGGCGCCGCGCTCCCACAACGTGCCCACCCCCCGGGCCGGGTAGACCACGCAGGGCGGCACGGCGCCCCGGCCGGCCACCAGCCGGCAGCGCTCGGCGAAGGCGGACGGCACCAGCGTCACCCCGGCCCCGCCCGGGGTCGACCCCTCGGCCGGCAGGTCGGCCGAGACGAGCCGGTTCCCCGTCCAGGTCAGGGCGGGGTGCAGCCGAGTGAGCACCTCCCCGATGCCGTCCTCGGCCAACTGGCGGGTCCGGTAGGCGATGTCGGCCTCCAGGACGGCGCGGACGCGCGGCCAGTGGGGTCGCACCGCGATCCGCCACCAGCGCAGCACCACGTCGGTCCGCCCACCGCCGTCGCCGTCGTTGTCGACGATCCCGCCGGACGCCGTTGTCACGGCGGCCAGTTCCTCCTCGATGCCGGCCAGCGGGCACCGCGGGGGCGGTACGGCGTCCAGGTCCAGCCCGATGCCGAACCCCGGTGCGGGTGGCGGACCGCCGGCCGCCAGGGCCTGTTTGATCCACGGCAGGTGCACCGCGTGCCGACCCGGATCCGTCACCGCCCGCAGTCCCGCCACCGTCTCCCACAGCGGGGAGACGGCGAACCTCACGTTCGCCAGGTCGTCCGCCCCCAAGCGCACCGCGCCCATGGTCCCGCCCCGCCTCTCGCCGCACCCCACCCCGCATGACCTTTCGGCCCAGGCTAAATCAATGGTCGCGCACGCCGCCGCCTGGTGATCTCACGGCCATGACGCCCTCTCACCCCGCCGCTGCCGCTGACACCGCCGCGTTCGTCGACACGGAACGTGCCACCGACCCGTCCGACTTCCGCGCCCTGTGGGCCGCCGACACCGTGAGCCAGGCCGGCACCGCCGTCACCCTGCTCGCCCTCCCGCTCCTCGCCATCGGCACCCTGCACGCCACCCCGTTCCAGGTCGGCCTGTTGGTGACCTTCGAGTACCTGGCCTTCCTCCTCGTCGGGCTGCCCGCCGGCGCCTGGGTGGACCGCTCGCGCCACCGTCGCGTGATGATCGCGGGAGACCTCGGCCGGGCGGCCCTGCTCGCCTCGGTCCCGGTCGCCGCCCTGCTCGACGTCCTGACGCTGCCCCAGCTGTACGCGGTCGCCTTCGGCCTCTCCTTCTGCACCGTCTTCTTCGACGTGGCCGCCCAGAGCCTGCTGCCCCGACTGGTCGACGGCGACGCGCTGGAGGCCGCGAACGTCCGACTCGAAGCCACCCGGAGCCTCGTCCAGGCCGCCGGGCCCGGGGTGGGCGGAGCGCTGCTCGCGGTGGTGGCGGCGCCCTTCGCGCTCGCGTTCGACGCGCTGGGCTACCTGGCCTCCGCGCTGCTGCTCACCCGTATCCGCCGTACGGACGCCCCCACCGAGGCGAAGACCAAGGCCGACGCCGATGCCGGGGCCGGCGCCCCGGCCGCGGCGGACCTCCGTACGGAGATCGCGGCGGGTCTGCGCTTCGTCTTCGGACACCCGACGCTGCGGGCCGTCACCCTCGCCGGCGCGGTCTCGAACCTGTGCGGCACGATCGGCGCGGCCATGCTGATGGTGCTGCTCGCCGGTGAACTCGGCCTGTCGCCGCTGTGGTGCGGCCTGGTGTTCACGGCGGAGGCCCTCGGCGGCCTCCTCGGCGGCCTGCTCACCGCGCGCGTCGCGGCCCGGCTCGGCCCGGGGCCCGCGATGTGCGCGTCCGTCCTGCTGAGCGGGGTGCTGTGGCTGGCGGCCGTGCCCTGCTTCGAGGCCGACTGGCGCCTCGCGGTCGCCGTCGCCCTCCAGGGGCTCGGCTGGGCCGCCTTCATGCCCTTCAGGATCGGCGCGGTCACCCTGCGGCAGCGGCTGTGCCCGCCCGAACTGCTGGGACGGGTCACCGCCACGGTCCGCTTCGTGATGTGGGGCGCGATGCCGGTGGGAGCCCTCATCGGCGGTCTGCTCGGCCGGTACGCCGGGGCGAGGTCCGCCCTGTGGGTCGGGGCGGTCGCCGAACTGGGCGCCGTGCTGCCGTTGTTGCTGTCGCCTTTGCGCCGCCCCCGCGCGCTCGGGGACTGACCTTCCCGCACCCCGCCCGGGGCTACCCGGCGGGTTCCGGCGGGGGCGTGTCGCCCGGGGCGGCGGCCCCGTACCAGGGGCGCAGTGCCCGGTAGGTCCGCATCATCTCGGGCCCGAGGTGCGCCTCGATCCCGTACCCGGGCTGCCCCTCGTAGGGGAGGCGGTGGATGAAGGACGTCACGATCACCTCGATCGCGCCGGGCACGCGGCGCCGCGTCTCCTCCTCCAGGAAGTCGAGGACCCGCCGCCAGTCGGGGCCGCCCGCCCCGCCTTCCCCCCGGTACGAAAGCACGGTCTCCTTGACGACCTCCCAGAAGAACAGGTGGTCGAGCACCTCGTGTTCGTTGTCGACGTGCCATGCGTACGTCTCCTGGAACCCGGGCACCCGGGCGACCAGGTCCTCCACCAGTCGCACCCCTGCGGCGTCCTTGAGCTCCGCCTCGGAGGGTGCCCGCGCCCCGCCTTCGTCCGTCATGGGCCGGACGCTACCCCACCGGGCCGCGCGCCCCGCCGCCGCTCGGCGCGTGCCCGGCCGTCAGGAACCGGTCGCGGCGCGATCGGAATGGCTGCGCAGCACGCAGAACTCGTTGCCCTCGGGGTCGGCGAGGACCGCCCAGCCGGATCCGTCGGGGTTGCGGTGATCGCCGACCAGGGTGGCGCCGAGACCGAGCAGTCGTTCCACCTCCCGCTCGCGCGATGTCTCGGGGCGCAGGCACAGGTGGATCCGGTTCTTGATCTCCTTGGGCTCGGGGACCTGGTTGAAGTACAACACCGGGCCCTCCGCGAGCAACACCTGCGTCTCCCGGTCGCCCGGTCTGTCCTGCGGATCCTGCGGACTGCCGGTCACCTCGCTCCAGAACCGCGCCAGCCCGTAGGCATCCGCACAGTCGATCGCCACGTTCTGCACCACCGAAACCATGGGCCAGAGCTTGCCCCACTTTCGCTCCGGACACCAACGGACGGCGTGCGGCGGCCCCGATGCGGGTTTGCGGGACATCCTCGCGGTCACACGCGGGACATGACCGAATCAGAGAAGTTCAGCAAGGCCCGCGCCGTCCGCGAGGGCACGAGCACCGCGGCGGAGACGACGAGCGGACCGGTGGGGGTACTGGCCGCCCTGCCGGCCCCGTTCGCGGAGAAGACCGCCGCCGCGACCGAGGCCGTCCGGGGCTCCGTCGGGAAGACCGGCTGGGTGTGGAGCGCGATCGGGGCCCGCAAGGCCGTCACGGCCGGGGCGGTGACCGTCACCGCGGCCGTCGTCACCACCGCGTACGCCCTCGGCCGGCGTGCCGGACTGCGCCGCCGCGGCCCCCTCTCCCGGCTCACCGGCGGCCGCGTCTGAGAGCGCCCGCCGCACGACACCCCCCGCGCCCCGCCGAGACCCCGTCGCCCCGCCGACCGGTACGTCACGGCGTCGGGCGCGAGGGAGAACCGGCGGATCTTTCCGATCAGGCGTTCCCGCGACCGATTGGACGGCGGGCGACCGGGTACCCGCACGGCCATCCAGGGAATGATCACTGAGGAGAGGACTCGTCCATGCTGATGGCTCACCCGGCGGTGCTGCCCGGTCTCGTCGATCGCTACTGGGCCCTGGCCGTCCTGGCGGAAGGGGACGGCGCCTCGCTCGTACGGGCCGAGATCGCGGACGTCGCGCGTGCCCTGTGCGTCGCGACGGGCACCACCGACGTCCACGCGGCCCTGATCGCCGCACGCCATCGCCTCCCCGGCGCCGACACCTTCGATGATTCCGTCATCGAGCCCCGTGACATGAGTCGCGCGGTCGTGGACAACCGCAGGGCATGAAGCAGACTGCGCATCTCGACCACGGCGGCGAACCCGAGCGGGGGACCGGCGACCGACAGGCCGTGACGGGCCCCGACGAGGGGATCGGGGAACGAGCACCGCGACGCCCCACCGAACTGCCCGCACGTTCATGGAAGGAGGTGCTGCTCGGCACCCTGAAGGAGGTCGGCGACGACGAACTGGCCGACCGCGCCGCGGCACTGACCTACTACGGCGTGCTGGCGATCTTCCCCGCCCTGCTGGTGCTGGTCTCGCTGCTGGGCGTCACGGGGGAATCGACCGTGCGACGCCTCCTGGACGAACTGCGCGGCCTGACGCCCGGCGCCACCCGGGACGTGGTCACCGGCGCGGTGGAGCAGCTCCAGGGCAACGCGGGCGTCGGATCCGCGGTGGCGGCCGTGGCGTTGGTCGTCGCGGTGTGGTCCGCCTCGGGCTACACCGGCGCGTTCATCCGCGCCTCGAACGCCGTCTACGACGTCCCCGAGGGCCGCCCCCTGTGGAAGGTGCTGCCGCTGCGCCTGGCGCTCACCCTCGCGCTGATGCTCCTCGCCTGCGGCGGCGCGCTGATCGTGGTCTTCAGCGGAGCGCCGGCACGCCGGGCCGGCGCCGTCCTGGGGATGGGCGACACCGCGCTGACGGTGTGGTCCGTCGCGAAGTGGCCCGTCCTGGTCCTCCTCGTCACGATCATGATCGCGCTGCTGTACTGGGCCGCGCCGAACGCCAAGGGCCGGGGCTTCTCCTGGGTGACACCGGGCAGCCTGCTGGCCCTGCTGATCTGGATGATCGCCTCCGCCGGATTCGCCTTCTACGCCGCCAACTTCGGCTCCTACAACAAGACGTACGGCGCCCTCGCGGGCGTGATCGTCTTCCTCGTCTGGTTGTGGATCACGAACCTGGCGATCCTCCTGGGCCTGGAATTCGACGCGGAACTGAGCCGACAGCGGGCCATCGCCGCGGGGATGCCCGCGGACGCGGAACCCTACGTCCGGCCGCGCGACACCCGTGCCTGGAGCGAGGAGGACCAGCGCCGCATGGAGGGGTCCGCCGTCGACCCCGGGACGGGCGCGGCCGGCGCCGGCGGGTCCGTGGCCGGGTGAGCCCCGCCCCCGCGGGCCCCGGGCGGCGTCAGGTGTGGACGCGGCCGTTGGCGCCGTCGTGGCCGTCGGCGTGCTCGTCGTCGAACCAGTGGTCGCCGGCCCCGAGGTAGCGGAAGGAGAACGCGCTGTGGGCGGGCAGGGCGATGGTCGCGGCGCGGGTGCCGTCCCCGCGCGGCTCCAGCGGGTGGGCGGCGGGGTTCCAGTGGTTGAAGTCGCCGACGACGCTGACGGGCCCGTGCGGGGTTTCCGCGGGGAGGACGAACGTGATCCGCGTACGGCCCTTGAGCTGCTTGCGTTCGAGCACGGAAAGACTCCAGCCGGGGAGGGGGAAACGACCCGCCCATCCTCGTACCGCCGCGCCGCGGCGCGGCGGTACGGGGCCGTGGGACGGACGCAGGTCACCCGGGTGGCCCCCGCCGATGCCCCACACCGTGTCGGGCCGCGTCGACGCGGCCCGCTGGGTCAGGCCAACGGCGCGTGCGTGAAGTGGCGGACCACCAGGGGGCCGAGGAGGTACTCCTCCTCGCCCGGCAGCATCACCGGACGCTCCCGCCAGTGCGCGCCGGCGTAGCCGACGAGGTCCTCCTCGCCGCGCCAGCGGCTGACGTACACGAGCGAGTCGGGCGGTGCGATGAGCACCTCGTGGTCCACCAGTCCGGGGTGCAGATCGGGGAACCCGCGCACCGCGGCGACGATCAACTCGTGGAACGCCTCGAACCGTTCGGGACGGACGCGTGCCTCACTCACCCTGACGATCACGCCGTCAGCCTGTCACACGGACGGCCGCCGTGTCTGCCCCGCCGCGGCCCGGCGGACCGCCGGCGTTCCCTGACCCTCTCGCGCTCGTTCCCGGTCGTGCGGACCTCGACCGACACACCGAATTCGAGACTTTCGTCAGGCGTCGGGAGCGCTGTGAACGGCGATTCCGAATGATCAACGCGATCACTTCACGCCAATCGATTTGACCCTTCGTTGACATGCGATTGAACGACTCTTTACCTTCGGTGGGCGGGCTGCCGAGGGGGGATCTCGGCGCCCGCGTTCCAGATCCCCGGCATGCGAGGAGGACCACCATGGACCGGCTCATCGAGCACATGACCCAGGACGCCGTCTGGGCCAAGTGGGTCGCCGCGAACTCGGCGCAGGGCGCCAAGGACGGCTGCATCAGCGCCACCCCGAAGGAGGGTTGTATCAGCGTCGCCGGCAAGACCGGCTGCATCTCCTGATCCACCCCCACCCGCACGGGGGGCCGTCGCCGTCCGCGCACGGCGGCGGTCGCCCCCGTCCACCCCCGCGACCCACGGAGGCCCCGATGAGCCCGCTGCCCAGCCCCCACGTCGTGGACCGGGTGCGCGACATCCCGCTCTACCGCGAGAGCGTCGCCCGAGGGGACTTCCCGATCCTGGAGAAGCCCGAGATCGCCCGTGGTTTCCCCGACAACTGGATGACCCCCCACCTGGCCGAGGCGCTCGCCTCCGGTGAGGCCGAGTTCGTCCTGTCGACCGGCACCAACCACGCCCGGATGCAGCTGATCCGGCCGCCCTACTTCCTGCTCCGCTCCTACTACCGGCTGTGGAGCGAACACCCCGACCTGCGCGCCACCTGGGAGGCGCACGGCAAGCGCATCTCCCTGACCACCGTGCTCGCCACCGAGCACGTCGCCCGGGTCAACGCCGGGAAGCCGGGGGCCACGGCAGGGGAGCGCTGGCTGGACGACCGCACGCTCTACCTCAACCGGACCCTCGACCCGGCCGACTGGACCCCGATCGAGGTGCGGGCGATGCTCGCCGAGATCCGCGCGGTGGCCGACGCCCACCCCACCGGCACCTACCACCTGGACTGCTCGGGCTACCACCTCGCCCACCTGGTCCGGAAGGTCGACGCCTGGAACCTGTGGGACGAGTTCCCCCGGCCCCAAAGCATCGTCCACGCCTACGAGTACACCCCGCTCAACGTCCGCGCGCTGCTGCGCGAACGCTTCGACTGCCCCGTCGTGGACCTCTTCGGCAGCACCGAGCTGGGCTACCTCTACTCCAGCGACCCGCACACCGGCCGCTACCGGCCCCACCTGGAGGACATGAGCGTCGAGCTCATCCCGGTCGCCCCGGGCAGCGGCATCCACAGCCTCATCGTCACCAGCCTGCGCAACCCCTTCATGCCCCTGGTCCGCTACCGTTCCGGGGACTGCGTGCGCACCTCCGACGGCACCACCGACCCCGGGCGGATCACCGCCTTCTGCGGCCGGGAGAAGGAACTCCTGGACACCCCGTACGGTCCCGTCGCCCAGGCCGACCTCGACGCCCGCATCGCGGCGATCAGCGAGCGGGTGTTCCTGTACCGCCTCGGCCCAGCGGAGCCGCCCGGCGCCGAGGCCGGCGCAGAGGCCGCCGACGGGGGCGCCGACGGGGGAGCCACCACCCTCGCGTACGTGACGTTCGACGACGTCCCGCTCGACCCGGCCCGGACGGCCCGCCTCGCCGCCGCCGTCCAGGACCTCACGGGCCGCCCCTGCGCGCCCGCCCACCGCACCCACCTGCCGATCGGCCGCTCCGGCAAGTACGCCTGGCTCCGGAGTGCCGGCTGACGGCCCCCGCCCACCGCCCCTTCGGCCCGGACAGGAACCCGCCCATGAGCGCCTCCGCAGCACAAGCACCCCACGCCGTCACCGCCGTCGACCTGCTCGGCGCGGCCCTCCACGAGGAGACCGTCGGGTACTTCACCGCCAAGACCCCGTACGAACGCGACCACGTCGAGCACCAGGTGCGCGAATGCCTGCGCTACCTCTACCTGGTCTCCCGCCACCCCGACCGCCTCGCCGGCCTGTTCCTGCCCGTGGAGCAGGAGATCGACGAGATCTGGCACTTCCTCATCCTCCAGACCCGCGAGTACCGGGAACTGTGCGAGGAGCGCCTGCCCGGCCGGCGCTTCATCCACCACCGCAGCATCGCCTACGGCGACTACCAGGACGGGGACGGGAGCGGGGCCGCGAGCGGCGACGGGGCCGGTCGCGGGCGCGAGCGGTCCGTCGAGGAGGCCCTGCGCTGGATCCCCCTGTACACCGCCGCCTTCGGCCCCTTCGACGAGGCCGCCCTGCCGCACTGGACCATCGTCCGCTTCCTCAACGAGCAGATGGGGATGAGCCTGCCGGAGATCTCCGCCCTCACCCCCTCGGCGCCCGCCCCCGGACGACCCGCCTGAGACGGCACGGCTGAGACGACCCGCCTGAGACGGCGCGTCCGGGACGAAGCACCCGAGACGACACGGAACCCGCGCACGCCCCGAAGCCACCAGGAGCACGGCATGCCCCGCCCCCACCGGTCCCCCTCCGCCGCCACACCGCTCGACGCGGTCGTGGTCGGGGCGGGCTTCTCCGGCCTCTACCAGCTCCACCGCCTGCGCGAACTGGGCCTGAACGTACGGCTCTTCGAGGCATGCGACGACATCGGCGGCACCTGGTTCCGCAACCGCTACCCGGGCGCGCGCTGCGACATCGAGAGCACCTCCTACTCCTATTCCTTCTCCCCGGAACTGGACCAGGAATGGGAGTGGAGCGAGCGCTACGCGACACAGCCCGAGCTCCTGCGCTACCTGCGGCACGTCGCCGACCGCTTCGCGCTGCGCGCGCACATCAGCCTGCGGACCCGGGTCGACCGGGCGGTGTACGACGAGGCCGCGCACACCTGGGAGGTCACCACCGACACGGGGGAGAGGGTGCGCACCCGGTTCCTCGTCCTCGCCACCGGATGCATGTCGGCCGTCAAGGAACCGGACATCCCCGGCGCCGGCACCTTCGCGGGCCGCTCCCTGCACACCGCCGACTGGCCACACGAGGACGTGGACCTCACCGGCCGGCGCGTCGCCGTGATCGGCACGGGCTGCTCCGCCGTCCAGGCCATCCCGCTGCTCGCCGAACGGGCGGCCTCCCTCACGGTCTTCCAACGCACCGCCGTGTACGCGCTGCCCGCCCACAACCGGCCCCTGTCGGCGGCGGAACTCGCCGCCCTCAAGGCCGACTACCCGCGGTTCCGCACGGCCCAACGCGCCTCCAGGGGCGGCACGGTCTTCGACCCGCCCACCGGGTCCGCCCTGGCGGCGACGGAGGCCGAGCGCCACGCGGCCTACGAACAGGGCTGGGAATCGGGACTGCTCAGCGGACTGCTGCGGACGTACACGGACATCCTCGTCGACCCGCGCGCCAACGAGACGGTCGCCGATTTCGTCCGCTCCAAGATCCGGGCGATCGTCACCGACCCGGAGACCGCGGCGACGCTCACCCCGCGCGGATTCCCGTACGGCACCAAACGCCCGTGCCTGGACACCGACTACTACGCCACCTACAACCGGCCGCACGTCGACGTCGTGGACCTCACGCGGGACCCGATCCGGGAGATCACACCGCTCGGCATCCGGACCGCCCGCCGCGAGCACGCCGTCGACGTCATCGTCCACGCCACCGGCTTCGACGCGATGACCGGCTCGCAGGTCGCCGTCGACATCGTGGGCAAGGGCGGTGCCACGCTCCGGGACCGGTGGGCGGACGGCCCGCGCAACCACCTGGGCCTGCTCACGGCCGGCTTCCCCAACCTGTTCACCGTCCTCGGCCCGCTCAGCCCCTCCGTGCTGAGCAACGCGGTGGTCGCCATCGAGCAGCACGTGGAGTGGATCACCGACTGCATCGCCCACCTGCGCGAGCACGCCCACACCGAGATCGACGCCACCGCGCAAGCCGAGCAGGCCTGGGGAGAACACGTCGCCTCCCTCGCGGACGGGACGCTCTACCGGGACGTCGCCTCCTGGTACAACGGGGCCAACGTGCCCGGCAAACCACGGGTGTTCCTGGCCTACGCGGGCGGCCTCGACCGCTACCGGCAGGAGTGCGACACCGCCGCGAAGGCCGGCTACAGCGGGTTCACCCTGTCCGGACCGGTGGGGCCGCCGCCGGGTGATGTCGGTGGCGTCCGGCAGCATGCCGTTCCATGACCGCAGCGGTGAACGACTCCTGGACACGCATCGAGAACTGGCTGGCCGAGCACGCGCCGGCCACCCACGCGGCCCTCGCGCCCCCGGCCGATCCGGCGGACATCGCCGCGACCGAACGCGTCGTCGGCGGGCCGCTGCCGAGACCCCTGGTCGCGTCGCTGCTGCGGCACGACGGCGTCCTCGACGGTCGGTCCGAACTGTTCCCCGGCTCCTACGTGCCGCGCGGCGCCCGCGAGATCGCGGGGGACTGGCGGCACATGTCGCCCTACTTCGACCCGCACCTGTCGAAGGAGGAGGAAGCGCGGGCGGAGGACGACCTCCTGACGATCGGATCCAGCTTCTTCCTGTACGGGCATCCGCGGTTGATCCCCCTCGGCCGGGAGGTCGGCGGGGGCGGCCTCGTGCTGGACCACCGCGGCGGGATCGACCGGGGCCGGGTCCACCGGGTCGAGCCCGTGGAGGGAGTCCGGCGCGTCGCGCACGAGGCCTGGACCTCCCTTCCGCTGCTGTTGGAGGGGATCGCCGGCTGCCTGGAGGCGGGCCGGCCCCTCGACGGTCACGCCCCCGCCGTGGACGACGCGGGGCGGTTGCGCTGGGAGTGAGGTGAAGCGGACCGGCCCGCGGCGGGGGCGTGCCGGGCGCGCCCCCGGCTACTCGCCGACGGTTCCGTCGAGGGCCTCGCGCAGCAGGTCGGCGTGGCCGTTGTGCCGCGCGTACTCCTCGATCATGTGCGTGAGGACGTAGCGCAGCGAGATCGTCTCGCCGCGGAACTCGACGGTGTCGTCGAGGGAGGCGAAGGAGGCGGTGACGACGCGGGCGCGGGCGCACTCCTCGCGCCAGGCCGCGAAGGCCTCGTCCACGTCGGCGTCCTCGACGTCGAACTCGGCGTACGTGCCGTCGACGAGGCCGGGCCAAAGGGGTTCGACGTCCTCGCCGTTCACGGCGGCGCGGAACCACCCCCGCTCGACGGAGGCCGCGTGGCGCACCAGGCCGAGGAGGGTCAGCCCCGTGGTCGGGACGGCCTTGCGCCTCAGCTGCTCGCCGGTCAGCCCCGCGCACTTCATGGCCAGGGTCTCGCGCTGGTAGTCGAGGAACGAAGTGAGCGACGTGCGGTCGTCGGCCACCGTCGAGGGGTGTGTGCGCTGGTCATCGGTCATCGGGCGATCATGGCAAGGACCGGTCGTCCGGACCACCCCGTTTCGAGGGCCGGACGCCGCCCGCTCCGACGTGGCGATCAGCCGTCGGAGGCGGAGGCGGAGGCGGAGGCGGCGTGGGCGTGGGCCGCTGCGGTCGGGAGGGTGCGCGGGACCGTCGACTCCGTGCCGGGCTCGACGATGACGAACTGGCCCATCATCCCCTTGTCCTCGTGGCGCAGGATGTGGCAGTGGTACATGTAGGGCGACGTCGGATCCGTGAAGCGGCCGAACTCCACGGCGAGGCGGGCGGTGGACTTCGCCGGCAGGTAGACGGTGTCCTTGTGCGACTGGTACCAGGCGGGGGGCTGTCGGCCGTCGATGTCCAGGACCCGGAACGCGACCTCGTGGATGTGGAAGTTGTGCGCGTAGTGCGAGGCCGTGACCTCCCAGATCTCGCGCGCGCCGGCCGGTACGACCTCGTCGACGCGGTCCATCGCGAAGTCGAGGCCGTTGATCTCGTCGGTCCCGTCCAACGCGAAGCGGCGCACCCGCGCGTCGGCGGGGACCTCGATGGGCGGCGTCGAGGGGAGTCGGTCCGGCAGCGCGGGTGAGGGGGCGAGTTCCCGCGCGGCGGTGAGGGTGAGGAGGTCGAAGTCGCCCCGGTCGATCTCGTCGACGCCGCCGAAGCCGCGCAGTACGACGCTCTCGCCGGGGCTGAAGGCGACGACGACCTCGGCCCGTTCGGCCGGGCTGAGGGACACGCGGGTGACCGGGACCGGCGCCGGCAGCAGGCCGACGTCACCGCCGACCACGTGGAACGTGCGCCCGTCGGCGAAGCCGATGTGGAACAGGCGGGCGTTGGAGGCGTTGAGGAGCCGCAGCCGCACCCGGGTCGTGCCCACCTCCAGGGTGGGGTTGCGGGTGCCGTTGACGAGTGCCGTGTCACCGAGGAAGAAACGTCCCTCGTCGAGCCGCTCCTCCGACAGGGTGCCGTCGGCGTTGATGACCTTGTCCTGGACGATGAGCGGGAAGTCGTCGACCCCGTAGTCCTTCGGCAGCCCCGACGCCCGGGCCTCGGGGTCGTCCAGCAGGAACATCCCCGCCAGGCCGCGGTACACGTGCTGGGCCGTGAAACCGTGCGGGTGCGGATGTTACCAGGCGGTCGCGGCGGGTTGGTCCACCGTCCAGTGCGGACTCCAGGTGGCCCCGGGCCCGATGATCCGGTGCGGGCCGCCGTCCATCTCCGCGGGCACCCTCAGCCCGTGCCAGTGGACGGTGGTGTCCTCGCCGATCCCGTTGACCACCTCCACCCTGACCCTGTCCCCGCGCGCGGCGCGCAACGTCGGGCCGAGGTAGGAGCCGTTGAACCCCCACGTCGGCGCGGGACGACCGGCCAGGAACTCCGTCCGCCCCTTCCGCATCGTCAACCGGAACACCTTGACCCCGTCGGCGTCCGCGGCGGGTTCCAACAGGGGCGGGATCGACAGCCGGGCGGGGGAGCCGGAGGCCTTCGGGGAGGCGGTCGAGCGACCCGCGGGCCGGTCCCCGGCGGCATCGCAGCCGGTCACCGCCGCCATGGCCGCGACGAGGAGGAAATCCCGACGTTTCAACCCATAGCGCATCGGCCCACCGTACAGCGGGCCCCCGGGTGGGCCCGCGAGGACGTGCCGGTCGGGCGGCGGGCCGGTCCGGCCCGCGCGCTCAGGGGCGGTCCAGGCGTTCGAGCGCGGCGGCGATGGGGGCGACGCCGTCCTCCGCGGCCAGCAGGCGGGCGAGGTGCCGGGCGCGCTCGCGGTGGGAGGGGTCGGTGACGGCCCGTCGGAGCAGGGGGGCCAGGGCGTCCGCGTCGAGCCGGGGCAGGGGGATCGCGCCGGGGGCGGTGCCCAGCGCCACGAGGCGGGACGCCCAGAAGCGGGCGTCGAACTGCACCGGTACGGGCACGCAGGACACGCCCGCGCGCAGGGTCGCCCCCGTCGTGCCGGCGCCGGCGTGGTGGACGACGGCCGCCATGCGCGGGAAGAGCGCGGAGTGCGGGACGTCGCCGATGGTGATCATGTCGTCGCCGCCGGCGGAGAGCCCCGCCCACCCCCGCTGGATCACCCCGCGCAGGCCGGCGGCGCGCAGGGCGGCGACGACGTGGTCGCTGACCCGCCGCGGATCGGGCGTCGTGGCGCTCCCGAGGCCCACGTAGACCGGGGCCGGACCGGCCGCGAGGAAGTCCTCCAGCTCCGACGGGAGCCGGTCGACCCCGTCGTGGGGCCACCAGTACCCGGAGATCCGCAGCCCCGGCCGCCAGTCGTGGGGGCGCGGCACCACGAGCTCGCTGAAGCCGTGCCACACGGGCCAGCCCCGCCGCTCGCGGGCGCGTCGGGCGAAGGGCAGGCGGACGGGGGCGAGTCGGTGCTCCGAGGCCAGGGCGCGGACGGCGCCGGTGAAGACGTGGTCGACGGCCGCTCCGACGGCGTGCCCGCCGAGCCGGTTGCCCAGCGGGCCCAGCGAGCGGGTGCCGAGCATCGGGGGCGGGAAGGCGCGGGTCGCGTGCAGGGGTTGCAGGAACAACCCCATGCTGGGCCGGCCGAGGCCCTCGGCGATGACGCAGGCCAGGGGCGCGATGCTGCCGGAGGCCAGTACGACGTCCGCGTCGCGTGCCGCGCGGACCAGCGGGTCCGTCATCTCGGGCGCGATGCGCCGCGCCAGGGCGACGGCCTTGAGGAGCTTCGCGCTCCCGCTGCGGCTGCGGTGCAGCCCGCGACCGCGCGTCGAGTGCAACTCGGCCTTCGGGTCACCGGGAAGGCTCGCGAAACGCACCCCCGACCCGGCCAGGAGCGGTGCGAAGGCCTCGTGGGTCACCAGGGTGACCTCGTGCCCGGCCTGGGCCAGGCCGGCGCCCAGGCCCGTGTACGGGGCGACGTCCCCGCGCGATCCCGCTGTCATGACGGCAATCCTCACGTCGCCCAGTCTGGCGGCCGGTGACCGTCCGGGCCACGGGGCCTCGCGCGGCGCCGGCCGAAACCCTCCGAAACGGCAGCCGGGAGCAGGCGGTTGACGTGGTGTCCGGCCCGACGCCGAGCCCACGTGGCGCCGACGGGCCGTCGACCGGCCTCCGCCGCGGCCCTGTCGTCGGGCGTGACGCGGGAGGCGCAGTCGCGGCCCGACGGGTCGATCCCGCTCGACGAAGCGACGAAGCGACGAAGCGGCGAAGTGCTCGCGGTCGCGCCGCGCCGGCACACCCCGCGACGAGGCGTGGGCCGGCCCCGGCCCCGCCCGCTCCCACGTGCTGTTTTACCGACTTGGTCCACCGACCAAGTCGGTATAGTGGCCGGATGGCTCACGTTTCCGCGGCCGAGCGCCGCCCCCAGCTGATCAATGCGGCCATCGCCCTCATGACGCGGGAGGGAGTCGCCGCGGGCAGCACGCGCGCCATCGCCTCGGAACTCGGCGTCGCCCAGGCGACGGTCCACTACACCTTCGGTACGAAGGAGGACCTGTACCGGGCGGTCATGGAGCAGCTCACCGGGGACCTGATCGCGCAGGTCGAACGGGCCGCGCCGCAGGGCGCGGGCTTCGAGGAGACGATCGCCGCGCTGGCCGGCGCCCTGTGGCGCACGGTCGAGGAGGAGTCGGCCGGCTACCGGTTGCTCACGGAGCTGACCCTGCTCGCGGTGCGCACGCCCGCCCTCGACGAGGCCCGCAGGTCGCACCACCGGCAGGTCAACGAGATCACCGAACGCATCATGACCGAGACGGCCGCCCGCACGGGATACGTCCTCGCCCAGCCCGCGGACCTGGTCGCCCGCTTCTTCCTCAACGGTTTCGACGGCCTGACGATGCAGCGCCTGCACGCCCCGGAGGAGGCGACCGAGCGCGTCGACCTCAGGGTGCTGGTCGCCGCGACGGTGGCGCTCGCCGGCGGCCGGCTGGACCTGACGGCCGGCCCGATCGACTGACGACCCCGCGCACCCCGCGCACGCCGCCGCGCACGCCGAAGCGGCCACGGGTGCCCGCGCACCCGTGGCCGCCGTCGTGACCCGACGCGAGGTCGGGGATTCAGCCGGCCCACACGTCCTCGACGTAGCGGCCGGACTCGATCAGGCCGGTGAGCCAGGCGGCCGCCGCCCCCGCGCCCGCGCCCGTCCGCTCGCGGTGGATCGCCGTGAACGCCTCCCGCACCGCGGGCGCCATCCGGCGGCCGTCGCCGCAGACGCGGACGCCGCCGCCCGCCTCCAGGGCCGCCCAGACCTCCTCGGCCTCCCGCAGGATGCGGTCCTGGACGAAGCGGACCCCGTCGACGGGGGCGTGCATGAAGGTCGGGCGCATGCTGACGGCCCCGGCCTCCTCGGCCGCCTCGAACTCCCGGCGGTGCAGGTAGTCGACCTCGGGGTGGTCGCATCCGAAGTAGCACAACAGGGTCCCGGTCGAGCCGGCGTGCAGCCGGTCGAGGACCGCGCCGCGGAAGGGCGCGAGACCGGTGCCCGCGCTGACCAGGATCACCGGTGCGGACGGGTCCTCGGGCAGGCGGAAGGCTTCGCCGCACGGCAGGACGCGGGCCTGGACCACGTCACCGGCCTCGGCGCGCCCCAGGTGGTCCGAGGCGATGCCGCGGAAGGTGCCCTCGCCCGCGCGGTGCGGGGCGCGGAGCAGGGACACCATCAGGTCCACCTCGCCGGGCCGGGCGCTCGCGGAGGAGGAGATGGAGTAGTGGCGGGGGCGCAGCACCGGCAGCATCTCCAGGAAACGCTCGAACGGCAGCTCGCAGGCGCGGTAGCGCTCCAGCAGGTCCAGGACGCCCAGGCCCCGTGAGGTCACCCGCTCGCGGAAGTCCTCGGGGTCGGCGGCGGCGAGGGCGTCCAGGGGCCGCTTCTCGGGCGGGCAGGCGGTGTGCCCGGCGAGCACGGCCACCTGCTCGGGGGTGGCGGCGTCCTGGAGTTCCACGAAGTCGGCGAGGAGGCGGCCCAGGGTCAGCGGACGGTCGACGGGCAGGGCGCCGCGGCTGTGGCGCAGGGCCCGCAGGCGGACGGTGCGGTCGAGGTCGAGGCCGAACCGGTCGGCGACCCGCCGGACCAGGGCCTCGGGGTTTCGCGGCAGGACGGCCAGGTGGTCGCCCGTGCGGTAGGTGACGCCCTCGGGCAGCCGCAGCCGCAGGAAGCGCTTGGAGCGGCCGAGTTCGTGCGCGGTGTCGACGAGTTCGTACGCTTCGAGGACCTCCATCGGTCGGACGCCGTGCCGCGCGGCGAGGCCGTCGCGCACCGATGCGGGGGCGTCCTCCAGCGCGTACAGCGCCTGGTCCGCGTCGGGCTCGACGGGCGCCGGGGACGCGTCGACCGAGTCCTCGCCGTACCGTGCGAGCAGGGTGGTCCACAGGTCCGCCGTCCAGCGGTCGACGGCGCCGGCGAGGTCGCCGGAGGCGTCGGCGGCGCCGCGTTCGAGCAGGGGCACGGCGCCGGCCGCCGCGAGGCGCTCGTCGAGGAGGGTGGGGATCCGCTGGTAGGTGGCGGCCCAGTTGCGGTCGCCGACGCCGAGGACGGCGTACGGGAGGCCGGTGAGCGAGCCGGGCTCCAGGCCCTCCAGCCACGCGACGAAGGCGGCGGCGTCGTCGGTGGGCCGTCCGTTGTAGGAGGCGGCCACGATCACCAGCGGACCGGCGGCGGGGTCCAGTCGGCCGGAGTGGTCGTCGAGGGAGGCCACGGTCGGGGCGAAGCCCCGGTCGGCGCCCTCCGCGGCCAGGTCGCGGGCGATGCCGGCGGAGGTCCCGAGGTTGGAGCCGTGCAGCACGGTCAGGGTGGTGCCGGGGGCCCGCCGCACCGCGAGCGCCTCCGGCCCGGACTGTCCGTGGCGCCCGGCCGGTGTCCCGACCTCCGCGACGGGGGGCCGACGGCGTTCCCCGGTGGTGCGCCGGACCGGTGTGAGGGAGAAGGCGTCGGGCTTGAGGGTGAGCGTCTGCTTGATCGTCAGCCGGTAGTCGGTGTGGTCGACGAACCGGTAGCGGTGCACCAGGAGGCCGAGCAGGAGCGTGGCCTCGTGGAGGGCGAACTGGCGGCCGATGCAGGCCCGTTCGCCGCTCCCGAACGGCTTGAAGAGGTGCACCGGGCGCCGGTCTTCCGCTTCCGGGGTGAAGCGCTCGGGGTCGAACAGCTCGACGTTCTCGCCCCAGGCGGGGTCGCGGTGCAGGGCGGGGGTCAGGATCATCAACGTCTCGCCCTTGCGGACGGCGTACCGGCCGCCGATGACGGTGTCCTCCAGCGGCTCCACCGCGTAGGCGGGCGCGGTCGGCCACAGCCGGAGGCTCTCGTTGAGCACCTGGCGGATGTAGGTGAGCCTGCCGACGTCCGCGTACCCGGGATCCGGGGTCTCCTCGTCGCCCCACAGCGCGTCGACCTCGGCCTGGGCCCGCGCGAGGACCTCCGGGTGCTTGGTCAGGTGGTAGAGCGCGAAGGACAGGGCGCCGCTGGTCGTCTCGTGCCCGGCGATGAGGAAGGTGATGACCTGGTTGCGGATGTTCACGTCGTCCAGCGGCAGGCCCGTGCGGGCGTCGGGGGTGTGCAGCATCCGGCCCAGGAGGTCGTCGGTGCGGGTGTCGCCGGAGAGCCTGCGCTGCCGGATGACCTCGTCGACGAGGTCGGTCATCACCGCGACGTCCCGGCCGAACCGCTCCGTGCGCCCGGGCCTGAGCCAGTCCGTGCCCGGCAGGGACTCGGTCGTGTCCTGGGTGAACGCGAGGGCCCGGCCCATGGCCTCGACGAACGGGTGCGCCTCGTCGCGCCGGAAGGACTCGAAGTCGTAGCCGAAACCGCACAGCCCGATGGTGTCGAAGGTCAGGCGCGTCATGTCCTCCGAGACGTCCACGCCCTCCCGGCCGGCGGCCCGGTCCCACTTGCCGATCAGGGACCGCGCGACCCCGAGCATCGTCGGGTGGTAGTCGCGCATGGCGCCCAGCGAGAACGCCGGCATGAGGATGTCGTGCGCCTTGCGCCAGTTCTCCTCGTGGGAGAAGGCGGTGAACAGGCCGTCCCCGGCGAACCGGCGGATCTCCACGAGGTCGGCGTGCACGTTCTTGCGGAAGCGGGACTCGTCCGACAGCTCCGCCACCAGGTCCGGGCCGCCCACGATCACGACCTCGGACCCGAAGACGCGCAGCCGGTAGAGCGGCCCGAGCTCCTTGACCTCCTTCATGAGGTGCAGGGTCGCGTCGAAGCCCTTCGGGAGCGAGAGGGCGTGGCCGAACAGGGGCAGGGACGAGCGCTCGGGGATCGGCCGGGTGAGGACGGACGGCTGGGTCATGGCGTGCCTTTCGTTCCGCTTCCTTCGGTCCCTTTCAAAGTACAAGCGACTTTGTCACTCGACAATGTCTAGTGATTGTGTTGAATGACACGATCGACCGACTGAACCAATCCGGGGTCCCGGACGTCTCGCTCCCGGCCGGTCCCACCTATCCCACCTATCCCACCTATCCCACCGGCCCGACTCCCGCGCGGTGTTGACCTCCACCCCAGCGGAACCGCGACCTCCGCGGTGGGGCACGATGACCCGATGAACGAACAACGGGGAAGCACCACGCAGCAGTCCACCGCCGACCTCGCCCGCCGCCTCCTCGCGGCCGACAGCGGCGGCTGGTCGCCCGAGGGCGTCAAGGCCCTCGCGGCCGCGCTCGGTTGGGCCTGGCAGGGGACACCGGACCGTCCCGTCCTGATCACCGGCCGGCCCGCGGGCGACGCCCGCCTGCGCCCGGTCGGCACCTACGAGGAACGCCACGTCGACGGGGAGTCGTACGTGGAACTCGCGGTGCCGGTGGCGCTCGTCGCACCGGACGCCGCCGCGCAGGCCGCCGCCTTCCGCGCCGCCCGCGAGGAGGTGACCGAGGCGCTGGGCAGGCCGTCCGTCATCGGCTCGCACGGCGACCTCGGCCCCTTCTTCGACAGCGGACAGCCCTGGGGCACGCCCTTCGTCCGCTGGCGCGGCACGCCCGACACCCTGGAACTGCGCGCCGGCAGGACGGGGCCGGAGCTGGTCCTCCAGCCCACCGACCCGGCCGAGGACTGGTTCTGGCGCCAGGGGGTCGGCGAGGAGCACTCGATCGGCGGCTTCTTCGGGAGCAACCGGGACGCGGCCAACGCCGGCCTCGGCTTCCCCGGCGGCTGGACCGCACGCAGCTGGGAGACGCTCACCCGGTCGCTGGCGGACTTCCTGGACGCGCTGCCCACCGAGACCACCGCCCTCGGCATCAGGATCGCCATGCCGCTCTACGGCCGCGACGGCCGCGGCGCACCGCTCCTCTTCGACGTGGTGTGCGGCGACCGCCTGGCCATCGCCTGCTTCGCCCGGGACGAGGTGGACGCCGCCGCCCTCGGCTGGGGCACGGTCGCCGAGCACCCGGGGACCGCGTCGATCTTCGACGACGACGATCCGGTGTGGCGCGTGGACGCGGGCGGCCCCGGCGAGCCGAAGGGCCGGGCCCTCGCGGAGATGCTCGTGGCGACGGCGAAGGCCGCCGGGGTCGCCGAACCGACCGACCTGATCATCGGCGGCGAGGCCTCGTACGTGGACGGCTACCACGTCACCTACTACGGGCTGGGCCTCCCGACCGGCTGACGGTCACCGGGACGGGCCGCCTACGACGGGCCGCCTACGACGGGCCGCGTACGGCGGGTTGCGGGACGCCCCGGAACCTGCCGCACGCACCGACGCGCAGAGTGACACCGGTCACTTCGAGTGACGATCGGGGCATGGCTTCCGGACCTCCGGGCAAGCGGGCACCACACCGCCGCGGGTCGGCCGCGGCGCCCGCACCGGAGGTACAGCGCGTCGTGTCCGAGCAGAAGACCATCCACATCGCCGGAACCTGGCGTTCGGCGGTGTCAGGGGCCACCCGAGAGGTCCTCGACCCCGCGGACGCCACGGTCCTGGCGCTCGTCGCCGAGGGTCACGTCGCCGACACCGACGCCGCCGTCGGCGCCGCCCGCGCCGCCTTCGACGGCGGCCAGTGGCCCCGGACCCCCGTCCTGGAGCGGGCCGCACTGCTGCGCCGGACCGCCGACCTCCTGCTGCGCGACCGCGAACGCCTCGGACTGCTGGAGAGCCGCGACGCCGGCAAGACCCTCGAAGAGGGCCGCGTCGACGTCGACTGCGTGGCCGACGCCTTCCGCTACTTCGCCGACCTCGTCGCCGGCGAGAGCGCCGGCCGTGTCATCGACGCCGGCACCCCCGACGTGCACAGCGTCGTCGTCCACGAGCCCGTCGGGGTGTGCGCCCTGATCACCCCGTGGAACTACCCGCTCCTCCAGGCCTCCTGGAAGATCGTGCCGGCCCTCGCCGCGGGCAACACCTTCGTGCTCAAGCCCAGCGAACTCACCCCGCTGTCCACGGTGGCCCTCGTCGAACTGCTGGTCGAGGCCGGACTGCCCGCCGGCGTGGCGAACCTGGTCACCGGCCCCGGCGACCCCGTCGGCGCCCGCCTCGCCGAACACCCCGACGTGGACCTCGTCTCCTTCACCGGAGGCCTCGTCAGCGGCACGAAGGTGATGCGCGCGGCGGCCGACTCCGTCAAGAAGGTCGCCCTCGAACTCGGCGGGAAGAACCCCAACATCGTCTTCGCCGACGCCTGCGCCGACGAGGAGGGCTTCGACACCGCCGTCGACCAGGCCCTCAACGCGGCCTTCATGCACAGCGGCCAGGTCTGCTCCGCCGGCTCCCGCCTCATCGTCGAGGAAGGCGTCGCCGAGCGCTTCGTCGCCGAACTCGCCCGCCGCGCCGACCGGATCCGCCTCGGCCGCGGCACCGACCCCGGCGTCGAGTGCGGCCCGATGGTGTCCGCCGCCCAGCGCGAGCGCACCGAACGGTACGTGGCCTCCGCCCTCGCCGAGGGAGCCGTGCTCCGCGCCGGCGGCGCACGGCCCGACGGCCCCGGCTTCTTCCACCGCCCGACCGTCCTGGACCGCTGCCACCGCGGCATGCGCGTCGTACGGGAGGAGGTCTTCGGACCGGTCCTGACCGTCGAGACCTTCCGCACCGAGGCCGAGGCCGTCGCGCTCGCCAACGACACCGAGTACGGCCTCGCCGGCGCGGTGTGGACCTCCGACCCGGGGCGCGGTCGCCGCGTGGCGGGCCGGCTGCGCCACGGCACCGTCTGGATCAACGACTTCCACCCCTACCTGCCGCAGGCGGAGTGGGGCGGCTTCGGCAAGTCCGGCACCGGACGCGAGCTGGGCCCGTCGGGCCTGGCCGAGTACCGCGAGTCCAAGCACGTGTACCAGAACCTCGCCCCGCGCCCCGTGCGCTGGTTCGCGGGCTGAAAGAGGAGCACCGGCATGACCACCCCCACGAACAACCCGGCGGGCCATCGGGCGAACCCGCCCACGGACACCCCCGCGAACATCCCCACGGACACCCCCGCGAACATCCCCCTGGGCGTCCGCCTGACCACCCCCGCGAGCATCGTCCGGCCGCCCGCCGGACCGGAGTACGACTACGTCGTCGTCGGCGGCGGCACCGCCGGATCGGTGATCGCCTCCCGCCTGACCGAGGACCCGGACGTCACCGTCGCCGTCATCGAGGGCGGCCCCAGCGACGTCGACCGACCCGAAGTGCTCACCCTGCGCCGCTGGATGGGCCTGCTCGGCGGCGAACTCGACTACGACTACCCCACCACCGAACAGCCCCGCGGCAACTCCCACATCCGCCACAGCCGCGCCCGCGTCCTCGGCGGCTGCTCCTCGCACAACACCCTCATCGCCTTCAAACCGCTCCCGTCCGACTGGGACGAGTGGGAGGCCGCCGGAGCCGAGGGCTGGCACGCGAAGGCCATGGATCCGTACTTCGACCGGCTCCTGAACCACATCGTCCCGGTCGACGAGAAGGACCGAAACGCCGTCGCGCGCGACTTCGTCGACGCCGCGCGCCGCGCCCTGGACGTCCCGCGCGTCGAGGGGTTCAACCGCGCACCCTTCCACGAGGGCGTCGGCTTCTTCGACCTCGCCTACCACCCCGAGACCAACAAGCGCTCCTCCGCCTCGGTGGCCTACCTGCACCCCGTCATGGACGAACGGGCCAACCTCGACATCCTCCTGGAGACCTGGGCCTACCGCCTGGAACTCGACGGAACCCGCGCCCGCGGGGTCCACGTACGCGCCGCGGACGGTACGGAGCGCCTGATCACCGCCCGCCGCGAGGTGCTCGTCTGCGCCGGCGCCGTCGACACCCCGCGCCTGCTGCTCCACTCGGGCATCGGCCCGCGCGCCGACCTGGAGGCACTCGGCATCCCCCCGGTGCACGACCTGCCCGGGGTGGGGGAGAACCTGCTCGACCACCCCGAGTCGGTGATCGTCTGGGAGACCGACGGCCCGATACCGGAGAACTCCGCGATGGACAGCGACGCGGGCCTGTTCGTCCGCCGCGACCCGAAGTCGCCGGGGCCCGACCTGATGTTCCACTTCTACCAGGTGCCCTTCACCGACAACCCCGAGCGCATCGGCTACGAACGCCCCGCGCACGGCGTGTCGATGACCCCCAACATCCCCAAGCCCCGCAGTCGCGGTCGCCTCTACCTGACCAGCGCGGACCCCGAGGTGAAACCTGCCCTGGACTTCCGCTACTTCACGGACGAGGACGACTACGACGGCCGGACCCTGGTGGACGGCATCAAGCTCGCCCGGAAGATCGCCGCCACCCGGCCCCTGGCCGACTGGCTGGTCCGCGAGGTGTGCCCGGGCCCGGAGATCACCGGCGACGAGGAACTCGGCGCCTACGCCCGCTCCGTCGCCCACACCGTCTACCACCCGGCCGGCACCTGCCGCATGGGAGCGGCCGACGACCCCGCGGCCGTCGTCGGCCCGGACCTCAGGGTCCGCGGGCTCCAGGGCATCCGCATCGCGGACGCCTCCGTCTTCCCGACGATGCCCGCCGTCAACCCGATGATCGGAGTGCTCATGGTCGGAGAGAAGGCAGCCGAACTGCTCGTGCGGGAAGGCGGCGCCCGATGAACACCCCGCCCGCCGCACCCCGCCCCGCCGGGACCACGGCCACATCCGCATCCGCGGCCTCGGCCACGGCCTCGTCCGAGGCGTCCCCCGTCTTCTCCGTGAACGGCCTCTGGAAGGTCTTCGGCCCCGCCAAGGCGGCCGCGAAGGTCCCCGGATCCGCCGACTCCGACCTGTCCGCCGCCGAGCTGCGCGAGCGCACCGGCTGCACGGCGGCCGTCCGCGACGTCACCTTCGACGTCCGCAAGGGCGAGGTCTTCGTGGTCATGGGCCTGTCCGGCTCCGGCAAGTCCACCCTCGTCCGCTGCCTCACCCGCCTCATCGAGCCCACCGTCGGGAGCCTGAGCATCGACGGCGAGGACGTCCTCGCCATGGACGCCACCCGCCTGCGCGCCCTGCGCCGCAACCGCGTGGCCATGGTCTTCCAGCACTTCGGCCTGCTCCCGCACCGCACCGTCCTCGACAACGTGGCCTACGGGCTGGAGATCCAGGGCATGGGACGCGACGACCGCCGCGCCCGGGCCGCCGAACTCGTCGCCAAGGTGGGCCTCGAAGGCCTGGAACACCGCCGGCCCGGCCAGCTCTCGGGCGGCCAGCAGCAGCGCGTGGGCCTCGCCCGCGCCCTGGCCTGCGACCCCGAGGTCCTCCTCTTCGACGAGCCGTTCAGCGCCCTCGACCCCCTCATCCGCCGCGAGATGCAGGAGGAGGTCGCCCGCCTCCACCACGAGGAGGGCCGCACGATGGTCTTCATCACCCACGACCTCGCCGAAGCCCTGCGCCTCGGCGACCGCATCGCGCTGATGCGCGACGGACGCGTCGTCCAGCTCGGCACGCCCGAGGAGATCGTCGGCTCACCCGCCGACGACTACGTACGGGACTTCGTCCGCGACGTCCCCCGCGAACAGGTCCTCACCGTCCGCAACGCGATGCGCCCCGCCGTCGCCGACGAGGCCGAACGGGGGCCCGCGCTGGGCCCCACCACCACCGTCGTCGAGGCCATCCAGGCCGTCGCCCGCACCGGCGGCCCCGCCCGCGTCGTCGACCGCGGCCGCTGCCTCGGCATCGTGGACCACGCGGCACTGCTGGCCGTCGTCGCCGGACTCCCGGCCGGCGCCGGACGGGGGGCCGCGGCATGAGCCGCCCGGCCCGCCCCGCGTCCCCCGTCCCCGAGTCCCGGAGGTGGCGCGCATGACCGCGACCCCGACCCACGCACAACGCGGCGCGCGCGCCGCCACGGCGTCCCCGCCCGGCCCGCGGACCTCCGCGCGGCCCGCCGGTGACCGCGGCGCCCGCGCCGCCTCGCCCGCCCCGCAGGACCGCCCCCGCGCGGCCCGGCTCCCGCGCGCCCTCGCCGCCCGCCGGCACGCCATCCTGGCGTGGGCCGTCGCCGCCGCCCTGCTGATCCCCCTCGCCCTGGCCTTCCCGGGCGCCGGCGGCTGGCCGGCGGCCCTCTCCGTCGACCTGTCCGGCCCCCTCGACCGCGTCGGCGACTGGATCATCGACCACCGGGACAGCCACCCGCTGTTCCTCCACTTCTTCGGCCACGTCAGCAACGCCGTCGTGGTGTCCGTCCGCGCCGTCTACCTGCTCCTCCTGGCCGCCGGCTGGACCGGCGTCACCGCCTTGGCCGCGCTCGTCGCCTGGCGCCTCGCCGGCGTCCGGCTCGCCCTGACCTGCGCCGCCGCCTTCGCCGCCTGCGGACTGCTCGGCATGTGGGTGCCGACCATGCAGACCCTCGCCCTGATGGTCGTCGCCGTCGGCGCCTCCGTCGTGCTCGGCGCGCTCCTCGGCCTCGCCGCGGGCCTCTCGCCGCGCGCCGACCGCGCACTGCGCCCCGTACTCGACACCATGCAGATCCTGCCCGCCTTCGCGTACCTGCTGCCGATGGTGCTGGTCTTCGGCATCGGCGTGCCCGCGGCCGTCCTCGCCACCGTCGTCTACGCCGCCCCGCCCATGGCCCGCCTGACCGCCCTCGGCCTGCGCGAGGCCGACGCCGGCGTCCTGGAGGCCGCCGCCTCCCTCGGCGCCACCGGCCGCCAGCGCCTGCTGACCGCCCGCCTCCCGCTCGCGCGCCGACAGCTCCTGCTCGGCGTCAACCAGGCCGTCATGACGGGCCTGTCCATGGCCGTCATCGCCTCCGTCATCGGCGCCGGCGGCCTCGGCGACCGCGTCTACCAGGCCCTCGCCTCCGTGGACGTCGGCGCCGCCCTCACCGCCGGCATCCCCATCGTGCTCCTCGCGATCGTGCTGGACCGCACCGCCGACGCCGCCGGCCGACGGATCGGCGACCCCCTGCCCGTCAACGAACGCTCCCTGATCCGCCGGGTGTTCTGCGGCTGGTACGGACGCCTGCTGACCCTCCTCCCGGCCGTGGCCGCCGCCGTCGCCGGCCGCATCGCCGGCTCCACCCTGTGGCCCGAGTCCTGGACCGTCTCCCCGGCCGACCCGGTGAACGCGGCCGTCGCCTGGATGACCGACCACCTCTACTCCGGCGTACCCCTCGTCGGCGGCACCGCCGACTGGGCCGCCCGCTTCACCGGCTGGATCCTCGACCCGCTGCGCGGCGCGCTCCAGGCCACCCCCTGGTGGCTGCTGCTGCTCGTGGCGTTCGGCCTCGCCCTGCGCGCGGGCACCCGGGGCACCGCCCTGACCGCCGTCCTCGCCCTCGGCGCGGTGGGAGTCCTCGGGGTGTGGGACGCCTCCCTCGACACGCTCTCCCAGGTGCTGGCCGCCGTGGCCCTCACGCTCGTCCTCGGCTTCTCCATCGCCGTGGGCGCCGCCCGCAGCGCCCGCGCCGAACGACTGCTGCGGCCCGTCCTCGACGTCTGCCAGACCCTGCCGCAGTTCGTCTACCTCATCCCCGTGGTGGCCCTCTTCGGCGTGGGCCGCGCACCCGCCGCCGCGGCCGCCGTCGTCTACGCGCTGCCCGCCGTCGTCCGGATCACCGCCCAGGGCCTGCGCGAGGTGAACCCGACCGCCGTGGAATCCGCCCGCTCGCTCGGCGCGACCCGCGCGCAGCTGCTGCGCCAGGTCCAACTGCCCCTCGCCCGGCCCGCGCTGCTGCTGGCCGTCAACCAGGCCGTGGTCCTCGTCCTGTCCGTCGTCATCATCGGCGGCCTCGTCGGCGGCGGAGCCCTCGGCTACGACGTCGTCCTCGGCCTCGCCCAGGGAGACCTCGCCACCGGCCTGGTCGCCGGCGCCGCGATCGTCTGCCTCGGCCTGCTCCTCGACCGCCTCACCCAGCCCGCGAAGGAGGCCTGACATGCGCGCACCCCACGAACGGCGCGCCCCGCGCCGCCGCCGGGGCCCCGCCGCCCTCGCCGCCGCCACGGCGCTCGCCGTCCTCACCGGCTGCGGAGCCGCGGACATGACCCGCCAGGCGTCCCCGTACGCCGCGGCCCAGGGCACGAAGACCGTCACGCTCTCCGTCCAGTCGTGGGTCGGGGCCCAGGCGAACACCGCCGTCGCCGGCTACCTCCTCGAACACGAACTGGGCTACCGGGTGGACACCGTCCAGGTCGACGAGGTCCCCGCCTGGGACGCCCTCAGCCAGGGCCGCGTCGACGCGATCCTGGAGGACTGGGGCCACCCCGAGCAGGAGGAGCGCTACGTCCGGGGCAAGAAGACCATCACCCCCGGCGGGGACCTCGGGGTGACCGGCCACATCGGCTGGTTCGTGCCCACCTGGTTCGCCGAGGCCCACCCCGACGTCACCGACTGGAAGAACCTCGACAAGTACGCCGACCTGCTGCGCACCCCCGAGAGCCGCGGCAAGGGTCAGCTCATGGACGGTTCGCCCTCGTACGTCACCAACGACAAGGCGCTGGTGAAGAACCTGGGCCTGGACTTCGAAGTGGTCTTCGCCGGCTCCGAGGCGGCCCAGATCACCCAGATCAAGCAGTTCGACAAGGAGCGCAAGCCCTTCCTCACCTACTGGTACGAGCCGCAGTGGCTCTTCCAGCGCGTCCCCATGACGGAGGTCAAGCTCCCCGAGTACACGGAGGGCTGCGCCGACGATCCGCAGAAGGTGGCCTGCGCCTACCCGCACACGCCCCTGCGCAAGTACCTGAACACGCGCTTCGCGGACGCGGGCGGAGAGGCGGCCGGCTTCCTCAAGAGGTTCCACTGGACCAAGGAACAGCAGAACGAGGTCTCGCTGATGATCGCCGAGCAGAAGCTCACGCCGCGGGAGGCCGCCAAGCGGTGGGTGGAGCGCAACGAGGAGGTCTGGAAGCCCTGGGTCGAGCCGACCGCGTGAACCTGCGCCGGCCCCGGCCCCCGACGGGGCCGGGGCCGGGGCTCAGTGGTCCTTGAGGAGCGCGCAGGCGAAGTCCTCCTGGACCGTGCGCAGCCGGGCGAGCAGGGCGGGCTTGTTGCCCTTGCTCGTCTGGGTGTTGATGGAGAAGGTCAGGGAACGGGTTCCGTCGGGAGTGGTGGCGGCGAGCTGCGTGTAGCCGGGGAAGTTCCCGGTGTGGCCGTACAACACGCCGCAGCGGGTGGTGTACCGGAAGATCGCGAGCCCGGCGGAGTTCGTCCCGGGACCCGCGGGCTCCGAGGAGTCGCCGGGACGGAAGGTCAGCTGCTCCTTGCGGGTCTTCTCCGTCAGCAGCGCGGGACCGCCGTAGGCGCGGATGAACGCTCCCAGCTCCGCGGGGGTGGACACGATCCCGCCCGAGGCCCACACCCCGGAGGCGCCCAGCACCTCGCTGATGTCCTCGGGCTCGGCCGGCGGGACGACGTCGTAGCCGTGCAGGTACGGACGCGGCAGCCGGTAGCCCAGGGGCAGGCTGGTCCGGCGCAGCCCGAGCGGGCGGTACACGAGCTCCTTCAGGAGGTCCTCGTAGCGGCGGCCCGTGGCGGCCTCGGCCATCAACGCGACGGCGATGTTGTCCGAGTTGGAGTACTCGTACAGGCTGCCGGGCCGGAACAGCAGGGCGTCGTCCGCGACGAAGCCGAGGAGCGCGCGCGGATCGAAGACGTGACGGGGGTCCGCCTGGAGGATCCGCAGGAACTCGGGGTCGGCCGAGTAGTCGGGCAGGCCGCTGGTGTGCTGGAGGAGCTGACGCAGGGTCACCGCGTGCCACGCGGCGGGCTGGGCCGGCAGGACCTCGCCGATGGTGTCGTCGAGGGAGAGGGCTCCCCGGTCGACGAGCCGGAGCGCGACGGCGCCGCTGTACGCCTTGGCGATGCTGGCGACGCGCATGTGGTCGTCGAGGTGCGGCGGGCGACCGGTGGCCACGTCCCCGACGCCGGCGGTGTAGACCCGCGTCCGGTCGTCCCGCGTGAGGACGGCGATCACCCCGGGAGGGCCGTCCTCCTGGGCCACGAGCCGGTCCAGCTGCCGCTGGAGGCGCGCGTCCCGATGCGTACCCGTCCCGCCGGGGCCGGGATCCGCGCCGGCCGCCTGCGCGGGAGGCGGCAGCGCCCCGAGCGCGGCGGCGGCGAGGACGGCGGCGCAGAGCCCGGAGCGGAGGCGGCGTACGGAGGCGGCGGGGGCGCGGGTGGTGGGCACGGAGGTCTCCCGGGTGGGCGGCGGGCGGCGGTCCCGGCGGGTGCGCCTGCCGGTACCGCCTGCCTAGCAGCCACCCCGACCCCCCGGCCCCGCGCCGCGCGCACCCGGGTCCGGTCGGCGCACGCGCGGTTCACCCCCACCGGGCGTGTCGCGCCCGCCACGGCCCTGCGAGCCGGCGACGAAGCCACCGCACACGGCGAGTCCGGCGGCCCCGCGCGCGGCCGCCTACGCGGCGGTGCCGCCCACTTGCCGTGTTGCCGTGCCGGCCGCACGGCCGTGCCGCCCCGCGCCACCGCGCTGCCGGGCCGCCCATGTCGCCGGTGGGGCCGCGCTGCCATGCCGCCCGTGTCGCCGTGCCACCTACGGCGCCCGTGCCGGCATGTCGCCGGGGCCCGTCTTGGCCCGTGGTGCGGGCGACTTGTCGGCGGCGCCGACCGCCGGCGCGCCGGGCTTCGGGTAGGCCGTCGTGCGCTACGCGTCCGTCCGTCGGCAGCCGGTGGCGAGCCAGGCGCCCGTGTCGACGGGCGGTGAGGGCCGCAACCCGGCCTGCCGCGCCGCGTCGGCGATCTCGGACGGCGGCACGTGCCCGACGTGACGGGCCCGGGCCGTCAGGACCCACACCACCGCGTCCCGCGCCAACGCCCCGCGCAGATCCTCCAGTTCGGCGGCCAGGTCGCCGTCGCCGCACCGCCACCACATCAGGACGGCGTCCACCCGCCCCTCGTGGTCGTCCGCGACGAGTCCCCGCCCGGCGCGCGCGACCACGTCGGCGCGGACGCCGTCGTCCACGTCGTCGTCGTGGCCCGACTCCATGACGGTCATGCCGGGTTCGATGCCGAGCCCGTCCGCCGCGTTCTCCGGTGGCGTCATCCCACGCTCCTGCGTCGAGACCGGTCGCCCGACCGGCCCGACCATCATCGACGCCCGGCCGCCGGTGCGTAAGAGGTCGCGGAGCGGGGCGTGCGCGGGCCGGTCGCGGGCGCCCGGCCGGGGGCGGACGGACGGCCGCGCGAACCGCCCGTGACCGGTGCATCTACGCTAGTGCCCCGTCAGAGCGTCGAGACGGACGATCGGTCGTGGAACGGAGCACGTGGTGCCAGCGGGTCAAGCGGGGGAAGCGAACGACGGGGACCTGGTCGGGAAGGTGCTCGGCGGACGCTACCGGGTGACCTCCGTGGTGGGCCGGGGCGGTATGGGCGTGGTCGCGCGGGCCGTCGACGAACTCCTCGCGCGCGAGGTCGCCGTGAAGGTGCTGCGGGCCTACACCGACGCCGGCCCCGCCGAACTGGCCGACCTGCGTTCCCGGATGGAGCGCGAGGCGCAGGCCGCCGCCCGCATCCGGCACGCCGGCGTGGTCACCGTCCACGACGTGACCCACGAGCAGGGACTGCCCGTCATCGTCATGGAACTGGTCGACGGGCCCTCGCTCGACGAGGTGGTGACGGAACGCGGCCCGCTGGACCCGCACGAGGCCGCCGCCATCGGCGCCAAGCTGATGGACGCCCTCGACGCCGCGCACCGGGCGGGCGTCCTGCACCGGGACGTGAAGCCGGGCAACGTGCTCCTGGAGCGCGGCGGGCGGGTCGTGCTCACCGACTTCGGCATCGCCAGCATCGACTCGTCCGACGACGAGGCCATGGCGAAGCTGACCCGCAGCGGTGAACTCGTCGGCTCGCTGGACTACCTGCCGCCCGAGCGGGCCCAGGGCAGGGAACCCGGCCCGGCCTCGGACATCTGGTCGCTCGGGATGACCCTGTACGCGGCGGTCGAGGGCGCCTCGCCGTTCCGCCGGACCTCCGTGTGGTCGACGCTGTCGGCGATCGTCGGCGACCCGCTGCCCGAACCCCGCCGCGCGGGGCCGCTCGCCCCGGTGCTGCGGGCGCTGATGGCCAAGGCCCCGGAGGACCGGCCCACCGCCGAGCGGGCCCGGGCGATGCTGGAGCGGGTCGCGGCGGGCGGCGAGGTCCCCCCGCCGGCGGCTTCCGCCACCCCGGCCACTCCGCCTACCCCGGCCGCGTCGCCGCTCCCCGCCGCCGCGCCGGTGCCGGCACCCGCGCCGGCGCCCGTGCCCGGCTTCGGGCCCCCGCCCCCGGCCGGGTTCGACCCGAACGCCGAATCGTTTCCGCAGCAGCCCTACGCCCCCGGCTCCCCCCTGCCCCCGCCCGGGTTCACTCCGTACGGTCCTCCGCCCGGCGGACCGCTCACGGCGACGGGGACCGCGTCCGAGGGCGCGGACCGGGTGCGGCGCCGGCGCCGCGGCGCGATCGCCGTCGCGGTCGTCGCCGTACTCGCCGCCGGAGGCGCCACCTACGCCGTGACCTCGGGCGGCGGTGAGGAGCGGGCGCGGGCGGCGAAGCCGACACCCGCGGACTCCCCGGCGCCGGGCGGACGACCGGACGCGACGGCCCCGACACCCTCGCTCTCGCCCTCCCCCTCCGGGTCCCGCCCGGCGCCGTCCGCCTCCGCCTCGAAGAAGCCCTCCGCCTCGGCCTCGCCCTCCGCGAAGGGCTCCTCGGCCCCGCCGAGCGGTCCGAGCCCCACACCGACGGGCTGCGCGGGCTGGACGCACCGGGACCCGAAGCCGGGGACCTACGGCTACATCTCCGGCGACCACCACCTGCTGGCCGCGCCCTACCAGCAGTGCACCAAGGGCGCCCTCGTCAAGAACGGCACCAAGCTCTGGTACCAGTGCTACATCGTCAACTCGTACGGCAACCAATGGACGTTCGTGCGCGTGGAGGGAACGAACGCCACCGGGTGGCTCTACAACCGCGACCTCAAGGGCCAGAAGGGATCGTCCCCCGCCTGCTGAGTCGACCCGGCCGGACGCGTTCGCGCAGTTCACGGGGTGGGGAGGGCGGCCGTGGCGGTGTCGCGGGCATCGTGCATCATCAGGTTGCTCCGACACCGTTTCCCTGGGGGGACCTCCGATGAAGCACTCCGCCGCGGCGGCCTTGGCCGTCCTGCTCGCACTCACCGCCACGGCCGGTTGCGCCGGCGCCGAGGGGGCCGCCGACGCGAAGGCGAAGCCCTCCGCCGGCCCGGCGACCTCCGCCGCGCCCGCGCCCGCCCCGGTCAAGGCGCCCCCGCTCTCCGCGGAGGAGGCGCGGGGCGTCGTCAAGGACCTCACGCTGAAGGTCGAGGCGGACAACTTCGACGCCGAGTACTGGAAGGCGCACACCGCGGGGCCGCTGCTGGAACAGCAGCTCGCCGTCGTCGAGACGAGCCGGAAGTACGGTACCGACCGGGAGGCCAGGCCCGCCGACGCCCCCAGGACGGACCCCGCGGTGCACACGTGGACCAGCGGCGGCGAGGACGGCGGCGAACGGTGGATCCTCGGCGCCCACGAGGTCCAGGGCTACACCGTCGGCGACGCCACGAAGAAGCCCGTGCTGCGCTGGTCGCTCTTCCACCAGCCGAAGCAGGGCGAGCCCTGGCGGGCCACCCTCGTCGCCCGCGCTCCCGAGGCGACGGCCCTGCCCGGGGTCGCGGTCGGGCCCGACGGGCGGGCGGTCACCGGCGGTGACACCGCCGCACTGGCCGCCGACCCGGCCGGGATCTGCGGCCGGTACGGCGACTACCTGCACACCGACGCCGGTGCGGGCGGCGTGAAGTGGGCCGAGGACGTCACCGAGCGGAAGACGGCCGCCGCGGAGGGCTTGGCGGGCCTGCGCAAGGGCCTGGGCAAGGGCGGCAGGATCGACTTCGGGATCGACGTGAACCGCGCCCCGCACGGTCCCGTCTGGCGCACCGAGGACGGCGGCGCGCTGGTGGCCTGCACCGCCGTCAGCAAGGTGTACACCGAGTCGGCCCCGGGACGGCCGACGACCTTCACGAGCAGCGGCTGGGCGGGCACGACCGGCATCCCGTGGGCCTCGCACACCCAGCGGATCATGAGCCTGACCGTGTTGAAGGTTTCCGCCGGGGCCTCGGGCGAGGTGTCCGTGGCGGCCGAGTCGAACCTGCCGTACTCCTTCGACGGCACCAGGTCCACCGGGTGACGGGCCGGCCGGCCGGCTCGCGGGGCGCGGCCTGATCGCGTCCTTGTGGGGGAGGCCGGCCGGCAGGAGGATCCCTTCGTCGCGACAGGCGTGACGGAGCGGAGGGGACGGCGATGGGACTGTGGGGGGTGCTCGGCAGGGCCGGGCTCGTGGCGGCGCTGGCCGCGGCCGGACTGGCCGCGGGCGGGCCGGTGAGCGCGGAGCCGGCGGCGCCGAGCCTGGTGGTGAAGCGGACCGCCGGCCTGCTCGACGGGGACGTCGTCGACTTCACGGTCAAGGGCGGGCCGCCCAAGGCGTACGTGTGGGTCGAACTGTGCGCCCCGGACACGGTGGCGGGGGCGTGCGACGAGGACACCGGACGGCAGTTCCGCGTCCTGCCGGACGGCACGCTGCCGTTGTCGCCGAAGAAGCTGTACGCGCAGCTCGCCACGGGCGCCGGCACCTACGACTGCCGCACGGCCGACGCGGCGCACCCGTGCCGGCTGGCCCTGACGGACAACACCGGCGCGGTCCTCACCACCGTCGCGCTGCGCTTCCGGCCCGGGGGCGCGTTGGAGGCGGCCCCCACCGTCCGGGTGGACCCGGCCGAGGGGCTCGTCGACGGGCAGTCGGTGAAGGTCACCGGGCGCGGCTACGAGCCGCGCTACCACTCGGTGGTCCTGGAGTGCGTCGCGGGCGCCACGGAGGCCACGGGCTGCCGCACCCGGGGTCGCCCGCCGGCCACCACCGATCAGGGCCGGTTGGACGAGGAGCTCACGCTCTCGGTGACCTTCACCACCAACGACGGGCGCGCGGTGGACTGCCGCGTCGCGCCGGGCTGCGAGCTGGTCGTGTTCGGGACCCGGGTCCGGGGTCCGCGCTCGGTGTCGCACCCCCTCCACTTCGCCCCGGCGGGGGACGCGGCCGGGAACCGACGGCCGCCGGCGCACGGCGCGGGGCTGCCGGTTTCCGTCCCGGCGGAGAACGGAGGATCGTGGGGGGTGAACCCGTAGGCCCCTGCCCCCGCCCGCCCACCGGGCGCCGCCCGGCGGTGACGCCGGCAGCCTTCGCGACACCGGGAGGCACGTCATGCGCAAGGTCATGGACTGCAGGGAGTACCCCAGCGAGATCGGGTGCACCCTGACGCTCACGGGCGAAGAGGACGAGGTCATGGAGGCCGCCGTCCAGCACGCCGTGGCCGTACACGGCGAGGCGGACACCGGGGAGTTCCGCGAGGCGCTGCGCGGCATGCTCAAGGCGGAGGCGCCCCTGAACGCCTGAACGCCTGAACGGCCGGGCCCCGGACGCGCGCACCGCGCGGCCGGGGTCGGGTCGTGTCTTCCGGATCGCGTCGTGTGGCCGGATCAGGTCGGGCCCGCGACGCCCCGGCTCCGCAGGACACGACCTACCAGCCGTACTCCGGCGGTCCGACGACGCGGTGCCCGATCCGGCGGGCGAGCAGCCGGGCGCGGCGCTGGTCGTAGGGCCGGACGTGGACGTACACGGTGTCGCCCGGAGCGGGGTCGTGGGCGGCGTCAGCGGAGAAGCAGGCCTGGACCCCGGTGTCCGAGTACTCCGGGGGAAGGTCGAACCCCGGTTCCGCCGGCCAGTCCAGCGCCATCCACGTGACCTGCCCCCACGCCGCCCGGCGCAGTACGCGCGGAGCCCGGTCGAGGAGGTCGCCCTCCACCGGCTCCACGACGGACAGCGTCATCGGCAGCAGACGGGACAACAGCGCCTCGTCGTCGGGCAGGTCGTGCCCGCGCAGGAACTCGCCGCCCCCGACGAACAGGCCCCGGGGGAACGCCTCCCGCGCGGTGACGACGTCCTCGACCCCGAGCAGCTCCGCGTCCAGGTCGACGGTCGCCCCCTCGCGGAGCTCCCCGCACCCGACCAGCGCGACGGCCACGGCGAGCACCGCCGCCACGTCCCCGCCCGTACTCCGGTAGACCGGATAGGCGCTCGTGTGACCCAAGGCCGCCCCTCCACCACTCTCGGCGGGTTCCGTCGCCCCCGCACCCGACGCCGTATCCTCCCGCACCCACCGGGGCCGCCCCGCACGGGGGTCGGACCGGCGGCGGGCATCACGCGGACCGGGCCGCCCCCGCCCACACGGCGGGCCGGCGCCCCGCCCAGGGCGCGGCCTCCTCCAGTTGGGCGGCGAGCCGGAACAGCAGGTCCTCGCGGCCGTAGCCGGCGGCGAACTGGACACCGATCGGCAGGCCGGTGCCCGCGTCGCACGCGAGGGGAACCGACATCGCGGGCGTGCCGGCCACGTTGAAGGCGGCCGTGAACGGCGAGCGGTGGAAGAGGTGCTCCGCCCAGGCCCACCCGTCGGCCCCCTCCGCGCCGCGGCCGTAGGTGCCGAGCGGCAACGGCAGCTCGGGGAGGGTGGGGGTCAGCACCAGGTCCCACCTCGTGAAGTGGGCGCCGATCGCGCGGGCGACGCGGTTGCGCACGTCGAGGGCGTGCACGAACTCGGTGCCGCTCACCTTCAGCCCCCACGCGCGGCTCGCGAGCATCTCGGGCTCGACGGTGGACTCGTCCACGGGCCGGCCCAGCGCCCCGGCGAGGCCGTCGATCCACGTCGCCAGGTTCGCGGACCACAGGCGGGCGTTGGCCGTGACGAACTCCTCCCAGCCGACCCCGAGATCGAGGTCGGTCACCTCCACCCGGTGGCCGAGGGACTCCAGGAGCCTCGCGGCGGCGAGGGCGGCTCCGGTCACGGCCGGCTCCACGGTGCGCCCGTTCCAGGGGGTGGTGAGCAGGCCGACGCGCAGCCGGCCGGGTTCGCGGGTGATCTCCTCGGTGTACGGGCGGCGGGGGCGCTCCGCGAAGTAGGGATCGCCGGTCTCCGGGCCCTGGATCAGGTCGAGCAGGGCGGCGCTGTCCCGCACGGTCCGGCTGAGCCCGCCGTGCACCGCGAGTCCGTTGAAGACCTCGTCGGCGTCCGGCCCCAGGGAGACCCGCCCGCGGGTGGGCTTGAGCCCGAACAGTCCGGTGGAGGCGGCCGGCACCCGTATCGATCCGGCCGCGTCGGTGGCGTGCGCGAGGGGGGTGACGCCGGCGGCGACGGCCGCGGCCGATCCGCCGCTGGAGCCGCCCGCCGTCCGGGAGGGGTCCCAGGGGTTGCGGGTGGCCCCGTACAGGAGCGGCTCGGTGGTGGTGCTGTAGGCGAACTCGGGCGTGGCCGTGCGGCCGATCGTCACCAGCCCGGCGCTGCGGAACCGGCGCATCAGGAAGGAGTCCTCCCGCGCCACGTTGCCGGCGGCGAGGCGGCTGCCCCACTCGACGCGCTTGCCCCGCATGGTGACGGCCAGGTCCTTGATCAGGAACGGCACGCCCGCGAGGGGGGTGCTGCCCGGGACCGGGTGGTCCTCGGCGGGCCAGCTCTCCACGACGGCGTTGATCCGCGGGTTCACGGCGGCCAGCGCGGCCTCGGCCGCACCGACGACCTCCGCCGTCGTCACCTCGCCCCGGGCGAGGAGTCCGGCCAGCCCCACGGCGTCGTACTGGGTGTATTCGTGCGGTTCCACGGCGCTCCACCTGCGTTCCCGATCGGTCCCGTGCGATACCGATCGGTATCGCTTGGGGGTGGTCGGTAACGTAGCATGATCGGCGGAGGCGCCCCCGCCACCCCGAACGAAGCGAGGCCCACGATGACGAGCAGCCCCCCGAGGCCGGGCCGGGATTCTCGGGTCGCCCGGCTCCCCCCGCGCGAGCGCATCCTCGACGCGGCCGAGGAGCTCTTCCTGAGCGAGGGCGTCAGGGCCGTCGGCGTCCAGGCCATCGCCGAGCGGGCGCGGACCACGAAGATGGCCCTCTACCGGCACTTCGCCACCAAGGACGCCCTGATCGAGGAGTGGCTGCGGATCGTCGCGGCGGGCTACGTGAGCGCCTTCGACCGGATCGAGGCCGCACACCCGGACGACGGCCGGGCCCAGGTGCTCGCCGTGGCGCGCTTCGTCGCCGACGGGCTGCCGGACATCACCCGCAGGGGCTGCCCCTTCGTCAACTCCGTCGCGGGCCTGGGCGACCCCGGCCATCCCGCCCGGCGGCTGATCGAGACCCACAAGGCCGCCCAGCGCGGACGCCTCACGGCCATGTGCGAGCGGGCCGGCGCACACGCGCCCGACGAGGTCTCGGCCGAGCTCACCTTCCTCCTGGAAGGCGCCCAGATCAGCGCGCAGAACGGCAGCGTCGACCGCGCGGGCGAGCGGCTCGTGACCGCGGTCTCGGCGGCCCTGGACCGCGCGGTGGGCGCGCAAGGGCCGCCGGACGCCCGGTGATCACGACGGACGGGGCGGTCGGCATACTCGCCCCATGACCTTCTACCCTTCCGGCGAGGCGCCGACCGTCCCCACCGCACCCGACACGGCCGCCTGCGCCGCCGCGCTCGAAGTGGCCGCCGCCTACTGCACCCCGGCCCTCCTCAACCACTCCGTACGGTCCTACGTGTGGGCCTGCGCGTACGCCGACGCCCGGGGCATCGCCTACGACGCCGAGCTGCTGTACGTGGCCGCGCTGCTCCACGACCTCGGTCTGACCCCGGAGTTCGACAGCCACACCGTGCCCTTCGACGAGGCGGGCGGGCACGTGGCCTGGGTGTTCGCCGCCGGCGCCGGCTGGCCGGCGGAGCGCCGCCGCAGGCTCTCCGAGGTCATCGTGCGGCACATGTGGGACGCGGTCGACGTGGACCTGGACCCGGAGGGCCACCTGCTGGAGCGGGCGACCGGCGTGGACATCTCGGGACGCAACGCGGAGGACTTCACCGACGCCTTCCGCGCGGAGGTCCTGGCCCGTCACCCGCGCGAGGGGCTCGCGCAGGAGTTCCTGGCCTGCTTCCGGGACCAGGCCGCCCGCAAGCCCGAGAGCTCGGCCGCCGCCGCCGTGCGGGGCGGTCTCGCGGAACGCGTCCTCGCGGACCCGCACCCGCTCGTCGTCCACCGGGGCGCGCGCCCCGCGGACGGTGTCTGAGCGCGTCAGGACTTCCGTTCGGGCTCGGCCGGCCCCGCTCCGCTCAGGTCGTGGCCGGGGGCGAGGGCCTCGGCGATGCGGCCCGCGATGGTCTGCGCCGTGTTGTACGCGGGCGCCTTCGGCCCCGTCGTCGTGGAGACGGCGAGGGCAAGCCGCTCGGACGGCAGGTAGGCCTGGATCGCGGCGTAGCCCGCGAAGGACGGGTTCGACTGGATCCACCCGTTCTGGACGATCACCCCGTACCCGAAGTGCCGCGCGGGGAGCTGCTTGAAGCAGTCCCGGGGCGAGCAGCCGGGGGTGTCGCCGCCGAGACCGACGGTGCCGGGGTCCAGCTGGGTCCGGAAGGCCGCCGCGGAGAGCAGCTCGCCCGTGCCGACGGCCTCCGCGGAGCGGGCGAGGTCGCAGACGTGGGTGGTGAGCACGGCGCCGGGGGCGGTGGTCCAGGAGGGGTTCCAGTACGTGGACTCCTCGTACGGGCCGCGCTCGGTGTCGTAGGAGTGCAGGACGGGTTCCTCGATCTCGGGGGTGGTGCCGTTGCGGGTGTCGCCCAGCCCCGCGGGCCCCATGACCTGCTGTCGCAGCAGCTCGGCCAGCGGCATCCCGGAGATCTTCTCCAAGGCCTGCCCGAGCAGGACGAAGTTCGCGTGGGAGTAGCTCCAGCTCGTCCCCGGCGGGTAGAGCAGGGGGTGGGAGGCCGAGATCGCCACCAGCTCGTCGGGTGTCCACGGGCGGAACGGGTCGGCGTACAGGGCCGCGAGGAACTTCGGGTCCGGTACGTAGTCGCGCAGCCCGGAGGTGCTGCCGCCGAGCATCCGCAGGGTGATCCGGTCGGCGTGCGGGGCGTCGGGCAGCCAGCGCGAGATCGGCTCGTCGAGGGAGGCCTTGCCCTGCTCGACGAGGCGCAGCGCCGCGATGCCCATGTAGACGATGGCCACCGAACCGGCCCGGAAGTGCATGTCCGCGGTGGTCGGGACCCCCGACATCGACTCGCCGAGCGCCGCCGTGAGGACTTCCTTCCCGTCGCGGGTGACCCGGAGGACGACGGCCTTCAGGTCCAGTTCCTTCCGGGTGTCCTCGGCGATGTCCAGGATCCGCTTCGCCTCGCCGCCCGTGGGCGTGGGGGAGGCGGCGCACGTCGCGGACGCGGCCCGGGCGCCGGCGCCGGGGGCCGCCGCCCACGCGTCGCCCGTCGCGCCGCCGGCCGGCAGGGCCGTGGCGACGAGCGCGGCGGTGCACAGGCCCACCGTGCGGGAACGGGCGCGGGAACGGGACCGGGAGGGTCCCGGGTGCGCGGTCATGTCGGGTCCGGGCCGGCGGTCGGGCCCGCCGGGCCCGCCGGCCTTCGCGCTCGGGTCGCTCGGGTCGCGAGGAGCATGGCGGCCTCCTGCCGTGGAGAGCGAACGGACGTGACCGCACGAGCCGCGTCAGGTTCCGGTCACGCGCACCGGCCCCGTCCTTCGATGGAACGCCGGCCCCGCGCACGGGGCCAGTCGGGGGAACCCCGGAGCGGCCCGGGGCGGGGGCCCGGTCGGGGGCGCGGGCGGTCGGTGCGGGCGTTGGCCGGATGACGGCGCCCGATTTGGGCGTGTGGATCATCGCGGCTAACCTCCCCAGTCGTTGCCCAAGTCAACCAATAGGGGTCGGTATGGACGCCACCACCGCACACTTCCGCAGCCACGTCGAGGAGATCCTCGACGCCCTGGCGAAGGACCCGGACCGCGAGGCCCTGGTGTACCGCGACCGGCGCGTGAGCGCGGGCGCCTTACGCGGCCTCGTCCACGCCATGGCCCGCGCCCTGCGCGCCCGGGGGATCGAGCGCGGCCACACGGTGACCCTCCTCGCCGGGAACCTCCCCGAGACCATCGCGGCGCGCTACGCCGCCGGCCTGCTCGGCTGCGCCGTGAACCACCTCTACGCCGGCCTTGCGGCCGATGTGCACGCCGACATCCTCCGGGACGTCGAGACCCGGGCCCTGATCGTCGACCCGGCCCACCGCGAACGCGCCGAGGAACTGGCCCGCCGGGTCCCCCTCGACCACGTGCTTCTCCTCGGAGCCGACCTCGGGCCGGACACCGGAGCGGACACCGACCCGGGCCGCGGGACGGCTCCTGACGCCGCGTCGGACCTGGTACGGCTCGCCGCCGAACAGTCCGCCGACGTACTGCCGGGCGCGGCGCGACCGGGTGACGTCTGCACCATCCGGCACACCGGCGGCACCACCGGCCACCCCAAGGCCATCTGCACGACCTTCGCGCAGTGGACGTCGATCGGACCCGACTGGTCCGAGGAGGAGGACGTCCGGGCCCTGGTGTGCACCACCCTCGCGCACGCGGCCGGAATCGTGGCGGACACCACCCTGGGGCGCGGTGGCACCGTCGTCCTGCTGGACGGGTTCGAGGCGGGCCCGGTCCTCGACGCCGTCGAGCGCGAACGCGTCACCCACATGTTCCTCCTGCCGCCCCTCCTCTACCGGCTGATGGACCACCCCGACGTCGACCGCACCGACACCTCCAGCCTGCGCATGCTCACCTACGGCGGCTGCGCATCCTCCCCGTCCCGCCTCGCGGCGGCCGTGCGGCGCTTCGGGCCGGTGCTGAACCAGTTCTACGGCCAGAACGAAGCCGGCGGCATCAGCATGCTCACCCCCGAGGACCACGACCCGCGCCGCCCCGAGCTGCTGCGCACCGCCGGAAGGGCCCTGGACGGCGTGGAGATATCCATCCGGGACGCCGCCGGCCGCAGCCTGCCCACCGGCGGTCACGGGGAGATCTGCGTACGCTCCCCCCACGTGATGGAGGGGTACTGGAAGCAGCCCGAGCTGACCGCCGAGGTACTGCGCGACGGATGGCTGCACACCGGCGACATCGGCTTCGTCGACGCGGACGGCTACCTCACCATCGTGGACCGGCTGAAGGACATGATCGTGGTGGTCGGCGGTCACGTGTACACGGTCGAACTCGAAGACGTGCTCAACTCCCACCCGGGGGTCCGGCAGAGCGCGGTGCTCGGGGTCCCGGACGCCCACCGCGTGGAACGCGTCCACGCGGTCGTGGTCCGTACCCCGGGCGGCCGGGTGGGGGAGGAGGAACTGCGCGCCCTCGTACGGGAACGGAAGGGGACCATGTACGAGCCCGCGACCGTCGAATTCGTCGACGCCCTGCCGCTGACGGACGCCGGCAAGCCGGACAAGAGGCTCCTGCTGGCCCGGGCGCGCGCCTCCGCCGCCGACGTTTCGGAATCGGCAATTCCGGGGACGGCCGTCCCCGCGTCGCGGTGACCCATCCGGCGCCGTGACGGCCGCGGCGCCATCCACGTCGACGAGGAGGACCCGGAGACCTTCCGGCAGGCGCTCCGGCTCAGGCGGGCAGGGTCATGAGCAGCAGCGGAGTGGTCGTGGGCCGCGGAGAGCCTCCGGTGGGTTCGAGGGTGAGACCGACCGCGGTGGCGCCGCCGAGGTCGCCGTCGAGCAGGACGGTGCCGTCCCGGTGGACGAATCCCGCCGGCCGCATCCCGCCCGCGTCGCCCAGCCACAGCTGGTAGGTCTTCCCCGGCGCGGGGGCGGGCAGGCCGGTGGCGGCGAAGACGGCCCCGCCGCCGAGTTCCGAGGTGACGACGGTCGTCAGCGCCCCGTTGGTGGCCCTGCCGTGGGTGGTGCGGGCGTCCGGGGCGGCGAGGACGGCGGTCACCGCGTCGAGCCGCCGCTCGGCCCGGCCCGCCCGCTCGGCCGACCGCTCGCCCTGCTGGTGCTGCCAGGCCGCCAGGCCCGCGAAGCAGGCCGCGGCGGCCACGGCGGCGGCCAGCAGGAGCGGGCCCGCACCGCGCCGGCGCAGGACGCCGAGGCGCTCGTCGGCGGCGGGGACCGCCACCCGCGGGGGGAGTTGACGTACGCCGTCGATCGCGGACAGGGTCCGCCGTCTCATGGCGGCCGGTGGTGTCCTGGCCGTCGCCGTGGCGAGCCGCGCGGCGGTGGCCCGGAACTCCTCGACGTCCAGGCGGCAGTCGGCGCAGTCGCGCAGGTGGCCGTCGAAGGCCTCGCGGTCGGCGCCTTCGAGCGCGTCCAGCGCGTACGCGGCCGTGAGGGTGTGCGGGTCGGTGTCGTGCGGGTTCATGCGGTCACCCCCATGCAGTCGCGGAGCCGGATGAGTCCGTCGCGCATGCGCGTCTTGACGGTCGGAAGCGGGATGCGCAGGGACTCGGAGACCTCACGGTAGGTGAGTCCCCGGTAGTAGGCCAGCGTCACGGCCTGTCGCTGGAGTTCGGTCAGGCCGCGCAGGCAGCGGCGTACCTGCTCGCCCTCCAGACGCGTCTCCACCTGCTCGGCGACCTCGTCGAATCCGGTGGTGTGCTCGCGGGCGGCCGAGGCGTGTTCGCGGTCCGTGGCGGCCTGCGCCGAGCGGACCCGGTCCACCGCCCGCCGGTGGGCGATCGTCGCCGCCCACGTCGTGACGCTGCCGGCCTCGGGCCGGTAGCGGGCGGCCCGCCGCCACAGGTCGATCATCACCTCCTGGGCGACCTCCTCGGACTGCGCACGATCGCGCACGACCTTCACCACGATGCCGAACACCAGGGGAGCGAGGGCGTCGTACAGCCGGGAGAAGGCCTCCTTGTCGCCCTGGGCGACCCGGTGCATGGCCTCGGCGAGATCGGGCCGGCCGGCCGGGCCGGGGGAGCCGAGGGGAAGGGGTCGGTTCACCGGGCCGGCACCGCCTGCTGCGACCAGCCGGAGCGCCGTTCCGGGACGGCCTGTCGGGGGCGGGATGTCCATCGCATGTGAGTCCTTCGTCGGCGGTACGGCCCGAACCACGGGGTGGGTCCGAGGACTTCTTCGTAGCCGACGTGCGGGCGGATGGGAGGTCGTTTCGCGGACCGCCCCGCCGCGCGCCCGTGGCCCGGCGCCCCCCTGTGCGGGGGAGCGCCGGGCCACGGGAGGTCCCGGGCCGCGCGGCCCGGTGGCACGGGGTCAGAACACGGTGACCGTGAAGGGGTTGTCCACGTAGTTGCCGTTCAGGTCGTACGTGAAGACGGTGACCGAGTCGGGGCCGCAGACGGAGTTGGGGTCCGTGCTGAAGCTGCGGCGGTTGGAATTGGGCAGTTCGACGTGGACCACGCTGAACGCCAGGTTGACCTCCTCACTGACGTTCACGCAGTACCGGCCGGTGTTGACGTGACGCACCCAGTCGATGTTCTTGGCCCGCCTCAGCGCGCCGGAGGCGGTGACGTCCGCCGCGGCCTGGACGTAGGGCGAGGTGATCGGCCTCGGGTCGGCCGGGGCGGCGGCGGCGGGAGCGGCGAGCGCCCCGGTCAGGGCGAGCGCGGCGGGCAGGACGGGCAGGAAACGGAACATGACTCACACTCCCGGCGATGGCGTCCCACAGCGAGTTGCGGACGATCCGTCCACCCTCGACCGGCACGGCACACCGTGCCGCCGCCACGCCGGACCGGCCTGGGCCAACCGGGGCCGAAAGTCACCCGCGCGGCCCGGCCGGTACGGCCATCCGGAACCCCGGCCCGCCCCGCTCACACCACCGTGACCGGATGACGGACCACCGCGTCGAACAGGTAGCCCTGGGTGTTGTGCGCGGCCGTGGCCGGCTGCGTACGGCCCGTGGCGTCCGTCGCCCGGGCCAGCAGCGCGGTCGGGCCCGTGGCCCGCGGGGTCCACGGCAGCGACCAGCGCACCCAGGAACCCCGGCGCGGCGCGTCGTGCAGGCGGGCCCGCTGCCAGCGCGCCCCGCCGTCGGTGCTCACCTCCACCCGGTGCACGGGGGCCGCGCCCGACCAGGAACGGCCGGTCAGCAGCCGGGTGCGGTGGACCGGCAGGGTCGCGCCCGACGGGAGCTCGAAGGCGCTCTTGAGGGTCTGCCGCGTCAGCGGGGCACTGCCCTGGGGCGGCTGATCGGGGCCGAACAGCCGGTAGAGGTCGGTGTTCCACGGGGTGTAGAGCGCCTGCGCGCTGACCTCGATGTCGCCGACCCACTTGACGGACGAGATGCCGATCCAGTCGGGGACCACGATCCGGACCGGGCCGCCGTGGTCGGCCGGCAGCGGCTCGCCGTTCATCTCGTACGCGAGGATCACGTCGTCCAGGGCCTTCGAGACGGGCAGCGGACGGCGGACCCGCCCGAGGTTCACCCCGTTGGTGACCACCTCGTCGTCCAGGCCCCGGGGCAGCACGTCCACCGCGCGGCGGGTCACCCCGGCCCGCCGCAGCACGTCCGACAGGCGCGCGCCGCGCCAGCGGGCCACGCCGATCGCGCCGAGCGTCCAGGCCGTACCGGTGACCGTCTGGCCCTGCTGGGTGGTGTAGAAGCTCCGGCCGTTTCCCGCGCACTCGATGAACAGGGTGCGTTCGACGGCCGGCAGGGAGCGCAGCCGGTCGTACGAGAAATCGACCGGGCCGCCCGCCAGGGCGTCGCCCCACACGTTCAGCCGCCAATCCGCGGCGGTCAGGCGGGGGGTGACGGTGTGGTTGCGCACGAAGAACCGGTCCACCGGAGTGAGGTGTCCGGTCCCGCGCAACGCGGCGAAGTTGGTCTCGGCGTTGGTGCCGCGCAAGGTGAACAGCTCGGGCGGCAGCGGTTTCACGATCCCGGGCGCCGCCGGCGCGGCGGGGACGGCGGCCGCGCCCGGGTGCGCCGTCGCCCCGGCGGATCCGGCGGCGGCGAGCCCCAGCGGGCCGGCCGCCGCCCCCGCCGCGAACAACCGCAGAAGATCACGGCGGTCCACTCCGGCGGAGCGGGCGCGGCCGCGCGCCCACTGGCGCAGGCGCGCACGGTCGTACTGGCTCTCGTCCGACAGGTCGACGGGCATGGCGGGACACTCCTTGGTCGCGATTCCCGACGGACCGTAGGACCACCCCGCCACCTGCGGGAACCTCGGGGACGCGATGGCCACGAACCTGCAACACGGGCGCAACGCGCCGCCCTCCGCCGGCCCCGGGACCGCCGCCCCGGGCCGCCGCGTGCACCTCCTCGGGACGGCGCGTAACGTCGATGGTGTGCGTCGCGCCGACACCACCGTGGCGGCATCGCCCGGCGGTACGGCCGTGGCTGCCGACAGAGGATCGGGATCACATGGCAGAGCACCGCTTCCCCCTCGGGGCGCCCGCCGCCGGGGCCGTACTGGCCCTCGTGGCGGCCTTGGGCCCCGCGCAGGCGCAAGCCGCGCCGCAGGACGCCGACGCCGGCGCGGGCGGCGCCGGCGCCACAGCGGCCGGGACCGCCGCGCCCGCCACCTCGGGCTCCGCCGCCTCGGCCCTCTCGACCACGGGCCTGCCGAGCTCACGCTTCGTCCCCGGTCCCTGCCCGAAGACGCCCGCGCCGATCGAGGCGCTCGCCACCGCCCGGTGCGGATACCTGGAGGTCCCGGAGAACAGAGCCCGCCCCGACGGGCGGACGATCCGACTGGCCGTCGCGGTCATCCCGGCGAAAGCGGCCGAACCCGCCCCGGACCCGGTGGTGTTCATGGCCGGCGGACCCGGCGGAGAGACCTTCGACGACATCCCGTACCTGGTCTCCTCCGGGCTGAACCGCGACCGCGACCTGATCGTCATGGCCCAGCGCGGCAACCGCTACGACCAACCCGGCCTCGCCTGCCCCGAACTCGACCGGTTCTACGCCGAGTCCGTGGGGCTCCCGTCCTACGCACCCGGGACGGAGCGGCTCATGCTCGCCGCCGCGAAGCGGTGCCACGACCGGCTGACGGCCGCCGGCATCGACCTCGCCGCCTACAACAGCACCGAGAACGCGGCCGACTTCGCCGACCTGCGCACCGCACTGGGCCTCGGGCAGTGGAACGTCTACGGCCACTCGTACGGCAGCAACCTGGCCCTCACCTACCTGCGCCTGCACCCCCGGGGGATCCGCGCGGTGGCGGTCGACTCGATCGCCCCCGCGCAGTCCGTCTCCCTGCCCTTCGCCTGGGCCGGAGCCCGCGAGGGCCTCGACAACCTCTACCGGGCGTGCGCCGCCGAGCCGACCTGCCACGAGCGCTACCCGAACCTCGAACGCACCCTGAACGAGCAGGTCCGCAAGCTGGAGGAGCGGCCGCTCACCCTGGACGTCACGCCGCCCGGGGGCAAGGCGCCGGTGAAGGTCGTCCTCGACGGAGGCGCCCTGGTCAACCTGCTCGTCGCCAAGGCGGTCCCCTTCGCCGAGGTGCCCGCCGCGATCGACGAACTCGCCCGCGGACGCCCGGAGCGCTTCGCCCGGGCCCGCGCCGCCGGCGCGCGGCAGGCCGTCGGCGAGAGCGCCCACGGGCTGACGAATTCGGTGGTGTGCGCGGAGTGGGTACCGGGCCACTCCGCGTCCGACGTCCTGGACGCGGGCCGCCGCGCCTTCCCCGACTGGCCGCGACAGGTCCAGGCCCAGGCACCCCAACTGGCCTTCCAGGAACAGGTGTGCCGGATCTGGAACGTCCCCGACCGCACCGCGGAGCAGCGGGTCGCCCCCGCCGGCTCGGTGCCCGTCCTCTTCCTCAACGGGACGTTCGACATGAAGACCGGAGCGAGCTGGGCCCAGAAGACCGCCCGCATGCTGCCCCACGCGACCACCGTACGGTTCCCCGGCATCGGGCACTGGACGGTCCCGCAGTCGCCCTGCGCCCAGAAGGTGCTGGCCTCCTTCCTCGCCCGTCCGAGCGCGCCGGACACCGGCTGCGTCGCCGACCTGAAGTGGGAGCCGTTCACGATCACCCCGAAGTGACCCCGAAGTGACCCCGAATCGAGTTCGGAATCGACCGGGAGGACAGATGGCACGGTCGCACGTACGACGCCTGCGCACCGGATCGGCCGCGGCGACGACCGGGATCCTCCTCACCGGGCTGCTCGCGACCTCCGCGAGCGCACGGGAGGAGACACCGGCGGGGGAGACCGGGACCGTCGCCCGCACCGTGGGCGACGCCCGCTTCCGACCCGGCCCCTGCCCGAGGACCGCGGACCCGGTCCCCGAACTCGAAGGGGCCCGCTGCGGCACCCTCACCGTGCCCGAGAACCGCACCGCCCCGGGCGGGCGGGACATCACCCTCGCCGTCGCGATCATCCCGGCGGTGGCGGACGAGCCGGAACCCGACCCCGTCGTGTGGCTCGCCGGCGGACCCGGCGACGACGCCGTGGGGGAGGCCAAGATGGCCGTCGACGGCGGCCTGAACCGCGACCGCGACCTGATCCTCATGTCGCAGCGCGGCACCTACTCCGCAGACCCGGCGCTCACCTGCCCCGGGATCGACGAGTTCAACGCGCGCGCGACCGGCCTCGTCTACGGCGCGCCGTCCACCGAACGCCTGCACGTCGAGGCCACCAAGGCCTGCCGCGACAAACTGGCCGCGAGCGGCGCCGACCTCAGCGCCTACAACGACATCGAGAGCGCCGCCGACCTCGCGGACCTGCGCAGGACGCTGGGCCTGAAGGAATGGAACGTCTTCGGCATCTCCTACGGCACGCAACTGGCGCTCGTCTACATGCGCCTGCACCCCGAGGGCATCCGCGCCGTGGGCATCGACGGCGTCCTGCCGCCGTCCACCGGTGGTTCCGCCATCACCTGGAAGGCCGCCAAACAGGGCTTCGACGGCCTGTTCAAGGCCTGCGCCCGGCAGCCCGAGTGCGACCGCCGCTACCCGAACCTGCCGGCCACCTTCACACGGCTCGTCCGAGACCTGGAGGCCAAGCCGGTCACCACCACCGTCACCCTCCCCGACAGCGGGAAGCGCGTGAAGGTCGTCCTCGACGGCGGCGCCCTGGTCAACTGGATGACCGCCGCCACGCACGTGGCCCCCCAGGTGCCCCGCGCCCTCGACGAACTGGCCCACGGCAAACCCCAACGGATCGCCGAGCAGTGGGCGTCCGGCAAGTACAGCCCCCAGGCCATCGGCCGGCTGTCGCACGGACTGGTCTACGGCGTCTTCTGCAGCGAGTGGACCCCGTACGAGACCGAGGCCGAAGCACTGCGCGGCGGCCGGGACGCCTTCCCCGAGTTCCCCCCGTCGGTCCAGGCCCAGGCCCCCCTGCTGACCTCCCTGCGCCCGGACTGCGAGGTCTGGGACGTTCCCGCCGCGCCCCGCTCCATCCGCGACGTGACGCGCAGCGACATCCCCACCCTCGCCCTGTCGGGCGCCTTCGACGCCCAGACGGCGGCGGCCAACGGCGCGTACGTGGCCGAGACCCTGCCCCGGGCCACCGTCGTGACGATCCCCTACGAACCCCACGTCGTCTTCGCGACCTCCCGGTGCGCCCAGTCCATCACCCGTTCCTTCTTCAACGACCCCGAGGCCCCGGACACCGCCTGCCTGAAGGACCTCAAGGCGCCGAAGTTCGAGATCGGCCCCTGACGGCCGCAGGAAGGACGCGCGCGACGCGCGTCCGGCTCAACGGCGGACCGCCGGCGCGGGATCGACGATGACGCGGGGCAGGGCGTCCGGGTGCTTCTCCGCCAGCCAGGTCACCAGGCGCTCCCGTACCGTGCAGCGCACCGTCCACAGGTCGTCCGCGTCCTTGGCCGTGACGATGACGCGCACCACGAGGGTCGAGGTGGTGGTGTCCGTGACGGCGACGTCCCACCCGCGTCCGTCCCAGGCCGGGCAGTCGTGCAGGACCTCGAACACCTTGTCGCGCACGAGGTCGACGGGCGTGCTGTGGTCGCAGTGGAGGAAGACGGTGCCGGTCATCTGGACGCCACCGCGCGACCAGTTCTCGAAGGGGCGCGTGGTGAAGTACGAGACGGGCATGGTGATCCGGCGTTCGTCCCAGGTGCGCACGGCGAGGTAGGTGAGGGTGATCTCCTCGACCACGCCCCATTCGCCCGCGACGACGACCGTGTCCCCGATGCGCACCAGGTCGCCGAAGGCGATCTGGAAGCCGGCGAAGAGGTTGCCGAGGGTGGACTGGGCCGCCACGCCGGCCACGATGCCGAGGATCCCCGCCGACGCGAGCACGGAGGTGCCGAGCGCGCGGAAGCTCGGGAAGGTCAGGAGCATGGCCGCGGCCGCGACCAGGCCCACGAGGACCGTGACGACCCGCATGATCAGCGTGACCTGGGTACGGACCCGGCGCACCCGGGCGGGGTCGCGGGTGCCGGTGGCGTACCGGGCGTACCCGGCCTCGACCACGGCCGAGGCCACCCCCACGGTCAACCAGGCGCCCACCCCGATCAGGACCAGCGACAGGACGTGGCCCACGGCGGCCGCGTCGTCCTGGAGCAACGGCGCCGTGGCGTAGCGGTGGGCGCCCCGCAGGAGCGCGGCGAACAGGACGATCTGCAGGGCTCGACGGCAGGGGCGCAGCAGGTCCCAGAGCGGTGTCTCGGGGTGTCGTGCGGCGGCCCGGCGCAACAGCCGGTCGGCGACCCACCCGGCCAGGACGGTGAGCAGGATCGAGCCCGCGAGGACGGTGGGCAGGAGAAGTGCGCTGTTCATATCCCCTCGGTGGTGGTCGGCGGCATGGATGTTCCCGCCTATGCCCCGGGGGGCCGAGGTGACACAAGGGCCGCCCCGCCGACCTGCTGACCGGACGCCGCCCTGCCGACCGGCGGCGACGGCCGGCCCGGCGCGCGGGCTCAGCCCGGGGCGGGGGCGATGTCCCCGCGCAGCCGCCGGAGCCGGAGCACCAGTTCCAGCTCGAAGCGGCGGTCCGGGTCGTCCAGGTCGTCGCCCCACAGCTCACGGAGCTGCCGCAGCCGGTAGCGCACGGTCTGCGGGTGGACGCCGAGCCGCTCGGCCACCTCCGGTGCGCCCCCGCGCGTCTCCAACCAGGCCAGCAGCGTCTCGGCGAGCCGCTGCGCGTGCGCGGGTCCGCCGGACTCGTCCAGCCTGGCCAGCCGCCGCCGGGCCAGGTCGTCCACCAGCTCGCCCGCCGGCAGCAGGACCAGCGCCTCGACGTGTTCGGCGCTGTGCAGGAGCCGCCCGCGCGGCAGGACGCCCTGCTCGATCATGCGTACGGCGGTCTCCGCCCACCGCAGCGAGGCGGCGGCCTCCGCGACGGGAACCGAGGGGCCGATCGCACCGGACCAGCCGGTGACGGCCCGGTGCAGCAGCTCCGCACGCCCCGGAGCGTCCGGCTCCGGCACGACCAGGCGCGGTCGCTCGCCCTCCATGTCGAGCAGCACCTCGTCGCCCACGGCGGGGGCGACCGCCTCCACGGTCGGGCGCAGCAGCACGGCCACGGCCACCCGCTCGGGCAGCTGCCAGCCCACGTCGGCCGCCCGGTCGGCGAGGAAGGCCGACCGGTCCGAGCGGTGCTCGGAGAGCAGCAGGTCGATGAGCAGACGCTGCAGGCGCAGCCGCTCCCCGGCCTGGCGGGCGATGGCCTCGGCGTAGCCGCGCACCGACTGGGCCACCATCACGTCGAGGTACTCGAAGGCGTACTCGGCGAGCTCGTACATGGCCAGGGAGGGGATCTCGGCCTCCCGGCCGATCTCCGCCATCCGCCGCCAGGACAGGCGCACGCCCAACCGGTAGATCCCCTGGAGGGAGTCGAGGCTGCGTCCGTGTGCGACCTCGCCGCGCCCGAAGTCCCGGAACATCTCCGGAAGGGCGCTCGGGCGGTCCGAGCCCCGGGTCATCTGCTGGACGAACTGCTCCAGCGCGTGCCGGATCGCCACCAGGGCCTTCGGCTCCCCGGAGTCGTCGTCGATGAACACCAGGCTCGGGTACTCCCGCCGGATCGCGGCGAGGATGTCCTGCGCCAGCCTGGGGACCTCCTCCAGAGCGCGGCCGGCGAACCGCTGGATCCGTTGCCGAGGTACGTCGCGCCATGCTGACGAGGCTTCCAAACCACCGCTCCTGGACTTCCGGTCGAAAAGAGTGCGTCGGCCCGCCCGCACGCGGGCCGGCCGGTTCCGAGGGCGTGGTCTAGCCCTCGCCCGGCCCCTTGGATCCCGAGGGCCCGGGCACGGGCGGGTCGGGGAATGTGACGAGCGGCACGTTCTGCTGCGGGGGCGTGGCGTCGAGGGCGGCGACGACGGCGAACGCGGCGCCCGTCGCCAGAGCGGTGGCGATGACGCAGGTCAGGAGGGCGGCGAGCAGTCTGGACATGAGGATGATCGGCCTCTCAGTCGATGAGGTCTGTCACCCAGCGCGCCGGCCCGGTCCGGCGCGGTCAGTATGCGAGGCGCATTGACAGGTGGTCAAGCTCCACCTAGCTTCGCCGTTCACGGCAGTGTTACCACCGGGTAAGTCGCTTATCGCCCCGGACGGGTTGTGATCCGTACGCGCGGCCGTTTCCCGCACCGCCCCGAACTCCCGCACCTCGCGTCCGTATCGGAGTACCCGCATGCGTCGTTCCGCATCACCCCTGTCCCTGATCCTGCTGGGTGCCGGTGTCTTTCTGCTGGTCCTCGGCCAACTCTTCGCCTGGTACGTGGAGCCGCGCGCCAAGCGCACCCCGACGGACACCGTCTCCACGACGGTCTTCGAGGGCAAGGGCAGCTATTTCGACACCGGCTCCGTGGCCACGCTCCAGGACCAGCAGCTCACGATCACCCGTCGGGTGGTGGGAGACGTCGCCGGCAGCGAGCGCAGCGGAAACGCGGTCTGGGACGTTTCCACCCAGATCGACACGCCGACCTCGCTCCCCCTGGCCGACCCGCGCAAATCCCTCCAGTGGACCACCGAGCGCTGGGTGACCGACCGCAGGACGAACCTTCCGGTGCACTGCTGCGAGGAGAAGCCCCGGTTCGAGGGCGAGGCGTACCTGAAGTTCCCGTTCGACGTGGAGAAGCGCGGCTACACCTGGTGGGACAGCAGCCTGGGCGCCACGGTGCCGCTGGAGTTCGACCGGGTGGTCAAGGTGGACGGGCACGAGGGCTACCGCTTCGTCGGCTCCGTGAAGGCCACCGCGACGGGCACCCGTCTGGTGCCGGGCGTCCTGGTGGGCAGCTCGAACCCGGGTCAGGTGGCGGCCGAGGAGTGGTATTCGAACACTCGGATCGAGCTGACCGCGGACCCGCGCACCGGCCGGATCATCAACGCGGCCCTCGCGCCGACGAAGACGCTGCGGGCCCCCGGCTCGCAGACCGACGCGGTCACGCTGCTCTCCAGCGAGCGGTTGGAGTTCAGCGAGGAGACCCGGCGCGAGCAGGTCAAGCTGGCCGGCGAGGGCAGCGGCCAGCTGGAGCTGCTCGGCGAGACCGTGCCGCTCGCGGGCGGGATCGCGGGCGGAGTGCTGATCGTCGCCGGCGTCGTCCTGCTGGTTCGGGGCCGTCGGCCCGGACACTCAGCCGGATGACAAAAACCGGGCTCCCCGAGGAGTCGAAGTTGTCACCCCGGTGAGTAGCCGGAACCAATCGCGATACGAACACTGAGGTTACCCCGCGGTAAGCCCCGTGTTACCGGCGGAGCCGCCCGACCGGCGGCGCCGCGGCACCCCGGCACCCGCGGTACGCAGCACGTAGCGCGCAGTACGGAACCACCCGCGGTGCGCACGCACCGCGGACCGGCAGTACGACACCACCCGCAGCACCCGCACGCGCACCATTCGCGTCCGCACCGTCCCCGTCACCCGCACCACGCGCACGATCCGCAGCACCCCCGGTACCCCGCAGCACCCGCACCATCTCGCAGTACCCCCAGTACCCCCAGTACCCCGCATCACCGCAGTGACCGCACACCGAGCCAGCCCAGCGCTTCATCCCCGGAAGCCCGGCCATCCCTCACCCGCCTGCCTCCCGCAGCCGCCGAGTTGGAGCACCTCTATGCCCCAGCGCGCGTCCGCCCTGGCCCCCGGCCAGACGGACTCCTGTCCCGTCCCCGCTCGCACCCGCACCGGCGCCCACGGCGCCGTACCCCTCACCGCGGACCCGCACGTCGCACCACCCGTACCGCCCGCGGCGCCCCTGCCGCACAAGATCACCTTCCTGGCCCGTCGTGACCTGGCCAACCCGGCCGCCGGCGGTTCGGAACTGCTCATCGACCGCATCGCCGACGGCCTCACCGCCGGCGGCCACGAGGTCACCCTGGTGTGCGGCGGTCCGGCCGCCGCACGCGACTACCGGGTGGTCTCCGCAGGAGGCGACGCGGGTCACTTCCTGCGGGCCAAGGCGACCTTCGCCCGCGAGGTCGGCGACTGCGACCTGCTGGTGGAGGTGTGCAACGGCATGCCGTACCTGGCGCCGCTGTGGCACCGCGGACCGACGTTGTGCCTGGTCAACCACGTGCACACCGACCTGTGGCAGATGCGGTACCCGGGCCCGGCGGCCCGCCTCGGGCGCAGGCTGGAGCACTGGGCGCTGTCGGGCACCCACCGGGACAACCTCATGGTGGCCGTCTCCGAGTCGACCGCCGCCGAGCTGCGCGGCATCGGCGTGGCCGCGGACCGCATCAGGATCGTCAACAACGGCGTCGAGGAACCCGGCCCCCTGCTGCCCGAGGCGAAGGAACCGCTGTTCCTGGCCGTCGGCCGACTCGTCGAGTACAAGCGCATCGACCTGCTCCTCAGACTGTGGGAACGGGTGCGCCCCGTCACCGGCGGACGCCTCGTCATCGTGGGCGACGGCCCCGAGCGGGGCCGGCTGGAGGCCATGGCCGGACCCGGCGTGACCTTCGCCGGCCGGGTCTCGGACGCCGAGAAGCACCGGCTGATGTGCGAGGCGTGGCTCCTGCTGCACCCCTCGCTCGTCGAGGGCTGGGGGCTCGTCGTCACCGAGGTGGCCGCCCGCGCCACCCCCGCGATCGGCTTCGACATCCCCGGCCTGTGCGACTCCGTCGTGGACGGGGAGACCGGGGTGCTCGCCAAGGGCGAGAGCTCCTTCGCCGCCGCCTGGTGCGCCCTGGCCCTGAGCGGCGAGCGGCGCGCGGCCATGGGGCGGGCCGCCGCCCGACGGGCCGCGAACTTCCGCTGGAGCGCGACGGTCCGTCAGTTCCAGGCGGTCGCCGCCGAGGCCGCGGCCCGCGCCGCCACGCAGGGCCGGGGACCAGGCAAGGGCGGTCATGGCTGAGGTCACCGAACGCGGGTTCAAGGATCCGTCGCTGAGGCGCTCGGCCGCCCTCTTCCGGGCGTTCATGCGCGAGCCCACCGACCCCGAGCGCTGCTACACGATGCTGGCCCGCGACTCCGTCGCGCAGGTGGCACGCCACGTCGACCTGCCCGGCAAGATCGTCGTCGACATCGGCGGAGGCAGCGGCCACTTCACCGAGGAGTTCCGCCGGCGCGGCGCGCACAGCTACCTCTTCGAGCCCGACCCGAGGGAGCTGGGCTCCCGCGGCCGTCCCCCCGAGGACGCGGTGCTCGCGGACGGCTACCTGCTGCCGCTCGCCGACGGCGCGGCGGACGTGTGCTTCTCGTCCAACGTGCTGGAGCACGTCGCGGACCCGCAGACGTTCATCAGCGAGATGGCCCGGGTCACCCGCCCCGGCGGACTGATCTACCTGTCCTTCACCAACTGGCTCTCCCCCTGGGGCGGTCACGAGACCGCCCCGTGGCACTACCTCGGCGCCGACCGGGCCCGCGCGCGCTACAAGCGGCGCACCGGGCACGAGGCCAAGCACACCCTCGGCGAGAACCTCTTCGCCGTCCACATCGGTCCCACCCTGCGGCACGTCCGCGGCCGCGACGACGTCCAGGTCGTCACGGCCCGATCGCGTTACTGGCCGTTCTTCGCGAGCACGATCACCCGGGTGCCCGGACTCCGCGAGATCGCCACCTGGAATCTGCTGCTGATTCTCAGGCGAAGCCCATGAGCATGCGAAGCGAGGAACGGTAAATGACCACTGCGGTCCAGGCGCCCACCCGGGCGCCGCAGCCCGGCCCGACGCCGTCGGAGGCGTCCGGCGAGCCGCGCGGACGACGCCTGCTGTTCGGCTTCTGGGCCGTCGTGCTGGCGGCGTTCCTCGCCGTGTCACCGGGGAAGATGACGTTCGAGACGAAACTCGGCGTCGCCCTCGACCCCTGGCGCTTCATCGGCGACCTCGGTTCGCTGTGGAACGGCAACGTGGGTCTCGGAGGCATAGCCAACCAGTACGTCGGCTACGCCTTCCCGGCCCTTCCCTACTACGCGCTCATGGACCTGCTCCACGTGCCGATCTGGCTCGCCGAGCGGCTCTGGCTGTCCCTGATCGTGACCGCCGCCTTCTGGGGAGCGCTCCGGCTCGCCGAGCGGCTGCGCGTGGGCACGCCCGCCTCCCGCGTCCTCGCGGCGGTGGTCTACGCCCTGTGGCCCACCTTCACGATCGTCGTCGGATCGACTTCCGCCGCCGCGCTGCCCGGCGCCCTGCTGCCCTGGGTGCTGCTGCCCCTGATGTCCGCGACCCACAGCCCCCGCAAGGCCGCCGCGCGTTCGGCACTGCTGATCCCCTTCATGGGAGGGGTGAACGCCGCTTCCACCCTGGCCGCGCTGCTGCCCGTCGGCCTGTACCTGATCAGCCGCCCCGCCGGCCCGCGCCGCCGCGCCCTGCTGGGCTGGTGGATACCCGGCGTCGTGCTGGCCACCGTCTGGTGGGTGGTTCCGCTGCTGCTGCTCGGCGTGTACGGCGAGGACTTCATGCCGTACGTCGAGCAGGCCGACACCACCACCGCCACCATGTCCGCGACCGAGCTGCTGCGCGGCGCCGGCAACTGGGTGGCGTACCTGAACTTCGGCGAGGCCTGGCTGCCCGCCGGCTGGACCGTCGCCACCTCCGTCGTCGCCGTCCTGGGCTCGGCGTTCGCCGCCGCGCTGGGGCTCGCCGGCCTGGCCCGGCGCGACCTCCCGGAGCGCCGCTGGCTGCTGCTGACCGTCCTGGCGGTCGTCCTCATCGCGCTCGCCGGCTACGGCGGTGCCTTCGGCGGCCCCTTCCACGGGGTCGTCCAGGAGTGGCTGGACGGGCCGTTGAAGCCGTTCCGCAACGTCTACAAGTTCCAGCCCGGACTGGCGCTCGCCCTCGCCCTCGGACTGGCCCACCTGACGGCCGTCCTGTCCGTGAGCAGGGGCTCCCACGCCCTGCGCGGGCGCCGCTGGGTACCCGCGGTCGCCGCGGTGGTCGTGCTGCCCGGTCTGGCGCTCCCGTACGTCGACGGCGCCGTCCTGCAGCCGGGCGCCTTCACGAAACTGCCCTCCCACTGGGCGAAGGCCGCCGACTGGCTCGCGGACAACGCCCCGCACAGCCGAGCCCTGGTCGTCCCCGCGACGGCGCACGGCATCTACACCTGGGGCTCGTCCATCGACCAGCCCTTCGACGTCCTGGCCGACACCCCCTGGGCACAGCGGGACTTCGTGCCCTTCGGCACTCCCGGAGCACGCCGCATGACGGACGCCGTCGAGCAGGCGCTGCTGTCCGGCGCCGAGGTCCCCGGCCTCCAGGCGTACCTGGCGCGGGCCGGCATGCACGAGGTGGTCGTGCGCAACGACCTCGACCCCGACCAGATCGGCTGGGTCCCGCCGCAGACCGTGAAGCGGACCCTGGAGGCCTCCGGCTACCGCAAGGTCACCGGGTTCGGGCCGCTGGTGACCGGTGGACGCATCGCTCCCGACACCCCGCTCCAGCTGACGGCGCTGTACCCGCGGCTCCAGTCCGTGGAGATCTACCGGCCGCAGGACCGCGTCGCGCGGCCCGACCGGGTCGCCGTCTCGGCCGTGGCCGACACGGCCGTGCTCAGCGGCGGTCCCGAGTCGCTGCTCCAGCTGTCCGCCGACCCCTCGATGACGGACCGCCCGGCGGTACTGGCCGGGGACCCGCTCCCCAAGGGCCTCACCGCACCGGTGAAGGCCGTCGCGGACGGACTGCGCCGCGCCGACACCCGCTTCGGCCTGGTCAACAACAACACCTCGTACACGTACACCGCGAACGAGCGCAACCACTCCGGCAGCCTGCAGAACCCGGGCGAGGAGCCCAAGCAGATCCTGCCCAACGGGGGAAGCGACCACCAGACGACCGCCGTGCTGCGCGGCGCCAAGGCCGTGACGGCCTCCACCAGCGGCAACTGGCTCTTCCACCTGCCGCAGTACGACCCGGTGAACGCCTTCGACGGCAACCCCGCCACGGCCTGGGCCGAGGGCAGCGCCGGCGAGCCGGCCGGACAGTGGCTCAAGGTCGAGTTCGCCCGGCCCACCGATGTCCCCGCCACCCTCCAACTGACGCCCCTGCCGGGCGAGGCCGTGCGCGCGGCGCCCACGCGGGTGCGCGTCGAGACCGACCGCGGGACGGCCGACAGTCCCCTGCAGACCAACGGCCGGCCGCAGACCGTCAAGGCCCCCTCCGGCCAGGCCTCCTGGATGAAGATCACCATCCTCGCGGCGCAGCAGGCCAGTGCGGGCCTCTCCGGGGCCGGCTTCTCCGAGGTGTCGATCCCGGGCGTCCAGGTGACGCGCCTGCTGGCGCTGCCCGCCGACGCGGAACGCACCCAAGCGCCGACGAGCGTGTACTCCGTACACCGCGGCCTCGACGTGGGCGGCCTGTCCCCGGCCTCCACCGAGGCGGGACTGCACCGCAGGCTCACCACCGGGGAAGCGGGCGAGTACACGGTGTCGGCGGGAGCCGTCGCCCTGCCCGGAGACGCCCTGGACAAGCTGCTCGACCGCGCCGCTCCCGGACCCGAGAACCGGCTGCGGGCCACGGTGGACTCCACCGGCAGCAGCGCCACCCTGCTCGGCGCCCGCAACCTGGTCGACGGCGATCTGACGACCGCCTGGATCGCGGGCGACCGCCCGGTGGTCCACCTCGCCTGGTCCGGGATGAGGAAGATCGACGAGGTCGTCCTCGTCTCGGCGGGCGGGGTCTCCACCCGGCCCGAACAGGTGACGATCTCCTCCCCGCACGGCGCCGCGGTGGCCGACGTGGACGAGACCGGACGGGTCCGCTTCCCGGAGATCGAGACGGACCGGCTCGACATCACCATCAGCCGGGTCGCACCGCTCACCGTCCACAACCCGGTGGCGAACGCGCGCCTGCAACTGCCCGTCGGGCTGAGCGAGGTCCACGTGCCCGCCCTGGCCGACCTGCGGGTGCCCCGCCCGGATCCCTCCGCCCGCTTCTCGCTGGAGTGCGGCCAGGGACCGGACCTCGCCCTCGGCGGCGTCCTGTACAAGACGAAGGCCTCCGGACTGGTCACCGACCTCGTCGACCGGCGCCCCGTCACCGTGACCCTGTGCGCGGGCGACGAGGCCGACGGCACCGTGGCCCTCCCGGCCGGCGAGATCGAGCTGGAGGCCGCCGACACCGGCCCGCTGGCGATCACCGACGTCAGGCTCACCCGGGGCACCGCGCAGCCGCTCGCCGGAGCGGCCGGCCGTGAGGCCACCGTCGCCGACTGGAGCGACGACCGGCGGACCGTCAAGGTGTCGGCGGGCTCCGGCGGGGCCGCGTACCTGCGGACCTTCGAGAACGCCAACGACGGCTGGAAGGCCACCCTCGGCGGCGCGGAACTGGAGTCGGTCCGCCTGGACGGCTGGCAGCAGGCCTGGGTGATCCCGGCCGGCAAGTCCGGCACGGTGACCATGGAGTTCGAACCCTCCGGCACCTACCGGGCCGGGCTGATCGTCGGTGCGCTCGCCCTCCTCGCCCTGGTGGCCCTGGCCTTCGCGGGCCGTCGCCGCCAGGACGACGGGACGGACGACCGGCTGCCCGAACCGGCGGCCCCCGGGCTGCTGCTCGGGACGTTGGCCCTGACCGCGGTCGTCGCCGTGGTCGCGGGACCGCTCGCCCTGGTCGTGCCCGTGCTCGCCGTCGCGGCGCGCTTGCGACCCGCCGTGCTCGTACCGACCGCGGCGGTGGCGATGGCCGGAGCCGGCCTGGTCGCGGCCGTCGGCGCGGGCGAGCCGATCGCCGCCGCGCAGGGCTCCTACAGCGGCCTCGCCCAGGTGCTCGCCCTGGTGGCGCTCTCCGCCGCGCTGGTCACCCCCTTCGGGTCCACGTCCGAGGACGCCGCGCCGCAGGACGCCCCCGGGCCGCGCGACGACGAGGCCGCCGGGGCGCCGGAGGCCGGACCGGTGGTGACGGCCGGACCCGCCGGACCTGCCGGACCTGCCGGCGCCGGCGACGGGGGCGCGCCCCGCACCTCCCTGCGCAAGCCGGACGGCGGTGGCGCCGCGTGATCGGACCCTGGACCACCGCCGGGAGAGGGTCGACGCCCCCTCCCGGCGGGGCCCGGATCCCCTTCCCGACCGTCGACGAGGTGTCGCGGCACTGCCTCGACGCCGACGAGCCGGAAACCGTGCACATCGAGGTCCACCTGCCCGGACGGGTGGACCCCGCACGGCTGCGCGCCGCCTTCCGGCAGGCGCTGCTGACGCACCCCCGCGCCCTGGTGCGGGAGGTGCCCGGCCGCAGCCTGCACCGGACGCTCGCATGGGAGCAGACCGGCGAACCCGACGGCGAACCGGTGAACTTCACCGGGCGCGGCCCCGAGGCCCTGGCCCGCGCCCGGGCCCGCGCCCTGACGGACTGCCCGTCGCTCGCGCTGTCCCCGCCGATCCGCCTGGACGTCGTCGAGACGGCCGACGCGGACGGCGGGGCCGGTGCGGACGGTGGGAACGGTGGGAACGGGTCGGTGCGGGCGGAGCCGTTCGCGCCCGCCGGGACCGTACTGCTGCTGACCCTGCACCACACCGCACTCGACGCGCCGTCGGGTCTGCGCATCCTCGCCACGACCGCCGAACGGTACGCCGGCCTCGCGGCCGTCCGGATCCCCGGACGGCCGCGACCGGCCGCCGCACGGCCGGAGCGCGGCACGAGCGGGGGAACGGGCCGGACCGTACGCACACGGCCCGTACGGCTCGCACCGGACTCCCGCCCCGCACCGGCGCGCGCCCGCGCGGTGGGCAACGGCATGCTGCTGGCGGACCTGCCCGTGCCGCCGCGCGCGGCGCCGACCGGAACCCTGCCGCCCTGGACGGTCAACGACCGGCTGCTGGTCGCCGTGACCCTGATGATCGCCCGCTGGAACCTCGCGCACGGCCGGCCGGCCGGCCCCGTACGCCTCACCATGCCCGTCGACGACCGCCCGCGCGGCACCGGGATGCCGATGGGCAACGGAACCCGGCTCGTCGAGGTGCCCATGACCGCCGAGGACCCCCGCGACACCCGGCTGCTCACCGGCGAGCGACCGGACCCGGCGGCCCTGGAGCGGCTGCTGCGCGCCACCGCCCGCCGCACCCGCGCCCTGACGGCCGACCCCGGTTCCCCGATGGGCGCCGCTGCGGACCTGCTGACCGCGCCGCTGCTGCCCGTCGGCGTACGGGGCGCCCTCACCCGGGGCGCCCGACGGGCCGCCGCGTCCTGGACGTCGACGGCGCTGGTCACCAACGTCGGACGCGTGCCGTACGCGCTGGACTTCGGCGACGCCGGCAGGGCGAGCGCCGTCTGGTTCTCCGCGCCCGCGCGCATGCCGCGCGGGCTGAGCGTCGCGGCGGCCTCCACCGGCGGGCGCCTGCACGTCGCGCTGCGCTGGTCACGGGCGCTGCTCGCCGACGCCTCCGGCGCGGACCTGCTGCGCCTGTTCGAGGAGTCGATGGCCGCGGCCTCCCTCACCCCGGGCGAACCGCGACGGCACGACGCCCGCCGCCCGGAACCGACCACGGACGGAGCCCGCTCCGCCCAGGACCACCACGAGAGGTCGTCATGACCCCATCGGCCTCCGGCTCCGCGGTCGCCGGCACCTCGCCCCGCGACCCGGGCACCTCCCCGGACCGGCGCCCACCGGCACTGCGCGACTTCTACGAGAACCCCGCCGTCCCCGTCGCCTCGGGGCACGCCCGCACCCTGCGCCAGGCCCGGATGCTGGCCGCCGCGCTCGGCCCCGTCGGGCCCGACCGACCGCCCGCGACCGTGCTCGACGTGGGCTGCGGCGACGGCTCCGCCGGCGCCGTCGCCGCCCGCGTGCTCGGCGGACACCACGTCGTGGGCATCGACTGGTCCCAGGACGCCCTGCGCCGGGCGGCGCCGCGCCTGACCCAGGTCGTCCGCGGCGAACTCACCGGCGACGGGCTGCCGTTCGCCGCCGAAAGCGCCGACGCCGTGCTGTTCAGCGAGGTCGTCGAGCACCTCGTCGACCCCGACGGCGCCCTCGACGAACTGCGCCGGGTCCTGCGGCCCGGCGGACACCTGATGCTCTCGACGCCCAACCTCGCCGCCTGGTACAACCGCGCCCTGCTCCTCGCCGGAGTCCAGCCCGTGTTCTCCGAGGTGAGCCTGCGCCGCATCCACGGCCGACCGGGCACCGAGGTCGTCGGTCACCTGCGGCTGTACACGGCCCGCGCCCTGCGCGAGTTCGTGGCGGCCTCCGGCTTCGAGGTGGTGGCCCTCGCCGGCGCGCCGTTCCACGGCGTCCCGCGCCCGCTCCGCCCGCTGGACCGGATGGCCTGCGCACGGCCCTCCCTCTCCTCCATCCTCCTTCTCCACGCGAGAAGGGCGTAGCCCGTGGTGTGGGGCGTGGTCGCCGCCCTGGTGGCGAACCTCCTGTACAGCACCGGCTTCGTCCTGGAGAAGCGGGCGCTCGCCGGCATGCCGCCGCTGAGCGTCGCCCGCCCCGGCCGGGCCCTGCTCCTGCTGGCCGGCCGGCCCCTGTGGATCTGCGGCGCCACCGCGCTGGCCCTGGGCTTCGCCGCCCAACTGGCCGTCTACCGCACCCTGCCCCTCGTCGCCGCCCAGGGCCTGTTCCTGTCCGGGCTGGTCTTCCTGCTGGTCCTCTCGTCGGCGGTGCTCGGCGAACGGGCCTCCGGCCGCGAACGGCGCGCGCTGGCCGTCATCGGCGTGGCACTGGCCATGGTGGTCACCTCCCTCTACGGGGCCGGGGAGGACGTCAGCCGCAGCGCGCCCACGGGCACTCTGCTGGCCCTGTGCGTACCGTCCGTCGCCGCCGGACTCGCGCTCTACGCCGCCGCCGAACGGCGCGCCCGCCGCCGCCACCGCCAACCCACCACCGGAGTGTCCTACGCGGTCGCCGTCGGCCTGATCTACGGGGTCAGCTCCCTCGCCATCAAGGGAGTCTCGGGCCGCCTGGACACCTCCGACCTCCTGGGCTCCGCCCCCGCGCTGCTCACCACCCCCCACCCGTACCTGCTCCTGCTGACGGGGGCCACCGGACTGGTGCTGTCGCAGACCGCCCTCCAACGCTGCCGGGCCTCCCTCATCGTGCCGGTGTGCTCGACGGTGGCCTGCGTCTTCGCCGTCGTCAGCGGCACGATCGCCTTCGACGAACCGCTGCCCGCCGACCCGGCGCGGCTGCTGCTGCGGCTGGGCGGCATCGCGCTCGCCCTGACCGTCCTGCTCACCCTGCCGCGCCACGACGCGGACGCTCCCGCCCACCCCTCCTCCGAAGGAACCCGGTCATGAAGCCCGACAGCCCGCTGCTGAAGATCCTCGCCTGCCCCCTCGACAAGGGGCCGCTGATCCTCGACGAGGCCGGGAGCGCGCTCTACAACCCGCGCCTGCGCCGCAGCTACCCGATCGTCGACGGCATCCCGCAGCTCCTGCCCTCCTCCGGCGTGCCCGCCGCCCCGGAAGCGCACGCCCCGGCGACCGAGCGGGGCGCCGCGCCCGAGGGAGGCACCGCCGACTCGGGGTGAACCCGCGTACGGGGGCGGGCGGACGCGGGGGAGGGCGCGGACCGGCGCGCCGCTCGCCGGGCTCGCGGGCGCTCAGTCCTGCTTGATGGCGGAGACGTCGAACTCCAGGACGACCTTGTCGCCGACGAGCACCCCGCCGCCTTCGAGGGCGGCGTTCCAGGTCACGCCGTAGTCCTTGCGGGAGATGGACACCGACCCCTCCAGGCCGACGCGCCGGTTGCCGAAGGGGTCGACGGCGGTCCCGGTGTACTCGAAGTCGATGGCGACCGGGCGGGTGGTGTCCTTGATGGTGAGGTCGCCGGTCACGCGGTACTCGTTGTCGGAGAGGACCTCGATCCCGGTGGTCTCGAAGGTGATGTCGGGGAAGTTCGGCACGTCGAGGAAGTCGTTGGTGCGCAGGTGCTGATCGCGCTGTTCGACGCCGGTGTCGATGCTCTCGGCCTTGATCACCACCCGTCCCGTGGAGCGGGCCGGGTCGGAGCCGTCCAGCCGGGCCGTCCCGTCGAATTGGTGGAACGCGCCGCGGACCTTGGTCACCATGGCGTGGCGGGCGATGAACCCGATCCGGGTGTGGGCGGGGTCGAGGACGTAGCTGCCGGTGAGTTCGGCGAGGTCGGACGGCGTGGTCATGGGTGCCTCCAGGGAACCGGATCCCGCCGGCGGTCCGGCGGGATCGTCTGCGGCCACGCTAGGCCGCCCGGGCGCCGCGCCCCGGAGGCACGCACGGGCCGGCGGCGGAGTACACCCTGACGCCGACCGCGGGCGACCGCGACGGGGCCCGGGACACCGACCGCGACGGGGCCCGGGACACCGACCGCGACGCCGACCGCGACGGGGCCCGCCGCGACCGGCCCCGAACGGGCGGGATCAGACGTGGTACCAGCCGAAGGCCCCGGCGTCCTCGGACGGGTCGAAGGACTGGTGCAGCGCCACGAGCGCGCTGATCAGCCTCGGATCGGTGTCCCCGGCCCGCACCTCGTACCGGTCGGACATGCCCCGGAACACCAGACGGGTCCGTCCCGAGCCGTCGCGCCAGGTGACCCGGCGGGGCGGACGGAAGCCGGCGTCGTCCTCGGCCATGAAGGCGGCGATCGAGCACACCCAGCTCAACACCAGACCCGTCGGCCACCACACGGCCCACCACACCAGGCGGCCCCGGTGGCCGCGCAGGTGCGGCCCCTGGACCGGCTCCAGCGTCCACCGCGCCCGGCGGACGCGGAAGGAGGGCCGCCGCCGGTAGGTGACGCGGCCCAACGGGGCGCCGTAGTGGTCGTCGACGCGGTAGACGGCCGGCTGCCCGGAGCCCCGCGAGCCGGGGTGCTCGGTGCGCACGTGGACGAAGGGCACGCCGGAGTCGTCCAGGAGGCGGAAGGAACGGGCCTCGGGGTAGCGGGCGTCGTCGGGGCCGGGCGCGTCACGGGTCGCCCAACCGGCGCCGCTGTGCGCGCCGTTGCTCTCCGTGCGCAGCACCCGGGGCGTGGGCCCCTGGTACTTCACCTCGTACGTCGCCGGGCCCCAGGCCATGACCTCCCCTTTCGCACTGCTGTGGTGGAGTCATCATGTTCTCATCAACCCGGGGGTGTGCGACCGCCGGTGTCACCGGGAGTGACGTCCGGGCTCAGGTCGGTCGGGGGACCGGCGCGGGGCGGAGCCTCAGTCCCGCCAGTGCCAGGTGAGCGAGGCGTCCTCGGGCAGCGCCGCCCAGCGGGTCGCGGCCGCGTCCAGGGCGGCGCGGGCACGCACCAGGGCGGCCTCGTCGAGCGGCGGTCGGCCCACGCCGCGCCCCGTGACGGGAAGTCCGGACCAGGCCCGGTAGGCCCAGTTGACGGCCATCTCCGCGGCCAGCACCGCGTCGCCCCCGCGGCGCAGCACCTTGAGCCCCGACCGGCGGTGGCGTCCGGGCTCGATCGTCTCGAACCCCTGGAAGGTGGCACCGGCCGCCGTCGCGCCCCAGAAGCCGTCCGTGATGCCGAGCACCTCCTCGACGGCGGCGTGGGCGAGGTCGTGCGGGATCGTCGGACCGGTGGGCTGCGCGGGCAGCCGTACGGCGGGGCCGCGTCGACGGTTTACCGTGATCTCGTGCTGATTGCCCGGCAGCTTCCGGAAGGTGATGTCCATCGTCCCCGACGATAGGACGGCGGCCGCGACGACCGCCGGCGGTTTTCCGGGCCCCGCCGCGCGGGGCACCGGGGCGTGGCGGAGCGGTGGTCCGCCGGCCTGACGCGCGCGGGGCGCGACCGCGCGGCGTCCACCGCTCCGTGCGGGCCCCGACGCGACGCCGGGGCCGTGGGACCCGTGTGCGACTGGGGTCACCGGGCGGACCGACCGGCCGCCGCGCGCGGGGGACGGGCCGCGGACGCGTCGGCCGCCTGGGTGCAGAAGACGCAGAAGCAGTTGAAGTCCCGCGGCGGGCCGGACCGGCGGGCCGCGACCACGTCCGGCAGCGGCGTCAGGGACAGGGCCGGGGCGAAGGCGCCGGCGAGGGGTTCGGGGTACGTGCTGTTCATGGTGTCCCTCCTCGGGGGAGTGGGTGGGTTGCTCGGCCGAAGGGCCGTACTCCAGGACAGCAGGCGGGGCCGCGAGGCCCTGTCATGCGGTCGGACGACCCTGGTGGACGAGCGCGGGCGCCGTCCGCACGATGTCGGCGCCCACCAGCCGTTCCAGCAGGTCCAGGGCGTCGGCCTCGGGCAGGTCCGCGGCGCGGGCGGCCTCGCGGCCCGTGCGGGTGCCGTCGCAGCGAGCCAGCAGGAGCCCGGTGCCGGCCCCGATCCGGTACGCCCGCAGCGGCGCGTCCCACGCCCGCTGGAGCAGGACGGTCACCTCCTCGCGGGGGAGACGGCCCGGCGCCCCGGGGTCGGTCACGTCGTGCCCGTACGTCGCCACCCGCACCGCAGCGGACAGCACCAGCGCGGGCTCCGCCGGCCACGGGAACGGCGCGGACGGCCGGGCGAAGGGTCCCGGGCGGCAGGCTTCCGCGGCCACGGCGTCGTTCAGCAACAGGTACTGGTCGAGCTCGAACCGGCCGAAGTCGGCGACGGCGGGCGGCAGTCCGGCGAAGGCCAGCAGACGCCCGCAGGCCCGGACGATCCCCATCGGGTCGTCGGGGTCCTCGGCGAGGGTCGTCGTCGTCAGGAACGCGTCGAGCACCCCGGGGTGGTGCTCGGTCAGCTCGGTCACCGTACGGGGGATGCCGACCGAGAGGTGGATCCGGCGCTTCGCGCCGCTCTCCTCGGCCATGAACGCGTAGCTGTCCCCGTCGACGCCGGCCAACACCGCCAGCTCCGCGTCGGACAGCCCGAACCGGGCCTGGACCTCGCCGGGACGCGCGCGCAGCACCGGCACCAGCGTCCCGGGGGAGGCGATGACGGAGGCGAAGGCCTCGCGCAGGCCCATCACCGCACCCCCGCCCGCGCGGGCCGCACGCCGTCCAGGACGCGCCGGGCGTGGTCGAGTTCGGCCTGGAGCTCGCCGAAGTCCTCGGGGAAGTTCTGGTCGCGCTCCAGCAGCGTGGCGCGCACCGGCGCACGGTCCACCAGCTCCTCCAACAGCTCCCAGACCGCGGGCGGCACCGGCTCGCTGTGCGTGTCCAGGTCCATGCGGTCGTCCTCCCCGCCGGTACCGCCCGCCAGGTGCACCTGCACGACGCGCTCCACCGGGATCGTGTCGAGGAACTCGTGCGCCGAGTAGCCGTGGTTGCGCGCGTTGATGTCCAGGTTCGTCAGGTCCAGCAGCAGCCCGCACTCGCAGTGCTCCATCACCTCGGCGATGAACTGCGCCTCCGACAGCGGCGACAGCAGGTCGATGTAGTACGTGACGTTCTCCAGGATCAGGGGCCGGCCCACCGCCGCCTGCACGCGCCGCGCGCGCCGCCCCACCTCACGGGCGATCTCCCGGGTCCGGGGCAGCGGGGTCAGGGTGCCGAGGGCGACGCCCGCGGCCCGCGTGAAGCACAGGTGGTCGCTGAACCAGGGCGCGTCGATCTCGTCGACGAGCCGGGCCAGCGCGTCCAGATAACGCGGCGAGGGCTCGCGCGGAGCCCCGATCGACAACTCCAGTCCGTGCGGCACGATCCGGAAGCGGCGGCGCAGGCGGTGCAGCACGTCACGGACGTCGGGCGGCGCGAACAGGTAGTGCTCGGTGATCACTTCGAGCCAGTCGACGCGGCTCGCCGGGGAGGTGATCGCGTCCTTGATCTCGGTGCGGTAGCCGATCCCCGAACCGAGGTACGGCAGGCCGGTCACCGGCACGGCGGTGGCGGCGGTCGCGGTGACCGGGACGGAACCCGAGGGTGCGGTGGTCATGGAGGGGTCCTCTCACGCTGCGGGCCGGTGCTCGTACGGCCTCCTGCGGCCACCGTAGGGAAGGGGCCGGTGCGCCCTCGTCCTGCGGTCGGTCCATCGGGGGGACGACGCGCGAACGTCGGCACGCCGCCTTCCGCCTCCCGGCCACCCCGCCGGCCTCCCGGCTCCCTTCGGTCCCGCACCCCTCCCGCCTCGTCTCCCGCGGCCCTCGTCCCGCGGATCGGCCGGTCGGAGGACACCGGCGAGGGTCCGCGCGGGGTCCAGTGGAGGGGTGGTGCGGCCCCCCGCACCACCCGGCCCGGAGTCCCGGACGACGCATGCCCCCGTCCGGGCCCGTGCCGGCGACGATCGACGCAGGAGAGGGACGCACCCATGAGCAAGCACCACGAGCCCGCGCACACGACCGCCCAGGCCGCGGCGGAACGCGAATGGACCGCCCTGACCGAACTCGGCGGCCACGGCACGCACCGCGAGGGCGGCTGGTTCCGCCTCCGCGTGTGCCGAGCCCTGACGAACACGCCCCCCACCTCCGCCCGGGCCGCGGAACGGACCCGCGAACAGCGCATCGACCTCGCCCTCGCGACGGCCTCCATCGGCCGCTGAGCCGCCCCTCCCCATGGACACCACGACAGGCTCCGGCCAGGCCCCCCGCACCACGGCCGACCCCGCCGCCGGGCGCGGCCCCGAGCCCGAGCCCGAGCACGTGCCCGAGCACGTGCCCGTGCTCGTGGTCGGCGGAAGTCTGAGCGGCCTGTCGGCCGCCGTGCTGCTCGCCCACCACGGGGTGCGCTGCCTGGTGGTGGAACGCCGCTCCGGCATCGGCACCCATCCCCGCTCGCGGGTCCTCACCGCCCGCTCGGGCGAGGTGCTCCGCGCCCTCGGCCTGGAGCCCGCCGTCGACGCCGTGAGCCGCCGCCCGAGCGGCTGGTTCGGGGCGCGGGCCCTCACCGACGACGCGTACACCCTGCTCGGCCCGCCCGGCGACCCCACCCTGACCGTCAGTCCCGCCGGCAGTCGGCTCTGCGACCAGAACCGCCTCGAACCGATCCTGCTGGCCGAGGCCCGTCACCGGGGCGCACGGATCCTCTTCGGCCACGAACTCGACGGCTTCGAGCAGGACCCGTACGGAGTCACGACCCGGATCCTCGACCGCGCCACCGGCCGCACCCGCACCGTCCGCTGCGCCTACCTCCTGGCCGCCGACGGCACGCGCAGCCCCGTACGGGAGGCCCTCGGCATCGCGCTGCACGGCCGACGCGGCGAACCGCGCTTCCTCAGCACCGTGTTCGCCGCCGACCTCGACCCCGCGCTGCGCGGGCGCCGCCCCACCGCCGTCGTGTTCCCGGGCAGCGAGGTCCTCTTCGCCCGAGGCGTGCCGCGGGCACCGTTGTGGGAGCACGGCATCCCCGACGCCCCGGTCGGCGCCGGGGCGGGGGACGAGGAGCTCGGCCGCCTCGCCCGCGACCGGCTGCACCGGATCACCGGAATGCCCGACCTGGCACCCGACGTGCTCAGCGTGCTGCGCTGGGGGGCTTCCGCGGTGGTGGCCGAACGGTTCCGCGAGGGCCGCGTCATGCTGCTGGGCGACGCCGCCCACACCATGCCCGTGATCGGCGGCCTCGGCGGCAACACCGGGATCCAGGACGCCCACAACCTCGCCTGGAAACTCGCCGCCGTCCTGCGCGGCGAAGCGGACGACCCGCTCCTCGACTCCTACGACGTGGAGCGGACCCGCGTGGCCGCCCACACGCTGTGGCACGTCCTCGCGACCGCCCGCGGACTGCCGGAGGCGCTGCCCCCCGAGACCCTCCAGCTCGGCTACCTCTACCCTGACCCCGGGGGCGGCCCGGACGCCGGCCTCTGCGAGGACCCGTACCGCCCCACGGGGCGCCCCGGCAGCCGCGCCCCGCACCTGTGGCTGACCCGCGGCGACCGACGGGTGTCGGTCCTCGACCTCTTCGGGACCGGGTTCACCCTGCTCTCGGGAGCGCGCGGGGGGCCCTGGACGCCCGCCGGGGCGCGGGCGGCGGCCGGGCTCGGCGTCCGCCTGCGCGCGTACCGGATCGGCGGTCCGCGCGACGCGCTGCGCGATCCGGACGGGACCTTCCCCGACCGCTACGGCATCGGCCCCGCCGGGGCCGTGCTGGTCCGGCCCGACGGCCACGTCGCCCGGCGGTGGGTGACGGCCCCGGACGACACGCCGACCGCCTTGGAGCACGCCGTACGCGAGGCCCTGGAGCGGCCGGCGGCGCTGCCGGCGCGGCCCGCCGTCCGGAGCGCGGCCTGACGGCGCCCCACCCGACCACCCCGAGCACCCCTTCGACCCCCTCGGCGAGCAGGCCGAGGGGGTCGCGCGCACGCCCGAGGGCCGCACGGGCGGGGGGCCCGCACGGCCCTCGGGCACGGCCGGATCCGGTGACGGCGGCGCTCAGGGGCGCACCCCGGCGAGGGCGACGGGCAGGGCGCGCGGGCCGCGCAGCACCGCGTTGCGACGGTAGGGCGGCGGGTCGGCGAGCAGGCGGGGCCGCTCCAGCCGGGCCGCGAGCCGCGTCAGCGCGATCTGCGTCTCCAGCCGGGCCAGCGGAGCCCCGAAGCAACTGTGGATGCCGCTGCCCAGGCCCAGGTGCGTCAGGTCCGGCCGGTCCGGGTCGAACCGCTCCGGGTCGGTGAACCGCTCCGGGTCCCGGTTGCCGGCGGCGAGCACCAGCCAGATCGAGGCGCCCGGGGGGATGGTCGTGCCGCGCACCTCGACGGGGGCGATCGGCGTGCGCTGGGGCAGCAACTGGACGGGCGGCTCGTACCTCAGGAGTTCCTCCACCAGCGGAGCCGCGAACCCGGGGTCCTGCCGCAGCCGTTCGAGCGCCTCCGGGTGCCGCAGCAGGGTGAGCATCCCGTTCGCGATCAGGTTGACCGTGGTCTCGTGGCCGGCGACGAGGAGCAGCGCGGAGGTGGTGAGCAGCTCGATCGTGCTCATCGCCCCGTCCGGACCGTCGCCCGACGCGAGTCGGGAGAGCATGTCCTCGCGGGGATGGCGCCGACGCTCCTCGATGAGGTCGGCGAGGTAGCCGCCGAGCGCCGTCCGGGCGTCGTGGGAGGCGCGCAGCCGTTCGGTCGGGTCGGGCGCGTCCGGGTCGGGGTCGAGGCTCGCCGCGACGGCCTCGGCCCACGTGTGGAAGCGGGGTTCGTCCTCGCGGGGCACGCCCAACAGCCGACAGATCACGGTGACGGGGAAGGGGTAGGCGAACGTACCGACCAGGTCGACCTCGTCCGTGTCGGCCCCGGATCCGATGTGGTCGATCAGCTCGTCGACGACGGCGGTGAGTTCGGCGCGCATGTCGTGGACCTTGTGCGGGGTGTGCGGCGGGCCGAAGGGGCGGTTGGTCATCCGGCGCAGCCGGTCGTGCTCGGGCGGATCGAGGCGCAGGAAGCCGGGCGGGAGCATGCCGGAGCCGTCGCCGTTCGCGCCGCCGGCCGTGTCGCCGCCCCCGCCGGCCTCGACCGCCTCGATCAACGGATCGCCGGGATCCGTCGACAGGTTGCGGGAGTCGGAGCTGATGCGGGGATCGTGCAGCAGCTGTTCGATGTCCCGGAACCCGCTGACGACGTACGGGCCGCCGGCCTCGTGCCACACCGGGGTGCGGCGCAGCTCGGCGTAGAGCGGGTACGGGTCGGGGCGGCTGGAGTGGTCGAGGATGCGGTGCAGCAGGCTCTGCTCCTGGCTCATGGCGGTGCCTTTCCGGGCTTCGTGGGAGGGGGAGGGGGAGGGGAAGGCGCCGGGACCGGCCGTGCGGGCGCACGGGCGGCCCCGGACGGGGGAGGGGCGGGCGGCTTTCTCCATGGTGGGAACGGCGCCGCCCGCGCCCTGTCCTCCGGACGGTCCGTACCGCGACGACAGCCGACGGCGGGCGGGACCCCGGGAAGGGGTTCCGCCCGCCGGCGCGTGGGGTACGCGGTCCGCGTGTCAGACGGCGCCCACCGCCACGGCGTCGCGGCCCGCCACCGCGGCGGCGGCCCGCGGCACGGGGTGGATCAGCCGGTCCAGGCCGGCCGCCAGCGCACCGCCCACCAGCGGGGCCACGAGGAACAGCCACAGTTGCGACAGGGCCGCACCGCCCGCGAACACCGCCGGACCCAGGCTGCGCGCGGGGTTCACCCCGCAGCCGGTCAGCGGCAGGCCGACCAGCACGAGCGCGGCGAGGGTGAGGCCGATCGCCGCGCCGCCCGCGCCCGGAGCGGAGTTCCGCCGGGTGACGCCCAGCACGACGAGGACCAGCAGCATGGTCAGCACGGCCTCCGCGAGGAAGGCGCCGACCCCGTCGATGCCGACCGCCGAGCGGGCTCCCCAGCCGTTGGAGCCGAAGGCGCCGTGCACGTCGAAGCCGGGGATGGCGCGGACCAGCGCGTAGAGCACGCCCGCGCCGACGACGCCGCCCGCGCACTGCGCGACGGCGTACCGGACGGCGGTGCGCGGCCCGATCCGACCGGCCAGCAGCAGCCCGAAGGTCACCGCGGGGTTGAGGTGCGCCCCGGAGACCGGTCCGAGCGCGTAGGCGAGGGCCAGCAGGACCAGGCCGAAGACCAGGGCGATGCCGACCGGTCCGATCAGCGGGCCGGCGACGGCGGCGGCAGCCACACCGAAGAAGACGAGCAGGGCGGTGCCGGTGAATTCGGCGGCGATGGCACGGTCGTTCATGATGACGGACTCCCGGAAGGTCGTGGAGGAGCGGGTGGGGCGTCGGCCCCTTTCCGACTGTGCGCGAGGCGCGTGCGCCGCCGCGTCGTCCGGCGGGTCCGGTCACCGAGCCGACCGTCGTCCTCCGTCCGGTCGCCCGAACGCACGACACGCGGCCGGAGCGGCCCGACCGGAGCGGCCCGACCGGCGCGCGGGTCAGGGCACCGGTCGCGGAGCGGCCCGGCGCGCCGGGGCGGGGATGCCGAGGACCCGGTCGCGCAGCACGGGCAGTTCGGCCCGTACGCGGTCCACCTCGGACGGATCGACCTCGCACGTCAGCACCTCCTCGTCCGGCCCCGCCTCGGCGAGCACCTCACCCCACGGGTCGACGACCATGCTGTGCCCGGCCTGCCGGACCCCTCCGTGCTCGCCGACGGCGACGCAGGCCAGGACGAAGCACTGCTCCTCCACGGCCCGCGTACGGACGAACAGCCGCAGGTGCGCCAGCCGCCCGGCCGGCCAGGCCGCGGGAACCACCAGGAACCTCGCGCCGGCGTCCAGCAGGGCCCGGAACAGCTCCGGGAAACGCAGGTCGTAGCAGGTGGCCAGGCCCACCGTGCCGAAACCGGTCGGCACGGTCACGATCCGCTCGCCGGCCCCCATCAGGGCCGCCTCCCCGGTGTCGAATCCGTACCGGTGGATCTTGCGGTAGTGGCCCCGGCGCACCCCACCCGGGTCGAACACCAGGGCGGTGTTGTACAGCGTGCCGTCCGGGGCGCGTTCCACGATGGTCCCCGCGTGCAGCCAGACGCGGGCGGCGCGGGCCGCCGCGGACATGGCCCGGGCGGTCGGCCCGTCCAACGGCTCGGCGTCGCGGGGCCAGCCGGCGTGGTTCCAGGCCCCGGCCGCCCACCCCTCGGGCAGGACGACCAGATCGTCCCCGGCCCGGGAGCGGACGAGGCCCGCGGCCCGGAGCCGGCGGGCCGGGGCGTCCTCGGTGTCGTCGACGCGGAGCTGGATCAGTGTGGCGCGCATGGCGTCCTCCTCTCGGGACCGCGCTCTCGCGGCGGCGCCAGCGTAGGAAGACGACCCGGCCGACGGACCACCCGGCCGGGCCGTCCACCGGCCCGCGCCGGATCCTCCGCACCCCGCCCGTTCGGAGGACGCGCCCCGGCGTGACGGACGGCCCGCAGGGACGGGAGGGACGGGCGGGACGGGCGGGACGGGCGGGACCCGAGGGTCGGCTCCTAGACTGGGACGGTGCACCACGACGGCAGCGAGGCCGCCGGACGACGCGCGGTCGGGCACTGGCCGCCGGTGGAACCCGGCGCCGCCGGTGCCGACGCGGTCGCCGCCATCTACCTCGCCTTCGACGAGCAGGCGCAACGCCTGCGCAGCATCCTGCGGCTCGGCCTGGTGGCCGTCATGGCCCTCGTCGCGTGGGCGGGCACCGCCTCCGACCAGTGGCCGCCGCAGTTCGCCCTGGTCATCGCGTACGGGCTGCTGTCTGTGGGCACCTGGTGGATGTGGCGCCACCGGCCCGGCCGGGCCCGGCGCATCCGCGAGGCGGCCCCCATGGCGATCGTGGACGTGGCCGCCGTGTGCGTCCTGCAGTTCCTGTCCGTCGGCAGCTACCTCTCGCTCGGCCTCCTGGCCTTCCTGCCGTTCTTCACCGCCACCCATCCCGGCCGCAAGGCGCTCCTGCTGTCCCTGGCCGCCATCGCCGGAGGCGGCGCCGTGCTCGCGGACCCCACGTTCAGACGACAGCTCGGCACGGGACAGGGCGCCGCCATCCTCGCCATGCTGGCCCTGCTGTGCGTCGTCGCGATCGCCGTGTCACGGGTCCAGGAACGCCGCCTCGCGAGCGTGGCCGCCCTGACGGTCAGCCGCTCCGTGCTGCTGGAGGACGTCGTCTCGGCCGAGAGCCGTGAACGCCGCGCCGTCGCCGAGTCCGTGCACGACGGGCCGCTCCAGACGGTCCTCGCGGTCCGCCAGGACCTCGGCCAGGCCCGCAAGGCCCCCGACGGCGGCCCCGCCTTCGTGGAGCGCGCCTACGACCTCCTCGCCGAGGTCGAACGGGAACTGCGCCAGGTCAGCGTCACCCTGCACCCCTCCGTCCTGGAGCAGGCGGGCCTGGCCGCGGCGGTGCGGACCCTCGCGGAGACGGCCTCGGAACGGGGCGGCGTCACCGTCGACTGCGACCTGGAGCGCTCCCGCCCCGACCCGGCCGACCCCATGCTCTTCGGGGCCGCGCGCGAACTCCTCGGCAACGTCCTGCGGCACGCCCGGGCCACCCGCGTACGCGTGGGGCTGCGCGACACCGGTACTGCGGTGATCCTGGAAGTGCAGGACGACGGGGTCGGCGTGGACCCGGACCTGCTCGCCGACCGGCTGGCCGAGGGCCACATCGGAATGGCCTCGCAACGCGCCCGGATCGAGGCCCTGGGAGGACGCATGGAGCTGCTTCCCGTGGAACGGGGCACCTGGGTGCGGGTCACCGTGCCCCTGGACCGCAGGCGGGCCCCGGAAGCGGATCCGGTCCCGGACGCGAACGGTGCCGACGGCCGGCCCCGTGACCCCGGCGGGGAGGCGACATGACGTACGGCCAGAAGGAACGGGTGCGCGTGGTGGTCGGCGACGACCACCCCGTCTACCGCGAGGGCATCGTCTCCGCGCTCAACGGCAGCGGACGCATCGAGGTCGTCGCGGCCGTCGGCGACGGCCGCACCGCGCTGGAGGCGATCCGCGAGCACGCGCCCGCCGTGGCCCTGCTCGACTACCGGATGCCGGAGCTCGACGGCCTGGAGGTGGCGCACGCCGTCGCCCGCGACGAGCTGGGGACCCGCGTGCTGCTGCTGTCGGCCACGACCGAGAGCGACGTCGTCTACCGGGCCGTGCAGGAGGGCGCGGCCGGATACCTCTCCAAGGGCGCCGACCGCGACGACATCGTCGCGGCCGTCATGGCCTGCGCCAAGGGCGAGAGCGTGCTCCCGCCCGAACTGGTCACCGGGCTCGCCTCCGAGGTCCGCTCGCGCGCCCGGTCGGAGGAACCGCTGCTCAGTGCCCGCGAACGACAGGTCCTCCAGATGATCGCCCAGGGCCTGTCGGTCCCCGACATGGCCAAGGAGCTCTACCTCGCCCCGACCACGGTCAAGACGCACCTGCGCCGACTGTACGAGAAGCTCGGCGTCTCCGACCGGGGCGCGGCCGTCGCGAAGGCGATGCGGACGCACCTGCTCGAATGACGGCGGCTCGCCCGACGGCGGCGCGACCCACGCCGGCGGTGGGCGACGCCCGGGGCGACGGACGCCCGGGGCGGGCCCGTCGTCCAGGGCATCGCTCGAACGCATGACGGGGCCCGCGCGCCCCCGCGCCTACCGTGAACGCGTCCTGCACCGCGTGACGCGAGGAGGCGCACATGTTGCCCAAGACCCCACCGCCGGCCGGGCCCCGCCCGCCCGCGCACACCGCCCCGCACACCCTGCTCCGGGTCCGCCCGGCCGCGGCGCCGGCGCGCACCCTCGCCGAGGCCGGGAGCCGCCTCCCCGGGCCCGCGGACCGGCGGCTGCGTCCGGTCGCGCCCGCCCCCGCCGGGGCCGGGACCACGACGGACCCCGCCGCACCGGGTGCCCCGGGCGGCACCGCCGAACGCCTCACGACCGGCGTACGGCCATGACCGCCACCGTGCCGGACCGGGACACCGGCTACCCGGTCCTGCTCCCCAACTCCCTCGTCGGCCGGTCACCCGCCGCCCGACTGTGCCTCGTACGCGGTCGCGGAGCGGTGGTGTGGGACAGCGCCGGCCGGGCGCTCATCGACACCCTCGCCGGCCTCGGCCAGTGCGCCGTCGGCTACGGCCGCGAGGAACTGGCCGACGCCGCCGCCGCGCAGATGCGGGAACTGATGGCCTACCCCCTGCACGCCGGACCGGTCAACGAGCCCGCACTGCTGCTCGCCCGCAGGCTCGTGGCCCTCTCACCGGCCCCCGGCAGCCAGGTCTTCTTCACCTCCTCGGGAAGCGAGGGGACCGAGACCGCCCTCAAGCTGGCCCGGCTCGCGCATTTCCACCACGGCGGAAGACACCGGCCGTACGTGCTCGCTCTCGAAGGCTCCTACCACGGAGCGACCGCCGGAGCCCTCGCCGTCACCGTCCGCGACGAGGTCCACCAGGGCCTGGGCGCTTCCTCCTCCCGCCACACCGTCCGGCTCACCCGGCCCGACCCGGCCGTGCTCGGCCCGGACGCCGTATCCCACCTGGTGGCCGAGCTGGAGGGGGTCATCCAGCGGGTCGGGGCCGAGCACATCGGCGCCTTCATCGGCGAGCCGATCATGGGGGTGGCGGGCAACGTGGTGCCGCCGGAGGGCTACTGGCCCGCCGTCCGACGGGTCCTCGACGCCCACGGCATCCTGCTCGTCGCCGACGAGGTCGCGACCGGGTACGGGCGCACCGGCGACTGGTTCGCCTCGCCCGGCCTCGGCGTCGAACCCGACATCGTGGTCACTGCCAAGGCCCTGACCAGCGGCTACGTACCCATGGGCGCGGTCCTCGTCGGCCACCGCGTCCTGGAGATGCTGGACGGCTTCCCGCTGCGGCACGGATTCACCGCGAGCGGGCACGCCACGGCCGCCGCCGTCGCCCTGGCCAACCTCGACATCATCGAACGGGAGGCACTGACCGTCCGGGCCGCCGAGACCGGCGCGCGCATCCTGTCGGCGCTGCGCCCGCTGGAGGAACTGCCCTGGGTACGGACGGTACGGGGGCGCGGTCTGATGATCGCCGTGGAACTGACCGACGACCCGGCGGTCGCCGAACGGGCCCGCGAGATCCCCGGCCGGGCCGCCGAGGCGGGCGTGCTCGTGCCCCGGGTGGCCGGCCTGCTGCGACTGACCCCGCCGCTGGTGCTCACGGACGGACAGGCGGAACGGGTCGTGGACGTCGTGAGCGCGGAGGTCCGCCGCCTGGGCGCGGCACGCGTCCCCGCCGCGGGTCCCCGTACGCCCTGCCCCTGAACCCGCGCCGCCGCCCCGCGTGTGGAGGTCCCCCGGTCCACGGACCGGGCCGCAGGGCACGTCCGGGGTGGAGTACGGGAGGTGCAGGCGGCCCTCCGCGCTCCACAGCCCGGTGCCGAGCCAGCCGACC
>NZ_JBEZIB010000021.1:0-158028 GCF_040650855.1 Streptomyces sp. NPDC048606 | reverse complement strand
GGCGGGACGGGCGGTCAAGGGTGGCCGAAGGCCATCGCGAAGCGACGCGAACGAAGTGAGCGCCCTTGAGGGCCCGGCCCGCACCGGAGAGACGATGAGACTGACGGGAAACCCCCGGCCCCTTCGCGACACCGCCCGAGAGCGGTAGCCCCCCGCCCCCCGCCCCGCAGGCGGGGGGCGGCGTACGGCTCAGCGCAGGGCCACCACCGGGGTGATCGTGGTTTCCACCGGGCCGCGGGCGTCGGCTTCGCGTTGGCGTTCCGCGCTGTCGCTGATGCGCAGGAGCAGGGCGATCATGATCCAGTTGGCCAGGAGTGACGAGCCGCCCTTCGCCAGGAAGGGGAGGGCCTTGCCGGTCAGGGGGATGAGGCCGGTGACGCCGCCCGCGACCACGAAGACCTGGAGGGCCAGCGCCGCCGCGAGGCCCACCGCGAGCAGTTTGCCGAAGGGGTCGCGGGCCGCCAGGGCCATGCGCAGCCCCCGCTGCACGAGGAGGGCGTAGAGGAAGAGGACGGCCATGACGCCGGCCAGGCCGAGTTCCTCGCCGACGGTGGTCAGGATGAAGTCGCTGCGGCCCGCGAACTTGATCAGTTCGGGGTGTCCCAGTCCCAGACCCGTGCCCGAGACGCCGCCGGTGCCGAAGCTGAACAGCGCCTGCGCGGACTGGTCGGAGGTGATGCCGGCCGGCGGGTTCTCCCAGTAGTACGAGAGGGGGTTGAGCCAGGCGGCCACGCGGGCCTTGACGTGGGGTTCGGTGGAGCCGACGACGAAGGCGCCGACGGCCGCCATGAGGAGACCGCAGACGATCCAGCTGGTGCGCTCGGTGGCGACGTAGAGCATCACCACGAAGACGCCGAAGAAGATCAGCGACGTACCGAGGTCGCGCTCGAAGACCAGCACCAGCATGGAGACGATCCACACGGTGATGATGGGGCCGAGCTGGCGCATCGGGGGCAGGCGCATGCCGAGGAACCGGCGGCCCGTCAGTGCCAGGGAGTCGCGGTGGATGACCAGGTAGCCCGCGAAGAAGATCGCGATCATGATCTTCACGAACTCGCCGGGCTGGAGCGAGAAGCCGAAGAGGATGATCCAGCGCTTCGCGCCGTAGGTGTCGGCGCCGAAGAAGGCCGGCGCGATCAGCAGGACGAGCGCGACGGCCATGGTGATGTAGATGAACCGTTGGAGCAGCCGGTGGTCGCGCAGCAGCGCCACCACCAGGATGCAGGCGGCGACGCCGACGACGGTCCACATGAGCTGGCCGGGCGCGTTCGCGTCGGAGTTGTAGCGCTCGATGTACCCCTGGTCGAGCCGGTGGATGAGCACCAGTCCGAGCCCGGTCAGCAGCATGGCCAGCGGGAAGATCAGCGGGTCCGCGTACGCGGCGAACCGGCGGATGCCCAGGTGCCCCACCAGGGACAGCAGCGTCATGCTGATGACGAAGCTGGTGAGGTGCTGCGGCAGCTCGCCGTTCATGGCGAGGCCGGCGCTGACGTGTCCGAACACGGCGATGCCGATGACCAGGACGAGCAACAGGGCTTCGGTGCGGCGGCGGGCGCCGGCCATCGTCAGTGGTCTCAGTCCACGCACGGGACGCCGCCGCCGTCGAGGGAGTCCTTCGGCGCGGAGGACGCGGAAGGCGCGGGTGCCGAGGAGGGTGGGGCGTGCGGCGACGGCGGCGAGGGTGGCGCGGTCGGTGAGGAGGATGCGGCGCCACTCGGTGCACTTTGCGGACGGTGCGGACCGATCTGCTCGGCAATGAGGCGCTTTATCTTCATATCATCTACGACGTTGATGTCCTCCCCATGGTTCCTTGCGAACCCCTCGATGGGGAGTGTCGTGAACCGCACTTTTCCTCCGGACAGGTTCTTCGCCTGCCGCACGAAGGACAAGAGGTCCCACCCCGCGTCCGTCACCACGTCCTGCTTCGCGGTGTCGATCAGCCGGATCAGCTTCGCCGGGTCGGTGAAGGTCCCCGCCTCGTTCAGCTTCTTCGTCGCGCCCGCCAGGAAGGCCTGCTGCCGCTTCGTCCGGTCCAGGTCGCCGCCCTCCAGACCGTGCCGCTGCCGGACGAAGGCCAACGACTGCCGGCCGTTCAGCACCTGCGGGCCCGCCGGGAAGTCGGCCCCCGAGTAGCGGTCCTTCACGGCCTTGTTCAGGCACACCGGTACGCCGTCCAGCGCGCCGGCGAGGTGGTAGAAGCCGGCCAGGTTCAGCTCGGCGAAGTGGTCGACCGGTACGCCGAGGAAGGCGCGCACGGTCTCGATCTGCGCCCGGCGCCCCGCCTCGCGGCCCTCCCGTTCCAGCTGCCGCCGGTCCGTGACCCCGCGCGCCGACAGCGACCGCTCGGTGGCGGCCTTCGCCAGCCCGTAGGCCTTCTTGATCTTGTCCTTGCCGTGCCCGGGTATGTCCACGAAGTCGTCGCGCGGGATCGAGAACGCCTGTGCCTGCCCGCCGTCGCCCGGTACGTGCAGCAGGATCATGGTGTTGGCGTTGTAGCCGCCGATGTCCGAGCTGCCGGCGTGCAGCTCGTCGAGGACCTCGGCGGGGAGCGGATCGCCGTTCTGGTCGCGGCGGCTGTCCAGGCCGATGAGCAGGATGTTGGTGTCGCCGTGCGCCGACTTCTCGGCCCCCTCCAACGCCTTCGAACTGCCGATGCTCGACGCGAGGTCCCGGTAGACGTACCAGGCGGTGCCGCCCGCCATGACCGTCAGGGCGCAGCCCGTGATCAGCAGGGTGCGGCCGATCCGGCGGGGCGAGGGTCGGCGGCGGCTGGTCTTCCTCGTCTTCCTCCGTTGCGCGCTCATGCCTGTCGATGCTGACGCACCCCCGCTGAAGGAATCCTGAACCGGTCGGGCTCCTGTCATCGGCCCCCGCGGGCCCCCGGCAGGCGCAGCTCCAGCAGCGCGCCGCCGCCCGGGGCCCGGCGGGCCTCGACGTCGCCCCCGTGCGCCCGCGCGATCTCCCGGGCGATGGCCAGGCCCAGCCCGGTCCCGCCGGCGGCCCGGCCCCGGTCCGCGTCGAGGCGTACGAACCGGCCGAACACCCGGTCCCGGTCCGCGGGCGGGATCCCCGGGCCGTCGTCGGTCACCTCCAGCACCGCCAGGCCCTCGCGCGCGGCGGCCCGGACGGTGACCCCGCCGGCCGCGTGCCGCAGGGCGTTGTCCACGAGGTTGGCCAGGGCCCGCTCCAGCCGCGCCGGGTCCCCGTACGCCGGTACGGGCTCGGGCGCGTCCAGCCGGAGCGGGACGCGGGGGGAGGGGCGGCGGGCGGCGTCCTCGGCCGCCAACAGGGCGAGGTCGACCGGCTCCCCGGCGGGGTGGGGGGCGGGCCCGCCGTCGAGGTGGGCCAACAGGAGCAGGTCGGCGGCGACGCGCTGGAGCCGCTCGGTGTCGGCGAGGGCGGCGGCGACGGCCTCGCGGTCGGGCCGCTCCATCGCCAGGGCCACCTCCAGGCGGGAGCGCACCGCCGCGAGGGGGTTGCGCAGTTCGTGCGAGGCGTCGGCGGTGAACTGCCGCTGCCGGGCGTCGGAACGCTCCAGGCGGTCGAGGGTGTCGTTGACGGTCCGGGCCAGGCGGGCGATCTCGTCGGCGCCGCCCGGATCGGGCACCCGGCGGTCGAGCGCGCTCGCGGTGACGGCGGCCAGGGCGGTGCGGATCGCGGTGACGGGGCGCAGCGCCTGGCCGGTGGCCCACCAGGCCAGGGCGGCGGCGAAGGCGATCAGCGGGGGAGCGCCGGCGCCGAGGCCGAGGGCGAGGGCGCGGCCGGCGTCGTCCACGTCGCCGAGCACGGTCATGCCGTAGACGGTGTACGGCCCCCCGGCCGCACCCCCGGCCGCCGCACCCGAGGCCGCCGCCGGCCCCGATCCCGGCCCCGTCCCCGCCCCCGGTGCCTCCACCGCCACGACCACCCGCCGCTGTCCGCCCGGGTGCGCGGGCGGCAGGACGGCCGAGCGGGCGTCCGCGCCGGGTTCCGGGCGCGGGACGTCGAGGCCCGTCGCCCCGGCGGGGTCGCCGCTGGAGGCGACGACCCGGCCGCGCGCGTCCCGTACGAGGACCAGGTCGACCCCGCCGTCGGGCGCGGGCAGCCGCCCGTCCGCCGGCAGGGTGCGGGTGTCGACGCGGGCGGCGACCTTGCGGGCGGCCAGTTCGGTGCGACCGGTGGTGTTGTCGAGGAGGTTGGCGCCGAGCAGCGTGGAGAGCCACAACCCGCCGCCGGCCAGGACGGCGGTCATCGCGAGGGCGGCGGCGACGGCGGCGCGGGCCCGGGTGCTGCTAACCACCGTCGGGCGCCATCCGGTAGCCGGTGCCGTGGACGGTGAGGATGGAGCGGCGGCCGAAGGGCGCGTCGACCTTCTTGCGCAGGGAGGAGACGTAGACCTCGACGATGTTCGGGTCGATGTCGTGCGGGGCGTCCCAGACCTCGTCGAGGATGTCCTGCTTGGCGACGGCCCGGCCGGGGCGCTCCATCAGGCAGGCCAGTACGCCGACCTCGCGCGCCGTCAGTTCGATGTCCCGGTCGCCGCGCCGGCAGCGCCGGTCGTGGGGGTCGAGGAGCAGGTCCCCGGCGCGCAGCACGGCGGGTTCGGGGGTGGCGGCGCGGCGGGCGAGGGCGCGCAGGCGGGCGCCGAGGACGACGAAGGAGAAGGGCTTGGTGAGGTAGTCGTCGGCGCCGGCGTCCAGTCCCTCGGCCTCGTCGTGTTCGCCGTCGCGGGCGGTGAGCATCAGGACGGGGGTGGGGTCGCCGTGGGCGCGCATCCGGGTGCAGATCTCGTGGCCGCCGAGGCCGGGCAGCATCAGGTCGAGCAGGACGACGTCGTAGGGGCCGCCGGTGAGGGCCAGTTCGAGGCCGCGGTGGCCGTCGTGGGCGACCTCGACCAGGTGCCCCTCGGCCGACAGGCCCCGTCGCAGGGAGTCGGCCAGGCCTTCTTCGTCTTCGACCACGAGGATGCGCATCGCTCAAGCGTCACACAAGCGGCACAAACCGGGTCGGATGCCCCGGGGCGAGTGGGGGCGACGGCCGCCGTGAAAGGGCGGGCGGGGGCGGGATCCGTCCGGCGGCGACGCGCGGACGGGGCCGGATCCATGCGGTTGAGGTGGCCGGATTGCGGGCCAAACGGAGTGGGATTGGCACTCCGCTTGACCGAGTGCTAATCGCCGGAATAGTGTCACACCTGGCACTCGCCACCGGTGAGTGCCAACACAGCGACAGGCAGGTCCGGCACCCGCGACGACGGATCGACCTGGTCGCCACCTCAGACAGTTAACCCCGGATCTCCGAAGGGGGAGGTCGGATCGTGACGACCGCCAGCTCCAAGGTTGCCATCAAGCCGCTCGAGGACCGCATCGTGGTCCAGCCGCTCGACGCCGAGCAGACCACGGCCTCCGGCCTGGTCATCCCGGACACCGCGAAGGAGAAGCCCCAGGAGGGCGTCGTCCTCGCGGTCGGTCCGGGTCGCTTCGAGGACGGCCAGCGTCTCCCGCTGGACGTCACCGTCGGCGACATCGTGCTGTACAGCAAGTACGGCGGCACCGAAGTGAAGTACAGCGGCGAGGAGTACCTCGTCCTCTCGGCTCGCGACGTCCTCGCGATCGTCGAGAAGTAAGTCACTTCTCCAGTTTTGCTTTGAGCTGCGCCCCTGGTCACCCTGCTGATGCCGGGCGGCGAGGGGCGTAGTTCGTTTCCAGGCGGTCGCGGTGAGCGGCCGAGGATCGCAACGAGAGGGCGGAACCGCTCCCATGCCGAAGATTCTGAAGTTCGACGAGGACGCCCGCCGCGCCCTCGAGCGCGGCGTCAACAAGCTTGCCGACACGGTCAAGGTGACGATCGGCCCCAAGGGCCGCAACGTCGTCATCGACAAGAAGTTCGGCGCCCCCACCATCACCAACGACGGTGTCACCATCGCCCGCGAGGTCGAGCTGGACGACCCGTACGAGAACCTGGGCGCGCAGCTGGTGAAGGAGGTGGCGACCAAGACCAACGACATCGCGGGTGACGGCACCACCACCGCCACCGTGCTGGCCCAGGCGCTGGTCCGCGAGGGTCTGCGCAACGTCGCCGCCGGCGCCTCCCCGGCCGCCCTGAAGAAGGGCATCGACGCCGCGGTCAAGGCCGTGTCCGAGGAGCTCCTCGCGACCGCCCGCCCGATCGAGGACAAGTCCGACATCGCCGCCGTGGCCGCGCTCTCCGCGCAGGACGCCCAGGTCGGCGAGCTCATCGCCGAGGCGATGGACAAGGTCGGCAAGGACGGTGTCATCACCGTCGAGGAGTCCAACGCCTTCGGCCTGGAGCTGGAGTTCACCGAGGGCATGGCCTTCGACAAGGGCTACCTCTCGCCGTACATGGTCTCCGACCAGGAGCGTATGGAGGCCGTCCTCGACGACCCGTACATCCTGATCAACCAGGGCAAGATCTCCTCCATCCAGGACCTCCTGCCGCTGCTGGAGAAGGTCATCCAGGGTGGCGGCTCCCGCCCGCTGCTGATCATCGCCGAGGACGTCGAGGGCGAGGCGCTCTCCACCCTCGTCGTCAACAAGATCCGCGGCACCTTCAACGCGGTCGCCGTCAAGGCCCCCGGCTTCGGTGACCGTCGCAAGGCGATGCTCCAGGACATGGCCACCCTCACCGGTGCCACCGTCATCGCCGAGGAGGTCGGCCTCAAGCTCGACCAGGCCGGTCTGGACGTGCTGGGCACCGCCCGCCGCGTGACCATCTCCAAGGACGACACCACGATCGTCGACGGTGCCGGCAAGTCCGAGGACGTCCTCGGTCGCGTCAACCAGATCAAGGCCGAGATCGAGTCCACCGACTCGGACTGGGACCGCGAGAAGCTGCAGGAGCGCCTGGCGAAGCTCGCCGGTGGCGTCTGCGTCATCAAGGTCGGCGCCGCCACCGAGGTGGAGCTCAAGGAGAAGAAGCACCGCCTCGAGGACGCCATCTCCGCCACCCGCGCCGCGGTCGAGGAGGGCATCGTCTCCGGCGGTGGCTCCGCGCTCGTCCACGCCGTCAAGGTCCTGGAGGGCAACCTCGACCTGACCGGCGACGAGGGCACCGGCGTCTCCGTGGTCCGTCGCGCCGCGGTCGAGCCGCTGCGCTGGATCGCCGAGAACGCGGGCCTCGAGGGCTACGTCATCACCTCGAAGGTCGCCGAGCTCGACAAGGGCCAGGGCTTCAACGCCGCCACCGGCGAGTACGGCGACCTGGTCAAGGCCGGCGTCATCGACCCGGTCAAGGTCACGCGCTCCGCGCTGGAGAACGCCGCTTCCATCGCCTCCCTGCTGCTCACGACCGAGACCCTGGTCGTCGAGAAGCCGGCCGAGGAAGAGGCCGACGCCGGTCACGGCCACGGTCACGGCCACAGCCACTGATCGCGCCCCGCGCCGAGAAGGCCCCGTTCCGCAGCACGCGGAACGGGGCCTTCCCCGTTGTCGGGACCCGGGATCGGGACTCAGGTCCCGTAGGGCATTCCGGACCCGCCCATCTGTCGTTGCAGGGCTCCGGGGTTGTAGTGCCACCAGCCCTCGACGATCTCTCCGTCCAGGCACCGGAAGGTCGTGGTCCCGGACATCTCGTACGTCTTGCCGGTCGGCGCGACCCCCATGAACTCTCCCTTGTGGGTGCCGCGCCAGTTCCACACCGTCGTGACCATGTCGCCCTCGGCCACCTGGGCGACCGGTTCGAAGGTCATGTCGAAGGCGGCGCGCCAGATCTCCATGTCGGAGCGCATGCCCTCGCGTCCGATGACGGTGGACTCCTCCTTGCTCACGTCGTGGTCGATGTAGTTCGCCGCGAAGCACTCGTCGAGGACGTCCATGTCCCCGGCCATGGCGGCTTCCTTGAACACCCGTTCGCAGAGCTGCTTGTTGAGGTGCTGGTCGCGGACCACGTCCAGGTTCATGAACGTCGGCATCCCCTCGCAGAGGGCCACCATCTCCTGGAACATCCGGTCCGTCTCGGGCAGCCGGGAGTTCTTCATGGCCGCCTCGTACGAGGCGAACTCCACCATGTCCACGTAGTGGTTCCGGGCCTCGCGGTCCTGGCCGATCATCGTGTGCGTGGCGGTGCGCCTGCCGCTGCTCTGTTCCGCCCAGCGGTCGATGAGCGCGTTCATCTCATCGAACCGCGTCGTTTCATAATCGATCATCTGTACGAATGTCATCGCGTCGCCTCCCGCTGGAGATGAGACACGTCCAGTTTAGGGAGGAACGCCCCGTTCGGCGGTGTCGATCAGGCGTCGGCGGAGGCTTACCGGCGGGTCACGAACGCTACTGCGGCCCGTACTTGCGCCCCGTGCGGGACGACACCCCGCCCAGCAGCGCGCGCGGCGTCAGCTTCACCACGCCCATCAACGCCTTGTAGCGCGGGTCCGGGATCGAGACCGTCCGGCCGCGCGCCAGGTCGGCCAGAGCCGCCGCCACCAGCTTGTCGGCGTCCAGCCACATCCAGCCGGGGATGTTGTCGGTGCCCATGCCCGCACGCTGGTGGAACTCGGTGCGCACGAAGCCGGGGCACAGCGCCATCAGCCGTACGCCGGAACCCGCCAGGTCCTTGGCCGCGCCCTGCGTGAACTGCACGACCCACGCCTTGCTGGCCCCGTAGGTGCCGCGCGGTACGAAGGCCGCCACCGAGGCCACGTTCACGACCCCGCCGCGGCCGCGCTCGCGCATCGAGGCCGTCGCCGCCGAGGTCAGCCGCAGCACCGCCTCGACGTGCACCTTCACCATGGCCAGCTCGTCGGCCATGGGGACTTCCAGGTAGCGGCCCTTGTTGCCGAAGCCGGCGTTGTTGACCAGCAGGTCCACCGGGTGCGTCCGGTCGCCCAGCCGGGTCTCGACCGCCGCGATCCCGGCGTCGGTGGAGAGGTCGGCGGTCAGCACCTCGGCCTCGATGCCGTGCCGGTCGTGCAGTTCGGTGGCCTGCTCGGCCAGTCGCCCGCTGTCGCGGGCCACCAGTACGAGGTTGTGCCCCTGGGCGGCGAGCCGGCGGGCGAAGGCGGCGCCGATGCCCGCCGTGGATCCCGTAATCAACGCAGTCGTCATAGGCGCAACCTAGCCGCCCGCGTCAGCGCGCGTGCCTGCGCAGGTACGTCCGTACGGTCTCGTGTGCGGCCGGCTCCATGGCGTCACCGGCGGCCAGCGTCCGCGGCAGCAGCGCCCGCTCGGTGGTGAAGGCCCGGAACCAGAACGCCACCGACACCTCGTGGTCCGGCCGGCTCAGCACCTCGACGGTGTCGCCGGGGGAGACCTCGCCCTCCTCGACGACCCGCAGGTACGCCCCCGGGCGGACCGCCTCGGTGAACCGCCGGACCCAGCGCGGCTGGTCCAGCGCGCCCTGGAAGGTCCGGCAGGGGATGCGCGCGGAGGCCACCTCCAGCACGAGGTCCGCGCCGACCCGCCAGCGCTCGCCGAGCAGCGCCCCGCCCAGGTCGATCCCCGAGGTCGTGAAGTTCTCGCCGAAGATCCCGCCGGGCAGTTCGCGCCCCAGCTCGGCCTCCCACCAGTCGAGGTCCTCGCGGGCGTACGCGTACACGGCCTGGTCGTCACCGCCGTGGTGGCGGTTGTCGCAGACGGCGTCGCCCACCAGCCCGCTGCCCAGGCCGGTCGCCTTCGGACCCGGGGCCCGGACGGCGACCGGCCCCGGCACCGGCCGCTTGCCGATGCCGGTCCGGCCGCCCACCGCGTCGGTGTAGTCGGCGACCGTCGCGCGGCCGATGTTCACGGAGATCAGGTGCATGGCGCCACGCTAACCGAAGCACCCCAAAGCGGGCAGCCGCATATGCGCGGTACGGTCAAAGCCGGGCTTATGCTCGAAGGGTGATCGAGGCACGTCATCTCCGGGTTCTGCGCGCTGTCGCCGGGACCGGATCCTTCTCCGCCGCGGCCCGCGAGCTCGGCTGCACCCAGCCCGCCGTCTCCCAGCAGATGAAGGCACTGGAACAATCCGCCGGCACCCCGCTGCTGATCCGCACCGGCCGCGAGATGCGGCTCACCCAGGCGGGCGAGGCGCTCGTGCGGCACGCCGCCGGGATCCTGGCCGGGCTGACCGCCGCCGAGGAGGAGGTCGCGGCCATCGCCGGGCTGCGCGCGGGCCGCGTCCGCCTGGTCTCCTTCCCCAGCGGCAGTTCCACCCTGGTGCCCACCGCCCTCGCGGCGATGCGCGCCGCGCACCCGGGCACCCGGATCTCCCTGGTGGAGGCCGAACCGCCGAGGTCGGTGGAGATGCTGCGCGAGGGCGACTGCGATGTCGCCCTGGCCTTCCGCTACGCGGGGGACGGCGCCGGTTCGGGCGCGGGGGCCGCCGAGTGGGAGGACCTGGTGGTGACCCCGCTGCTGACGGACCGGCTCGTCGGACTGGTCCCCGAGGGGCACCGGCTGGCGGGCGCGGAGCGGGTGGGCATGGCGGAGCTGGCCGACGAGCCCTGGATCGCGGGCTGCCCGCGCTGTCGCCGGCACCTGGTGGAGGTGTGCGAGGGGGTGGGGTTCACCCCGCGGATCGACTTCGCCACCGACGACTACCCGGCCGTGGTCGGGCTGGTCGGGGCGGGCCTGGGCGTCGCGGTGCTGCCGGAGCTGGCGGTGGAGTCCGTACGGGCGAAGGGCGTGAGCGCCCTGGCGGTGGAGCCGGCCGTGGAGCGGGAGATCGTGGCGCTGACCCTGCCCGACCTGGCGCGCGTACCGGCGGTGGCGGCGACCCTGGGCGAGCTGGTGCGGGCCGCCGCGCGGTGATCCGCGCCCCGCGCGGCGGACCCGGTGGGGCCTGCCGCGCGGAGGCGGGCGCGATCGTGAGGAGAAACGTTCCTTCTTGTGGGTGTCGTCGTCGGTCAGCGCGGAGCGATCGGGGTGATCGTTCCGGCGGCGGGGATCAGGCGGTGGCGCGCGCGGCCCATCAGTTCCTCGCGTTCGTCCTCGGTCAGTCCGCCCCACACCCCGTAGGGCTCGCGGACGGCGAGGGCGTGCGCGGCGCATTCCGAGCGCACCGGGCATCTCATGCAGACCTCTTTAGCCGAGGCCTCGCGCGCGCTCCTGGCCGCGCCCCGCTCGCCCTCCGGGTGGAAGAAGAGGGAGCTGTCGACTCCTCGGCAGGCTGCCAGCAGCTGCCAGTCCCAGAGGTCGGCGTTCGGTCCGGGGAGGCGGGAGAAATCTGCCATTGCTAGTCCTCTTGGTGCCGGTACTGAGACGGATACGGTCCATGTCTCCACACCTACTGTCGTAGTAGATGTAAATATGACTCATTCGGAATCTAGCCTCAGACACATGCCAAACGGAAGGAAAGCCGCCAAATAGGGCATAGCTCCAGATGGAGGACAGATGAGCTGCGCCTCCCGTGTCGTGATCGCTTCCTCACGTAGGGTGCTGAAGGTGTCCGTCCGACCCGTAACTCTTTCGAGTGACCATCGTTGAGAGTGCGAAGGCGGTTGAACCAAGAAGTTCCCGGACAGGTGTCCGAGGGCATCGACCGCACAGGTGACGATACGTACCAGCCTGGAGGCTCAAGGTGACGCGCATCAGCAGCTGCGGAGGGCGGTCATGACTTCCGTCCTCGTCTGCGACGACTCCCCGCTTGCCCGAGAGGCGCTCCGTCGCGCGGTTGCCACCGTGCCCGGCGTCGAGCGTGTGACGACGGCTGCCAACGGCGAGGAAGTCCTCCGCCGCTGGGGTGCCGACCGATCCGATCTGATTCTGATGGATGTCCGGATGCCCGGCCTCGGTGGCGTCGAGACGGTGCGCCGCCTCCTGTCCGCCGACCCGGGCGCCCGCATCATCATGCTGACGGTCGCCGAGGACCTGGACGGCGTGGCCCTCGCGGTCGCCGCCGGCGCCCGCGGATACCTGCACAAGGACGCCTCGCGCGCCGAACTGCGGGCCACGGTCACCCAGGCGCTCGCCGACCCGACCTGGAGGCTGGCGCCGCGCCGGCTGCGCTCGGCGGAGATGGGCGCCGCGCCCACGCTCACCGCGCGCGAGATCCAGGTCCTGGAGGGCATGAGCCACGGCCGGTCCAACGCGGAGATCGGGCGCGAGCTCTTCCTCTCCGAGGACACGGTCAAGACGCACGCCCGCCGGTTGTTCAAGAAGCTCGGCGCCTCGGACCGGGCCCACGCCGTGGCGCTCGGCTTCCGCTGGGGCCTCGTCCGCTGACGGCGGGCCCGCCGGCCGACCGCCACGGGCGCTCCCGGCCTCCCGTCCGCCGTCGGCGGACGGGGCCGGCGCACCACCCCGCCGCACCCGGTGTGCGGCCGGGGGTTGGCGGGGCGCGTTCCGGGGGACGTGTCGCTTCGGGCGCGATGCCGCATCCTTGAGGTGTGCCGCATTCTTGGAGAGGTCGGGTCCCGGGGGTCGATTCCTCGGGGACGACGATTCGGGCCGAGCGGAGGGGAGGGCGCACATGACGAGTTCCGGCGCACCCGCTCATAACGCTTCGACGCACAACACGGACCACGGTGCCGCGAATGCTCCGGCGCCAAGGCACCATGGATTGATGCGCGACGACGAGCCCCTGGGGTCCCCCGCGGCCACAGGCCCCACCGGTTCCGCCAAGGGCGGCGGTGCCGGCGGCGTCAGCGCGCTCGTACGCCGGGCCGTGGAGGGCGACGAGCAGGCCACGCACGACCTGCTGGCGTTCGTGCACCCGCTCGCCATCCGCTACTGCCGCACCCGCCTGTCCCGCCTTCCGGGTGACGCTCGTCACTTCGTGGAGGACCTGGCGCAGGAGGTCTGCGTCGCCGTCCTGATGGCGCTGCCCCGCTACCGCGACACCGGGCGCCCCTTCGAGGCGTTCGTCTTCGCCATCGCCGCGCACAAGGTCGCCGACCTCCAGAGGGCCGCCATGCGGCACCCGGGGAGCACGGCCGTGCCGTCCGACGAGATGCCCGAGCGTCCCGACGACTCGCTCGGGCCGGAGGAGCGGGCGCTGCTCAGCAGTGACGCCGCCTGGGCCAAGAAGCTGCTCGCCAACCTCCCCGAGAACCAGCGCGAGCTGCTGGTGCTGCGGGTGGCCGTCGGGCTCACCGCCGAGGAGACCGGGCAGATGCTCGGGATGTCGCCGGGCGCGGTGCGGGTCGCGCAGCACCGGGCGCTGAGCCGACTGCGGGCGCTCGCCGAGCAGTAGGCGCTCCGCGGGCCCGAATCCTCGTAGGAACCCACGAAACTTCTGCTTGACCTTGGTCGTGGAATGAGACGCGTCGGGATCCCGTTAGCATGGACATCCGCGCTGAGCAAGACCATTTGGGAAGGTGTCATGACCGCCGACGGAGTGCCCGACAAATTCGCCACGCTCGGACTGACCTACGACGACGTGCTGCTGCTGCCGGGCGCGTCGGACATGGCTCCCGACGAGATCGACACCTCTTCCCTCATCTCGCGCAACGTCCGCGTCAACGTGCCGCTGCTGTCCGCGGCCATGGACAAGGTCACCGAGTCCCGCATGGCCATCGCGATGGCCCGCCAGGGCGGCGTCGGCGTCCTGCACCGCAACCTCTCCATCGCCGACCAGGCCAACCAGGTCGACCTGGTCAAGCGCTCCGAGTCCGGCATGGTCACCGACCCGATCACGGTGCACCCGGACGCGACGCTGCGCGAGGCCGACGAGCTGTGCGCGAAGTTCCGCATCTCCGGCGTCCCGGTCACCGACCCGGCGGGCAAGCTGCTCGGCATCGTCACCAACCGCGACATGGCCTTCGAGTCGGACCGCAGCCGCCAGGTGCGCGAGGTCATGACCCCGATGCCGCTGGTCACGGGCAAGGTCGGCATCTCCGGCGTCGACGCCATGGAGCTGCTGCGCCGCCACAAGATCGAGAAGCTGCCGCTGGTCGACGACTCGGGCGTCCTCAAGGGCCTCATCACGGTCAAGGACTTCGTCAAGGCCGAGAAGTACCCGAACGCCGCCAAGGACAAGGACGGCCGGCTCCTGGTCGGCGCCGCCGTCGGCGTCGCGGGCGACGCGTACGAGCGCGCCCAGGCCCTGATCGAGGCGGGCGCGGACTTCATCGTCGTCGACACCGCCCACGGCCACTCCCGGCTGGTCGGCGACATGGTCGCCAAGATCAAGTCGAACTCCGGCGTGGACGTCATCGGCGGCAACGTCGCCACCCGCGACGGCGCCCAGGCCCTGATCGACGCCGGCTGCGACGGCATCAAGGTCGGCGTCGGCCCCGGCTCCATCTGCACCACCCGCGTCGTCGCCGGCATCGGCGTCCCGCAGGTCACCGCCATCTACGAGGCCTCCCTCGCCGCCAAGGCGGCCGGTGTCCCGGTCATCGGCGACGGCGGCCTCCAGTACTCCGGCGACATCGCCAAGGCCCTCGTGGCCGGCGCCGACACCGTGATGCTCGGCTCGCTGCTCGCGGGCTGCGAGGAGTCCCCGGGCGAGCTGCTGTTCATCAACGGCAAGCAGTTCAAGTCGTACCGCGGCATGGGCTCGCTCGGCGCGATGCAGTCCCGCGGCGACCAGCGCTCCTTCTCCAAGGACCGCTACTTCCAGGAGGGCGTGGGCGGCGACGACAAGCTCATCCCCGAGGGCATCGAGGGCCAGGTCCCCTACCGCGGCCCGCTCTCCGCGGTCGTGCACCAGCTCGTCGGCGGCCTGCGCCAGTCGATGTTCTACGTCGGCGGCCGGACCGTGCCCGAGCTCCAGGACCGCGGCCGCTTCGTCCGCATCACCTCGGCGGGCCTCAAGGAGAGCCACCCGCACGACATCCAGATGACGGTGGAAGCGCCGAACTACAGCCGCAAGGGCTGAACCGCGTGATCGTCGAAGGGGCGGACCCGACCGGGTCCGCCCCTTCGACGCGTCCGGACGCGTCGGGCCACGGGCCGGGCCACGGGCCGGGCCACGGGCCGAGGTCACGCGCCGGGGCCGTCCGTACAGCGGTCACCGGGACGCGGGCGCCCGACGTTCGGGGATACTGGACGGGCAGACCCAGAGGAAAGGCCACCACACGTGACTGAGATCGAGATCGGGCGCGGCAAGCGCGGCCGCCGGGCGTACGCCTTCGACGACATCGCCATCGTCCCCAGCCGGCGTACGCGGGACCCGAAGGAGGTCTCGATCGCCTGGCAGATCGACGCGTACCGCTTCGAGCTCCCCTTCCTGGCCGCCCCCATGGACTCCGTGGTCTCCCCGCAGACCGCGATCCGCATCGGCGAGCTCGGCGGCCTCGGCGTGCTGAACCTCGAAGGTCTGTGGACCCGCTACGAGGACCCGCAGCCGCTCCTCGACGAGATCGCCGAGCTGGACGAGGCGACCGCGACCCGCCGCCTCCAGGAGATCTACTCCGCGCCGATCCAGGCCGACCTGATCCGGCAGCGGATCAAGGAGGTGCGCGACTCCGGCGTCGTGACCGCCGCCGCGCTCTCCCCGCAGCGGACCGCCGAGTTCTCCAAGGCCGTCGTCGACGCGGGCGTGGACATCTTCGTCATCCGCGGCACCACCGTGTCGGCGGAGCACGTCTCCGGCGCCGCCGAGCCGCTGAACCTCAAGCAGTTCATCTACGAGCTCGACGTCCCGGTCATCGTCGGCGGCTGCGCCACCTACACGGCGGCCCTGCACCTGATGCGCACCGGCGCCGCCGGTGTCCTCGTCGGCTTCGGCGGCGGCGCCGCGCACACCACGCGCAACGTGCTCGGCATCCAGGTCCCGATGGCCACGGCCGTCGCGGACGTGGCCGCGGCCCGCCGCGACTACATGGACGAGTCCGGCGGCCGCTACGTGCACGTCATCGCCGACGGCGGCGTGGGCTGGTCCGGCGACATCCCGAAGGCCGTCGCCTGCGGCGCCGACGCCGTGATGATGGGCTCCCCGCTGGCCCGTGCCACCGACGCGCCCGGCAAGGGCAACCACTGGGGCATGGAGGCCGTCCACGAGGACGTGCCGCGCGGCAAGAAGGTCGACCTGGGCACCGTCGGCACCACCGAGGAGATCCTCACCGGTCCGTCGCACACCCCCGACGGCTCGATGAACTTCTTCGGCGCGCTGCGCCGCTCGATGGCCACCACCGGCTACAGCGAGCTCAAGGAGTTCCAGCGCGTCGAGGTCACCGTCGCGGACTCGCAGCACAGCCGCTGACCGCGTTCGGCCCGTACGGGTGAAGGGCCCGACCCCCGCGAGGGGGTCGGGCCCTTCGGCGTGCCGGGGGAGGTCAGCCCTCGCCGCGGCGGCGCCTGCGCAGTTGCCGCCCCCACAGGAAGGCGGCCCCGCCCGTCGCGAGCGACATGATGGTGATCGCGACCCAGTCCGGGCCCTCGGGGCTCAGCTCCGGGTCGGTCTCGGCGAGGACGGCGATGCCGGTGAACCCGCCCACGAGGACGGTGATCGTGCCCAGCAGCCAGATCAGGGCGGTGAGGGCCCCGCTGCGCGGCGGCTGCGGGCGGGTCGCGGGCTCCGTCCGCTCCGGGCGGGGGATGCGGGACTCCTCGCGGGGCGGCATGGGGACCACGACGGCGGGCGGGACCCCGGCGTCGAGGGGGGCCAGTTCGGCGGCGGTGATGCCGTGGAGGGTCGGTTCGATCGCGAGGGTGAGCCCGTCGTGGCCGACCAGGTGGCGCCCGCCGTCCGGGAAGGCGTACACCAGGGAGCATTCGGCGTAGCGGATGGTGATCCGCCGGTCGGCGCTGGTCATGCTGACGCCGTCGTGCGCGACGAGGAGCGCCGTGCCGCGGTCCTCCAGGGAGGTGTAGCGCCGGCCGCTGACGAGGTCGGTGGATGCGGTGGGGGCGGCGGTCAGGCCCGCCCAGTCCAGGCCCCGGCCGGGGACCTGCACCAGGGCGTCGGCCCACACCTCGCGGGCGATCCGCCGCAGGTCGGCGACGGTGACCGCCTCGATCGCGGCGCGGGCCTCGGCGTCGCTCCGCGCGGGGTGGCGCAGCAGCAGGTTCATGGCCTCGCCGGGCAGGGAGGCGAGGGCGGCGTCCGGGCTGTCGAAGCGGGCGAGCGCGGTCGCCCGTACGGACTCCAGGTCGGCCTGGGGGATGGTGCCGGCGCGGAGCGCGGCGAGGACGTCGACGAAGGCGCCGACCATGGCGTCCTGTTGGCGCGGCAGGGCGTCGGCGTAGGCGGTGACGGTCGCGAAGTCGCCGTCGCGGGGGTGGTACTCGGCGCCGGCGGTGTAGGAGTAGCCGCCCTTCTGGCGCAGTGCCCGGAAGAGCTCCTTGTTCAGCAGGTCGGTGAACAGGGAGCCGGCGGTGGAGCGGGGGATCACGGCGGTGAGGACGGCGGCGCCGTCGTCGCCCCGGAACCAGGCGGGGGTGGTGGGCAGGGCGGAGGTGGGTGCGGGGGCGGGGTGCCACGCGCCGGTGGGGAGGGTGAGGTCGAGGCCCTCGGGGACGGTGTCGTCGGTGATCCACAGGACGGCGTTCTCGGCGGTGAAGCGGGTGGCCGCCCAGTCGCGCACGTTGGCGGCGGTGAGCCGGTGCAGGCCGGCCTCCTGGTAGCTGGTCAGACCGTAGCCGCGGGAGCCGTAGCGCCACAGGGCCATGTCGTGGCCCGGGCCGTGGCCGCGTCCGGCGGCCTCGGTGCGCAGGATCTCCTTCTCGGTCTCCAGCCGCTCCATCGGCAGGTCGCGCAGGGCGGCGCACACGCCGCCCAGGTACTCGACGACGTCGGCGCGGGTGCCGGTGACGTGGAAGTGGGTGTACACGGCGGCGGTGGCGCCGTTGTAGTGGAGGTCGCCCGGTCCGTGGCGGTGCAGGGCGAGGTGCTCGACGAGGTGGGTGATCCCGCTGGTGGCGAGCGTCTCGTCGGCGCGGCCCACGCGGAACAGCAGGCCGGCGCTGACGGGGCCGGGGCGGGACTGCGCGGCGAGGAGGGTGCGGACGCCGCCGACGGTGGTGCGGACGATCCCGTCGGGGGTGGTTGCGGAGGTGCCGGTGGTCCCGGACGTGTCGGTGTTCACGGTCGCTCGCCTTCAGCCCTGGGCCAGTGCGGTCTTGCGGTGACGGGCGAACGCGCCCGCGTGGTCGGCGCCGACGTAGCCCCAGGGGAACTCGGTGGCGCGGTCGCCGAGGGCCCTGAAGTGCGGGGCGGCGTCGGCGGGTCGCCCGGCGAGGCTGTGCGCGGCGGCGAAGGCGTTGTGCGCGGCGACGTGCTGGTAGGCGTCGGGGCGGGCGGCGGGGTGCAGCACGGAGCGGGCGGAGGCGGCGAGGAGTTCGGCGCGGCTGTCTGCTTCGCGCAGGTACGCCTCGGCGGCCTGCTTGGTCCGGTCCCGGGCGATGTCGAGGTACCGCTCCAGCTGGACGACGGCCAGGAGGGCGCCGTTCGGAGCGCCCTCGGGGGCGGCCGCGGCGCGGTCGCGGGCGTAGCCGTGGGCCTCCTCCCAGGTGCCGCCCCACTTGGGGCAGAGCTGTTGGAGGAGTTGGCTCTGGGCGCCGAAGTGGTGCGGGTGGTGTTCCGCGAGGCGGTCGTGGCGGCGGCGGGCCTCGCTCTGGCCGAGTTCGAGTCCGCGCGCGCCGATCAGGCGCAGGTACCAGGCGAGGGCGTTGCGGGGGTCCTCGGCGCAGAGGTCGATCAGCAGGATCTCGGCGCGCCTGAGGTGGGAGTGGAAGCGGTCGAACCGCTCCTGCGTGACGTGTTCGGCGCGGGTCTCGCCGCGTATCTCCCAGCCGCGCCGGATCAGGGCGTGGGCGAGCAGGGTGCGGGGCAGCGGGTCGTCGGGGCGGTCCGAGGCGGCTTCCCGCAGGAAGGTTTCCGCGTCGGGCGTCTCCACCACGGTCCAGCAGGCGAGGACGCGGTCGTCCTCGTCGGGGAGCGCGGCGAAGGCGGCGGCGACGGCCGACGCGTCCTTGCGCAGGACGGCCGATCGGAGGGCGGCCAAGGCCGGGAAGTGCTCGGCGGGGTCGAGGAGCGGCCGGCCGAGCGGTGGGGTGAGAGCGGACACGCGCGGATCATATGACCGGCTTCCGGCCCCTGACCAGGGCTTTCGGTGGTCGACGTGATCCGCGCGGGCGCGTGCGGCCGGCCCGGGGCCCGCGTCCGGTCGGCGTCCGGTCGGCGTCCCGGTGGGGGCGCCGCGGTGCGGTGGTCAGTCGGCGATCTTGCGGGCGACCGTGAAGGCCGCGTACCCGCCGATGGCGAGGAAGAGGAAGGTCAGCGGGTTGGCGTCGGTCTTCCAGGCCTCGATCAGGGCGGAGGTGTCCTCGACGAGGATGTCGACGGCGCTGACCTGGAGCGCGTCCGCGGCGATCAGGGCCAGGCCGAACATCTGGCCGGCGAGGACGGCGACGATCGACAGCAGGGCGCCGAGGACCGGCAGGGCGATGTTGCGGCCGCCGACCTTGCCCGCCGCGAAGCCGATCAGGGCGCCGACGCCGACGGCCGCGTAGCCGATCTCGTGCTCGGTGGCCTTGATGATCGCGCCGTAGACGCCGATGGCGACGAGCGCGGCGACGACGGCGGCCACGACGCCGAGGCCGACGTTGCCGCGGGCCGGGGCCGGCGCCGGGGCGGCGGTGTAGGACGCGGGCGCGGGCGGCTGGAAGTTCTGGCTCATGGAAAATCCCCCCCAGGGATTCGGGCGCACGAATGTCGGTCGGGCATAAGTGCGGGATAAGTGACGCCGCAGGCTAACAGGGAGCACGGACATCCGAGGGGTGCATTTCGCTCGCACGGCCGCGCCGGTGCAGGACGTGACCGGACCGGGATCCGGCCGTGACCTGGCCCGGTCGCGGCGTACGGGGCGGAGTGCGGGACCGCGTGCGGGACGGCGTCAGAGGCGGTGGGCGGCGCCGGCGGGACTGGCGCCCCGGGTGTCCAGCAGCAGCTGGGCCTTCACCGCGAGGCCCTGGAGGTCGTACGTGCGGTGGTGCTGGAGCAGGATCGTCAGGTCCGCGTTGGCGGCGGCCTCGTAGAGCGAATCGGCGCGCGGGACGGGCCGCTCGCGCACCCGCCAGGCGGGGATGTAGGGGTCGTGGTAGCTGATCTGGGCGCCGAGGTCGAGCAGTCGGCTGGCGATCTCGCGGGCCGGGGAGCCCTCCTGGTCGGCGAGGTCGGGCTTGTAGGTGACGCCCAGCAGCAGGACGCGGGCGCCGCGGGCGGACTTGCCGTGCTCGTTCAGCAGGGTGGCGGAGCGCTGGATGACGTACTGCGGCATCCGGTTGTTGATCTCCTGCGCCAGACCGACCATGCGCAGGGGGTGGCCGGGGGTGCGGGTGGTGTGGGGGAGGTAGTTCGGGTCGAGGGGGACGCCGTGGCCGCCGACGCCCGGGCCGGGGCGGAAGGCCTGGAAACCGTAGGGCTTGGTCTCGGCGCACCGGATGACGTCCCAGAGGTCCACGCCGAGGTCGTGGCACAGGACGGCCATCTCGTTCATGAGGGCGATGTTGACGTGCCGGTAGTTGGTTTCGAGGAGCTGTACGGTCTCGGCCTCGCGCAGGCCGCGCGCCCGGACCACCTTCTCGGTGAGGCGGGCGTAGAAGGCGTGCGCCGACTCGGTGCAGGCCGGGGTGAGGCCGCCGATCACCTTGGGGGTGTTGGCGATGCCGTGGGTGCGGTTGCCGGGGTCGTGGCGGCTGGGGGAGTAGGCCAGGTGGAAGTCCCGGCCGGCGCGCAGCCCGGAGCCCTCCTCCAGGATCGGCCGCAGGTAGTCCTCGGTGACGCCGGGGTGGGCCGCGGATTCGAGGATGACGGTGGTGTGGGGGCGCAGCCGGGCGGCGAGGGTGCGTCCCGCCTCGCCGACGGAGCCGAGGTCGAGCGCGCGGTCGGCGCCGAGCTGGGTGGGGGCGCAGATCACGGCGGTGCGGACCCGTCCCAGTTCGGCGGGGTTGGTGGTGACCCGGAACCCCGCCGCCGACATCCGGCGGATCTCGGCGGCGGTGAGGGTGCTGTCCGTGGCGGGGCCGCTGTCGTAGCCGACGGTCTCGATCCCGGCGGCGACGGCCGCCTGGGCGAGGGGGAGGCCGAGGTGGCCGAGTCCGATGACGGCGAGATCTGCGGGCATGGGGGGCCGTCCCTTCCCTTCCCTGACGTGAGGGGGCGGTGTGCGCGATTGCCGTGGACCGGGAGTCCGGAGCCCGGTGGGAGCTGGCGCAATGTCAGACTAGGCGTATATATGACAGATATGTCGCATTGTGAGTCGGTGGTCGCCTTTGTGTTGTCCACAGGCGGTGGCCCCTGTCGGTGCGGCCGGTCAGAATCATGGAACGGGCGATGTGAGCGGGATCACCCGCACCGAGCGGGCTCGGCCCGCACCAACGGGAGGCAGCCGTGAGGACAGCGACACTGGGACCGGCACAGCGCACCGAGGCGCTCGCCCGGATGGCCGAACGCGAGCTGGACGTGTTGGTGGTGGGCGCCGGTGTGGTCGGCGCCGGCACCGCGCTCGACTCCGTGACCAGGGGCCTGTCGACCGGACTGGTGGAGGCGCGCGACTGGGCTTCGGGCACCTCCAGCCGCTCCAGCAAGCTCATCCACGGCGGCCTGCGCTACCTGGAGATGCTCGACTTCGCCCTCGTGCGCGAGGCCCTCAAGGAGCGCGGGCTGCTCCTGGAGCGCCTCGCCCCGCACCTGGTGAAGCCGGTGCCGTTCCTGTACCCGTTGCAACACAAGGGCTGGGAGCGCTTCTACGCCGGCTCCGGCGTCGCCCTCTACGACGCCATGTCCCTCTCCAGCGGCCACGGGCGCGGCCTGCCCACGCACCGTCACCTCTCGCGCCGCCGGGCCCTGCGCCTCGCCCCCGCCCTGCGCAAGGACGCCCTCGTCGGCGCCCTCCAGTACTACGACGCCCAGATGGACGACGCGCGCTACGTCGCCGCCCTGGTGCGCACCGCCGCCGCGTACGGGGCGCACTGCGCCAACCGGGCGAGGGTGACGGGCTTCCTGCGCGAGGGCGAACGGGTCGTCGGCGCGCGCGTCCAGGACGTGGAGGGCGGTGGCGAGTACGAGATCCGCGCCAAGCAGGTGGTCAACGCCACCGGGGTGTGGACGGACGACACGCAGGCCCTCATCGGGGAGCGCGGGCAGTTCCACGTACGGGCCTCGAAGGGCATCCACCTGGTGGTGCCGAAGGACCGGATCCACTCCACCACCGGGCTGATCCTGCGGACCGAGAAGTCCGTGCTGTTCGTCATCCCGTGGGGCCGGCACTGGATCGTCGGGACCACCGACACCGACTGGGACCTCGACAAGGCGCACCCGGCGGCCTCCAGCGCCGACATCGACTACCTGCTGGAGCACGTCAACTCGGTCCTCGCCGTCCCCCTGACCCGGGACGACGTCCAGGGCGTGTACGCGGGCCTGCGGCCGCTGCTCGCCGGGGAGTCGGACGCGACGAGCAAGCTCTCGCGCGAGCACACCGTGGCCCACCCGGTGCCGGGGCTGGTGGTGGTGGCGGGCGGCAAGTACACCACGTACCGGGTCATGGCGAAGGACGCCGTCGACGCGGCGGTGCACGGGCTGGACCGGCGGGTCGCGCCGTGCGTGACGGAGGACGTGCCGCTGGTCGGAGCGGAGGGGTACCGGGCGTTGTGGAACGGCCGGGCGCGGATCGCGGAGCGCACGGGTCTGCACGTGGTGCGCGTGGAGCACCTCCTCAACCGCTACGGTTCGTTGACGGATGAACTGCTCGATCTGATCGCCGCCGATCCCGCCCTCGGCGAACCGCTGTCCGCGGCCGACGACTACCTTCGCGCCGAGATCGTCTACGCGGCCTCGCACGAGGGGGCCCGGCACCTCGACGACGTCCTGACGCGACGGACCAGGATCTCCATCGAGACCTTCGACCGGGGCACGCGTTCGGCCCGGGAATGTGCGGAGTTGATGGCTCCGGTTCTGGGGTGGGACAAGCAGCAGATCGAGAAGGAGGTCGAGCACTACGAGAAGCGGGTCCAGGCGGAACGGGAGTCGCAGCGCCAGCCCGACGACCAGACGGCTGACGCGGCGCGACTCGGGGCGCCCGACATCGTTCCGTTGTAAGTCCGCGATGCGGAAGGGGGAACCGGTGGACCCGGGGCTCCCGTCCGATGCGGAGTGAGCAACAATGAGGTTTCTGCCGGGGTGGGTTACCGTGCCCCCCGGCGGCTGCCGGGGCAGCCGGGGCAGGCTGCACGATCGCAGAGGGGACGCATGTCGAAGCCGGAGCACACGGAGTCCCCTGCCGGGGCGCGCGCGACCGAGCCGGAGGGTGGCGCCGAAGTCACCCCCGTCGAGGCCGCGTCGCCCGAGGCGGAACGCGCCGCTGCGGGGTCGCGGGCCGAGGGCGCGTCCGTGCCGAAGCAGCGTCCCGGTGGACCGGGGAAGACGGGGTCCGTGGCCGAGCCCGAGGCCGCGAAGCCGGGTCGCGCACCGCGCGAGGACGCCGCGGACACCGCCCCCGAGGACACGAAGCGGAACCCGGCGCGGGCGAAGGCGCCCGCCGCACGGCGGGGTTCGGCCGCCACCGCGCCGAGCGCCGCGACCCAGGAACCCGAGGACGGGGCGGCGAAGCCGGCGTCGACGACCGACCCCCGCCCCGACACCGCGCCGAAGCCGGCCCGCACCGAAGCGGATCCGGAAGCGAAGTCCGGCGGGGGCGCCGGGGCCGCGAAGAGCGCGGGCGGCGTGAAGGTCGCCGAGGGCGCCGAGGCCGCCGAGGGCGGGAAGTCCGCTGAGGGCGCCGAAGGCGCCGACACCGCCGGGGGCGCGAAGGCGGCCGGAGCGGTGAAGACGGCCGAGGCCGCCGGGGACGCGAAGCCCGCCGAAGGTACGAAGGACGCGGGCGCCGCGAAGTCCGCCGAAGGCGCCGACACCGCCGGGGGCGTGAAGAACGCCGGCGAGGCGAAGACCGCAGAGGGCGCGAAGGGCGCCGAGGACGGGAAGTCCGCCCCGGGTCCGGAGGCTGCCGGGGGCGCGACGGGCGCCGAAGGTGCGAAGACCGCGGGCGGCCCGAAGGGCGCCGAGGGCGCGACGGGCGCCGGCACCGCCGAGGACGGGAAGTCCGTCCCGGGGCCGGAGGTTGCCGGGGGCGCCGCGGGTTCCGGGGCGCCGGCCCGTTCCGCCAGGTCCGGCGGGGTGTCCGTCCGGAAGCCCGGCGCGAGCGCCCGGGTCGAAGGCGCGGGCGAGAACGCCGACGTGCGGGCCACCGCGCCCGGCGAGGCGACGGAGGGTCAGGACCGCGGCAGGCTGCTCGCCCGCCGGTACCGGCTCGGGGCCGTGCTCGGCAAGGGCGGCATGGGCACCGTCTGGCGCGCCGAGGACGAGGTCCTCGGCCGTACGGTCGCCGTCAAGGAACTCCGCTTCGGCAGCGGCGTGGACGAGGACGAGAAGCGACGCCTCATCACCCGCACCCTGCGCGAGGCCAAGGCCATCGCGCGGATCCGCAGCGAAGGCGCCGTCACCGTCTTCGACGTGGTCGACGAGGACGCCCGGCCGTGGATCGTCATGGAGCTCATCGAGGGGCCCTCCCTCGCCGAGTTCATCCGCGAGAACGGCCCGCTGACGCCCCGTCGCGCCGCCGAGGTCGGCCTCGCCGTGCTCGACGTGCTGCGCGCCGCCCACGGCCAGGGCATCCTGCACCGCGACGTGAAGCCGTCCAACGTGCTCATCGCCGGCAGCGGCCGCGTCGTCCTCACCGACTTCGGCATCGCCCAGGTCGAGGGCGACCCCTCCATCACCTCCACCGGCATGCTCGTCGGCGCGCCCTCCTACATCTCCCCGGAGCGCGCCCGGGGCCAGAAGCCCGGTCCGCCGGCCGACATGTGGTCCCTCGGCGGGCTGCTGTACGCGGCCGTCGAGGGCGTCCCCCCGTACGACAAGGGCTCCGCGCTCGCGACCCTCACGGCTGTGATGACCGAGGCCGTGGACCCGCCGCAGAACGCCGGACCCCTCCTCACCGAGGTCATCTACGGGCTGCTCGTCAAGGACCCCGCCCGGCGCCTCGACGAGGAACGCGCCCGCGCGATGCTGACGGCCGTACTGCACGCCCCCGACCCGCAGCCGGCCCCCGAGCCCGCGCCGGCGGTCGAGGAGACCCGCGCCATCTCCCTCACCAAGGCGGAGGCGGAGGCGGAGAAGGCCGCCGAGAAGGCGGCGAAGAAGGAACGCGACCGCCGCGAGCGCGAACAGCGCGAGCGCGCCCGCGCCGCCCTGAAGGCCACCCGCAAGGCGGCGGCAGCGGCGGCTGCCGCGGCGAGCGCCGCCGAGGCCCCGCCCGCCCGACCCGCCACGCCCAAGGCCCCGCTCACCGACGTGATGGGGCGCCGCACCATCGTCCTCGCGATAGCCGGTGTGGTCGTCGTCCTCGCGGTCGTCGGCTCCCTGATCGTGTACCTGGTCAAGGGCGGCGACGACAACGACGGCCGCAAGGACCAGGGCAAGGGCGGTCCGACCCCCGCCGCCTCCGGCGACCCCTCGCCCGGCGCCAAGCCCGCCCCGGGCAACTCGCCCGGAGCGAGCGGAGCCGCCACCGGCAGCCCGAGCCCGGGCGCGAGCACCGGCCCGAGCCCCTCGACGCCCGGCGGCGCCGCACCGAGCGACGGCGGCCAAGGCCAAGGCCAAGGCCAGGGCCAGGACCCGAACCAGGGGCAGAGCCAGGGCCAGGGCGCCAGCCCCGGCGGCTCCGGCACGGTCCCCGCCGGGTTCGCCACGGTGACCGACCTGCGCTACCGCTTCTCCATGGCCATGCCGGAGGGCTTCCGCCAGACGGACACCGCGGGGGAGAAGTCCGGCGCGATATACAGCCGCGTCGGCGGATTCCCCCGCATCCAGGTCGACTACACCCCGACCCCCGGCGACGACGCCCGCGCCGCCTGGGCCGCCCTCGCGCCGAGCGTGGCCGGCAGCAGCCGGTCCTACCGCCTCATACGCCTCGACACCGTCCAGTACCGCGACTACCCGACCGTCGCCGACTGGGAGTTCGAGCGGGAGCAGCAGGGCATGAAGGTCCGGGTGCTCGACCGGGGCTTCAAGACGGACGCGAAGCACGGCTACGCCATCATGATCAGCTGCGCCGCCGACCAGTGGGACGGCCCCGAGTGCACGCAGCTGCGCAACGTCGCCTTCCAGACCTTCCAGTCCTTGGGCTGACGGTCCTCCCAAGGCCGGGGCGCGAGAGCCCCGGGCCACGTATCGTGTCAGCGGGGCCATGGGGGACCCGCCGCACTCGGGGGAGGCGATGTGGAGGACTACGCCGGCCGGATCCTGGCCGACCGCTACCGCCTGCCCCTGCCCCCGACCGACGACCACGAGCCCGCGCAGACCCGGGCGTTCGACACGCGCAGCGGCCAGGAGGTCCTCGTACGGCAGGTTCCGCTGCCCGAGGTCGTGGACGCGGAGCTGCTCGACGGACCGCACGCGGGCGCCGCGTCGGTGGGCCGTCCGGCCGGGGAACTGCCCGCCGTGCGCCGGGCGATCGCGGCCGCGCAGGCCGCCGCCTCCGTCCCCGACCACCCGCGCCTCGACCAGGTCTTCGACGTGTTCGCCGAGGACGGCTCCCTGTGGATCGTGAGCGAACTCCTCCCGGCCAGGCCGTTGGCCGCGCTCATCGCCGAGGAGCCGCTGAGCCCCTACCGGGCGGCGGAGGTGGCGTCCGACGTGCTGACCGCCCTGCGGGTGCTGCACGCGCACGGCTGGACCCACCGGAACATCACCGTCCGCACGGTGTTGATATGCGAGGACGGCAGGGTCGTCCTGACGGGGCTGGCGGCGGGAGCCGCCGAGGAGGCCCTGTGCGGGTACGACCCGGTGCCGCCGCGGGACGCGGGGGAGTCCTTCGCGGGAGGGCCCGCCGTCGGCGCGGACCCGTACCCGTACCCGACACCCGGGCCGACGCTCCCGACCCAGGCCGCGCCGACCCCGCGGGCCGCGCCGGCGCCCCCGGCCGCACCGAGCCCGCCCCCGCCGCCCGCCGGCTCCGCCCCGCCCGTGTACGCGCCGCTCGTGGCCCCCGGCTACGACACCGGGCCCCGCTACTCGGACCACGTCACGCTCCCCGAGCGGGCCGTGCCCGCCGAGCCGCCGCCGCCCGCGCCCGCCCCGCAGCCGTCCCCGCCCCCGGGTCCGGCGGCCGACCGGGCCACCCGCGAGGCCACCGCCCGCGCCGGGATCGTCGCCGCCTACCGCGCCGGCACCCGGGCCGCGCAGGCCAAGGTGGCCCGGGACCGCGGCGAGCGAGGGCCGGTGGTGGTGCCCGTACCGCCGCCGACCGGGGCCAACCTGCCGCAGGAGTACGCCTACCCGTACGGGGGACCGGAGCGCGAACCCGGCACGCCCTGGCACGGAGCCGCCCCCCGCCGCGCCGCCGAACCGGCCCCCGCCGCCCCGGAACCGGAACCCGAGCCGGCCCCGGACCCGGCCCCCGCCCGGGACGCCGCGCCGGAGCCCGGGCCGGAGCCCGGGCCCGCCCGCCCGGCGCTGCCCGCCCGGCTCGCCCTCCCGCAGGGCTACCGCCAGGCCGACGCCCCGCCCGACGCCCCGCCCCCGGCCCTGCCCCCCGCGACGGTCCGGCCCCCGGCCCCGACGGCCCCCGCCCCGACGGCCCCCGCCCCGACCGCCCTCGCGCCGACCGCCCCGACGGCCCCCGTCGCGGCCGTCCCCGCGCCCACCCGGGCACCCGTCGCCGGCTGGGGGAGCGCCCCGGGCGGCGCAGGCCCCCGCAGCGGCCTCGACGCCGAGCGGGCCCGCCAGACCCGGATGGCCGTCGTCGGCCCCGTCACCGAACGGTGGGCCCCCGAGCAGGCCGGACCCGTCCACGGCCACTGGCAGCTCGCCGCCCCCGTCGGCCCGGCCACCGACCTCTGGGCGCTCGGGGCCCTGCTGTACCGCTCGGTCCAGGGCCACGCCCCGTACCCCGAGGACAGCGTCGCGGAACTCGTCGAGATGGTCTGCGCCGAGCCCCCCGCCTTCGCCGAGGAATGCGGCCCGCTGCGCCCGGTCGTGGAGTCCCTGCTGCGCCAGGACCCCACCGAACGCCCCGACTTCGAGGAGCTGCGGGGCTGGCTGCGTTCCCTGGTCCGCTCCGCCCCCGAGCCCGACGGCGACCTCGCCGTGTTCCCGATGCCGGAGCCCGACCCCGCCCGGCTGCCCGTCGTCCGCCGGCGCGGCGACCTGCACGGCCGCCACCGCAACCCGAGCGCCCCCCGCCGGCCCCGCGCCCTCGGCCGGACCCTGCTGGTCGGCATCCTCGCCGTGCTCGCGGCGGCGGTGGCGTACGCGATGGTGTTCATGCCGCGCTCCGGCGACCCCCGTGACCAGGCGCAGCAGCCTACGGCCGCGGAGAGCCCGACCGGGCCCACGACCGGGCCCGGGGCGAAGCCGTCGGCGGGCGCCTCCACCCCGCCCGCGTCGGGGAGTCCGCAGTCCAGGCCCGCCCCGCAGACGGAGCCCGGCCCCGCCCCGGAGGGCTACACCCTCGAACGGGACCCGGAGCACTTCACGATCGCCGTCCCCAAGGGGTGGGAGCGCCGCGGCATCAACGAGGCCGGCCAGGTCCGCTACACCCAGGGGGCGTTCACCCTCGTGGTGGTGCCGGGCCGGGACCGGGTCGAGGGCAATCCCGACCCGAAGGGCTACCAGCAGGACAAGGAGCCCGAGCTGTCGCCGTGGCGCAACTCCACCTGGGCCGAGTCGGGCGACGTGAAGGCGACGACCGTGGGCGGCCGGCTCAGCGTCACGGGCCGGTACACGTGGATCGATTCGACGGGCCGCAGCGTGTTGGCCCGCAACTTCGTGGTGGCCCTCGGCGGGAGTTACCACGTGGTCATGGTGACCGGTCCGAAGGACGAGACGGACAAGGTCACCGACGTCTTCGAAAAGGCCACGGCGAGTTACAAGGCCGGAGGCTGACGGGCAGTCAATACGGCGATTGCGTCACAGTGACGCCCTACCGGCCCCGCGTGGTTCCGGCTTCGGCCGCGGGCTCCGTAATCTGGCCCGGAGTGCACAGAGCGGCGGGAAATCGTGGAACAGCAGACAGGCGCGGGTGCGGTGCTCGCGAGCCGGTACAGGCTCGTCGAGCCCATCGGCAGCGGCGGCATGGGGAAGGTGTGGCGCGCGCATGACGAGCTGCTGCACCGAACGGTCGCGGTCAAGGAACTGACGGCGGGACTGTACGTCGCCCAGGCCGACCGCGAGGTCCTGCACGCCCGCACCCAGAAGGAGGCGCGGGCCGCGGCCCGTATCCAGCACCCCGCGGTGGTCACCGTCCACGACGTGCTGGAGCACGACGACCGGCCGTGGATCGTCATGGAGTACATCGACGGCCCCTCGCTCGCCGAGGCGGCCAAGGCCGCGGGGCGCATCGAGCCCCGCGAGGCGGCCCGGATCGGCCTGCACGTCCTCGGGGCGCTGCGCGCCGCGCACGCGGTCGGCGTGCTGCACCGGGACGTGAAGCCGGGCAACGTCCTGCTCGCCAAGGACGGCCGGGTCCTGCTCACTGACTTCGGGATCGCCGCGATCGAGGGCGACTCCTCGATCACCCGCACCGGCGAACTCGTCGGCTCCATCGACTACCTGGCCCCCGAGCGGGTCACCGGCGGCGCCCCCGACCCGTCCTCGGACCTGTGGTCGCTGGGCGCCACCCTCTACACGGCCGTCGAGGCGCGTTCGCCGTTCCGTCGTACGTCGCCCATCTCCAGCCTCCAGGCCGTCGTCAACGACGAGCCGCCCGTGCCGCGCCAGTCGGGTGTCCTCGGTCCGGTCATCACCGCGCTGCTGCGCAAGGACCCGGCGGAGCGCCCCTCGGCGGCCGAGGCCGAGCGGATGCTGATCGAGGCGATGGAGGGGCGCGAGCCGAAGGCGGCGCAGGCGTACGTGCCCACGCGCGCGGTCAGCGCGCAGGAGATGGCGCCCGCGCAGGAGGAGGTCGCGCGCCCGGAGCCGGCGCGGACCGCCACGACCGCCGTCACGGGGACGCCGGAGCCCGCGGCGGGCGGGTCGTCCTCGCCCGGGAGGTTCAAGCGGGTCGCGGCGGTCGCGCTGGTGGCGGCCCTGCTGGGCGGCGGCGGGGTGTTCGGCGTGCTGACGTACCTGGACGGCAGGGACGAGGGCGGCTCCGACAAGGACGTGTCCGTCGTCGACGGGCGGGGTGCGGACGGCAAGGCGAAGGCGACGCAGGGCGCGCCGCCGGCGGGCTGGAAGAGGGTCACCGACCCCGTCGGCGGTTTCACCCTGTTCGTCCCGGAGGGCTGGACGCGGCAGACGGACGGCAACCAGATCGACTACACCCCGGACAACGGCAAGACCTTCATCCGCGTCGCCGTCGACACCACCCCGGACTACGACAACGCGTACTCGCACCTGCTCGATCTGGAGAAGCAGGTGGCGAAGCGGACGGACTACAAGCGGCAGCGGCTGAACCAGAACACCTTCCGCGACAGCACGCGCTCCGCGTTGTGGGACTTCACCTGGACCGAGAAGAACAACCACGCCGGACCGCGCCGGGCCATCGAGCAGATGTACATCACCCCGGACAACACCGAGTACGCGATCTACATGGCGAGCCCCGTCTCCTCCTGGAGCGCGACCCGTCAGCAGTTCGACATCGTGCTCAGCGGTTGGGAGCCGGCCCCCGCGAAGCCCTGATCCCGCCATCGCGCCAGTGATCGCTGGCAGATTTGGCAAAATCGGTTACCGGCGGGTACCCAAAGGGGTCCCGGCGCAATACGCTCACGGCCATGACGGACTCGCAGGCCCCCGCCGCCCCTCTCCGCCCCGCGCCCACCAACCCGGTCGCCCCGGCCCCCGCCGGCGCCCGCACCGCCGCCGACGTGGTCACCCCCGACCTCGTCGCCCGGCTGACCCGCGGGGTGATCGGCTCCGGCCGGACCGCCAACCACACCCCCTTCACCGGGGAACGGCTGGCCGAGCTGCCCGAGGCCGGCCCCGAGGACGTCGCCACCGCCTTCGCCCGGGCCCGCGCCGCCCAGGGCGCCTGGGCGGCGGTACCCGTACGCCGGCGGGCCGCGGTCCTGCTGCGCTTCCACGACCTGGTACTCGACCGTCAGGCCGAGGTGCTCGACCTCATCCAGCTGGAGACGGGCAAGGCCCGCCTGCACGCCCACGAAGAGGTCCAGGCCGTCGCCGTCGCCGCCCGCCACTACGGCCGCAAGGCACCCGCCTACCTGCGCCCCAAGGGCCACACCGGCGCCATGCCGACCCTCACCAAGGTCACCGAACTGCGCCAGCCGCGCGGGGTCGTCGGCCAGATCGCCCCCTGGAACTACCCCCTGGAGCTGTCGGTCGGCGACGCGCTGCCCGCCTTCGTCTCCGGCAACGCCGTCGTCATGAAGCCCGACACCGAGACCGCGCTCACCGCCCTGTGGGCCCGCGACCTGCTGATCGAGGCCGGCCTGCCCGCCGAGGTCTTCCAGGTCGTCCTCGGCGAGGGCCCGGTCGTCGGCCCCGAGGTGGTCCGCCACGCCGACTACGTCTCCTTCACCGGCTCCACCCGCACCGGCCGCGAGGTCGCCCAGGGCGCCGCCGCCCGCCTCGTCGGCGTCTCCCTCGAACTCGGCGGCAAGAACGCCATGCTCGTCCTCGCCGACGCCGACGTGGAGAAGGCCGCCGCCGGCGCCGTCCGCGCCTGCTTCTCCTCCGCCGGCCAGCTCTGCATCTCCATCGAGCGGATCTACGTCCACGCCTCCGTCGCCGACGCCTTCGTCGAGCGCTTCGCCGCCCGCACCCGGGCCATGCGGCTCGGCGGCTCCCTCGCCTACGGCGCCGACATGGGCTCCCTCGTCGGCGAACGCCAGCTGGAGACCGTACGCCGCCACGTGGACGAGGCCGTCGCCAAGGGCGCCACCCTCGTCGCCGGCGGCGTCCACCGCCCCGACATCGGCCCCCTCTTCTACGAGCCCACCATCCTCGACGGCGTCGAGGCGCCCATGGCCGTCTGCGGCGAGGAGACCTTCGGCCCGGTCGTGTCCGTCTACCGCTTCACCGACGAGGACGAGGCCGTCGAGCAGGCCAACGCCACCGCCTACGGCCTCAACTCCAGCGTCTGGACCAAGGACGCCCGCCGCGGCCACGCCGTCGCCGCCCGCCTGCGCACCGGCACCGTCAACATCAACGACGGCTACGCCCCCGCCTACGGCAGCGCCCAGGCCCCCATGGGCGGCATGAAGGACTCAGGCCTCGGCCGCCGCCACGGCTCCGAGGGGATCCTCAAGTACACCGAGGCCCAGACCGTCGCCCACCAGCGGCTCCTGCCGATGGGCCCCTCGCTGGGCATGGACGACGAGAAGTACGCCGCGTTCATGTCCCGCAGCCTGAAGGTCCTCAAGACGCTCCGATTCCGCTAGGCACGACAGCCCAGGAGGCACCCGCAGTGTCGTACGACTACGACGTCATCGTCATCGGATCGGGCTTCGGAGGGGCGGTCTCGGCACTGCGGCTCACCGAGAAGGGCTACCGCGTCGGCGTCCTGGAGGCAGGACGCCGCTTCACCCGCGAGAGCCTGCCCCGCAACAGCTGGGACCTGCGCAACTACCTGTGGGCGCCCGCCCTCGGCCTGTACGGGATCCAGCGCATCCACCTGCTCGGCAACGTGATGGTGCTCGCGGGCGCCGGAGTCGGCGGCGGCTCGCTCAACTACGCCAACACCCTCTACGTGCCGCCCGCCGCGTTCTTCGCGGACCGCCAGTGGGCGTCCATCACCGACTGGCACGCGGAGCTCGCCCCGTACTACGACCAGGCCAAGCGGATGCTCGGCGTACGACTGAACCCGACGCTGACCCCCTCCGACGTCCACCTCAAGGCCGCCGCCGAGCGGATGGGCGTCGGCGACACCTTCCACATGGCGCCCGTCGGCGTCTTCTTCGGCGACGGCGACGACGCCGAGGGCGGGCCCCGGATCCGCCCCGGGCAGGAGGTCCCCGACCCCTACTTCGGCGGCGCCGGCCCCGCCCGCAAGGCCTGCACCGAGTGCGGCGAGTGCATGACCGGCTGCCGGCACGGCGCGAAGAACACCCTGAACGAGAACTACCTCCACCTGGCCGAACGGGCCGGCGCCGTCATCCACCCCATGACCACCGTCACCGCCCTCGCCGAACACCCCGACGGCGGCTACCGGATCCGCACCGTCCCCACCGACCACCGCCGCGCCGACCGCGCCAAGGTGCTGCGCGCCCGGTACGTGGTCGTCGCGGCCGGCACCTACGGCACCCAGACCCTGCTGCACACCATGAAGGACCGGGGCGAACTCCCGCGCCTGTCCGACCGCCTCGGCGACCTGACCCGGACCAACTCCGAGGGCGTGGTCGGCGCCCAGACCGACGACCGCCGCTACCGCAGGCGGCACGGCGGCACGGGCCGCACCGACTTCACCCGGGGCGTGGCCATCACCTCCTCGGTCCACCCCAACGCCGACACCCACATCGAGCCCGTCCGCTACGGCAAGGGCTCCAACGCCATGGGCTTCATGACGGTCCTCCAGGTCCCCTACTCGCCCCGGCGGGTCCGCGCCTGGTTCGCCCGCACCGCCCGCCACCCCGTGCAGCTCGCCCGCTCCCTGTCCAACCGCCGCTGGTCGGAGCGGACCATCATCGGGCTCGTCATGCAGTCCCTGGACAACTCCCTGACGACCTACCGCAAGCCCCGGGGCATCGGCAAGGGACTGCTCACCGCCCGGCAGGGGCACGGCGCCCCCAACCCGGTGCAGATCGCCGAGGCCACCGAGGCGGCGACCCTGCTGGCCGAGGAGATCAACGGCTTCCCCGGCAGCAACGTCGGCGAACTGATGGGCACCCCGCTGACCGCCCACTTCCTCGGCGGCTGCCCCATCGGCGCCTCCGCCGACGAGGGGGTCGTGGACCCGTACCACCGCCTCTACGGGCACCCCGGCATCTCGGTCGTCGACGGCTCGGCCGTCTCCGCGAACCTCGGGGTCAACCCGTCGCTGACGATCACGGCGCAGGCCGAGCGGGCGATGTCGTACTGGCCGAACAACGGGGAGGCGGACCCGCGGCCCGCGCAGGGGGAGGCGTACGTCCGTCTGACGGCGGTGGAGCCGAACCGGCCCGCCGTGCCCAAGGAGGCCTTCGGCGCCCTGCGGCTGCCGCTGCTGCTGCCCGTCCCGGAGGTTCCCGCGCGCAAGGCCGCCGGGACGCCGTCGGAACCCGGGGAACGGATCGGCTGAGTCGTCCCGGACACGTACCGGGCGGGCACCGCGCTCCCCCTCCGAGCGCGGTACCCGCCGCGGTACAAGAGGGGACCGGCCAAGGCCGAAGAAGGTTGTACCGGAATCCTTTTCCCGTGGCTGTGGTGTCGGTCACACGGCCCGGAGCGCAACTGTGGCGGCGCCCCGGGTGTCAAGAGGTGCATGAGACAGCGCATCTCCCTGCTGGCCGCCTGCGGCCTGGTGGCCGTCGGGTTGGCGGCCACCCCGGCGAACGCCGCGGATCCCGTCTTCACCCTGACCGGCTCACCGGCCGCCCTGGCCCTGACCCCCCACCCCGGTGGCACGGGCACGCCGAAGCCCGCCTCCCTCGCCCTGCGGCTCGACCGGCCGAGCGGCGACACCAAGTTCACCTTCACCGTCGACCTCTCGGGGATCGACAAGGTCGCGGACGTGAAGGAGAAGAACCCCGCCGCGACCGGCCCCCGGTGCGAGAAGAGCGGTACCACCCTCGTCTGCGCCGACCGGACCGCTACGGGAGGCGGCCCGGCCGGCATCGACCTGGAGGTCACCGCCGCCAAGGACGCCGCGAACGGCGCCACCGGCACCCTCACCGTCACCGGCACGGCCACCGGGGCGAGCGTCACCGCCGCCCGCACCGCGATCCAGGTCGGCGGCCCCGACCTGGTCATGACGGAGATGGCGCTCAAGACCGCGCCGAAGCCCGGCGAGAGCCAGCCGCTCCCCCTCGCGTTCGCCAACCGGGGCACCCAGTCCGCCCACGGCGTCATCCTGGAGCTGGAGGCCACGCACGGCCTGGAGCTGCCCGAGCGGTACGACAACTGCACGTACACCCCCGGCCGGACCTCGACCGCCGTCCGCTGCGTGGTGGACGGCGAGTTCAAGGCGGACGAGAGCTACGAGGTGGCCGGCGAGAGCCCGCTGCACCTCAAGGCGAGCGCGCACGCCCGCACCGAGCGGTTCGCCTACGGGGTCCTCCCGGTGGCCCCCGCCGCACGCGGCGGCGCGGCCGACCAGGGCACGGCCGACCGGAGGACCGGTCAGGACGCCCAGGACGCCCCGGGCGGCCAGGCCGCCAAGAAGGGCACCGGCGGCCGCAAGCTGATCGCCAAGAAGCGCGTCACGGCCAAGCCCGGCCCGGACCTGAACCCGAGCGACAACCGGCGCGAGGCCTTCATCGGGGTGGAGAACAAGGCCGACTTCGCGGCCGACGCCCTCGCCCTCAAGGGCGCGTCCGGCGCCACCGTCAAGGCGCCCGTCACGATCCGCAACCTCGGCCCCGGCTGGGTCTTCGACCCCAAGTCCCCCGAGGCCCCGGCGGCCGTCGCCGAGGTGCGGTTCCCGAAGGACGTGAAGGTCGTCAAGGTGCCGGCGTCCTGCCGTGCGGCCGCCCCCTCCGAGACCTCCCGCTACCTGTGCGCGACGGCCTCCTCCGTACTGGAGAAGGAGAAGATCGAGTTCCCCTTCGAGGTGCGGCCCGAGAAGGACCTCCGTGACGCCAAGGGCGCGATCACGGTCGGTCTGCCCGACGCGAAGGGCGAGCTCGGCAAGCACGCCTTCGACCCGAACCTGGCCAACAACCAGGCCGACGTCGTGGTGAACCCGACCGCCGTCAGCCCGAGCCCGAGCCCGAGCACCTCGACCGGCGCGAGCCCGAGCCCGAGCGCCTCCACGAGCGCCTCGGCCTCGCCGACGGCCGGAGCCGGCGGCAACTCCACCCCGCAGGGCGGCACGACCGGCAGCGGTCCGCTGGCCTCCACCGGTAGCGGCGCGGCCCTGATCGGACTCGCGGCGGCCGCCCTCTTCGCGGTCGGCGGCGCGCTGTTCCTCGTCTTCCGGCGGCGCGGAGCGGCCCACGCGTAGCGGCGCGGGCGCGCGCGGGTCGACGTAGGACCGCGCGCGCACGACGGAACGGCCGGCCCGGGGCGTCCCCCGGGCCGGCCGTCCTTTTTTGAGGGGTGACCGGGCTGCTGTCCCCTGCCGTCCGGTCACGCGAGGGAGCGAGGTCCCACGACGCGCGCCGTCGGGCGGCACGTCTCATCGCTCCCGCGGAGCCACGCGTGGTGGTGCGTGTCCGCGTCTGGCCGGCGCGGACATCCTCACCAACGAAGCCCCTCGGGGCCGGTCACGCTCCGGACGGGTGACGAACAGCCGTCACACCCGGCCCCGGCACAGCTCCAGCAGCGTCATCGCGAGCCCGGTGCCCGGCTTGCCGAGGGCGTCGCTGAAGTGGGCCAGCACCTCCATCTCGCGCGAGAGGTGCACCCGCCGGCCGCCCGAGGAGATCCGGGCCTCCTGGATGACGGCCGAGACGGCCATCCGTTCCTGGATCAGTCCGATGATCCGGTCGTCGAGGGCGTCGATGCGCTCGCGGGAGTCGGCGATCAGCTGCTCGGGGGTGGTGGTGATCGTGGTCATGGTCGGTCTCCTGTCGGATGGGGCCGACGGGACCGGAGGAACGCCAGAGCGCCCCGGTCCTGTCGGACCGGGGCGCTCTGGGAAGTTCGGCGGCTCAGGCGAGCATCACGAAGACCCATGGCGACCGGACCGGCCGGTGCCATAGGTAAAGAGGAAGCTCAGCTGCTTGCGCATGGAACGGATTATTACCATCCGTCCCGCTCCGGGCCAACCCGGTTCGGATGGTGAGACGAATCCGGCCACCCGTCCCCCGTTAGAATCGACAACACAACACCCTCTTTCCGCCGGAAGGCCGCCCCGTGCCAGTAGCACCCTCCGCCGCACCGGACGTCGTCCTCGTTGTCGACTTCGGCGCGCAGTACGCCCAGCTCATCGCCCGCCGCGTCCGTGAGGCCCGGGTCTACAGCGAGATCGTCCCCAGCACGATGCCCGTGGCCGAGATGCTGGCCAAGAACCCCAAGGCGATCATCCTCTCCGGCGGTCCGTCCTCCGTGTACGAGGAGGGCGCCCCGCGGCTCGACCGCGCGCTCTTCGAGGCCGGGGTCCCCGTCTTCGGCATGTGCTACGGCTTCCAGCTGATGGCCGTGACCCTCGGCGGCACCGTCGACAACACCGGCGCCCGCGAGTACGGCCGCACCGCGCTGTCCGTCTCCAAGTCCGGCTCCACCCTCTTCGAGGGCACCCCGGACCAGCAGTCGGTGTGGATGTCCCACGGCGACGCCTGCTCCGCCGCCCCCGAGGGCTTCACCGTCACCGCGTCCACCGACGTCGTCCCGGTCGCCGCCTTCGAGAACGACGAGAAGAAGCTCTACGGGGTCCAGTACCACCCCGAGGTCATGCACTCCACGCACGGCCAGCAGATCCTGGAGCACTTCCTCTACCGCGGCGCGGGCCTCGCCCCGACCTGGACCACCGGCAACATCGTCGAGGAGCAGGTCGCGGCCATCAAGGCGCAGGTCGGCGACAAGCGCGCCATCTGCGGCCTGTCCGGCGGCGTGGACTCCGCGGTCGCCGCGGCCCTCGTCCAGAAGGCCATCGGCTCCCAGCTGACCTGCGTCTACGTCGACCACGGCCTGATGCGCAAGGGCGAGACCGAGCAGGTCGAGAAGGACTTCGTGGCCGCCACCGGCGTCCAGCTGAAGGTCGTCGACGCCGAGGAGCGCTTCCTGAACGCGCTGGCCGGCGTCTCCGACCCGGAGACCAAGCGCAAGATCATCGGCCGCGAGTTCATCCGCGTCTTCGAGCAGGCCCAGGCGGAGATCATCGCCGAGGGCGGCGCGGACGTGGCCTTCCTGGTGCAGGGCACCCTGTACCCGGACGTCGTCGAGTCCGGCGGCGGCACCGGCACCGCGAACATCAAGTCCCACCACAACGTGGGCGGCCTCCCCGAGGACATCGAGTTCGAGCTCGTCGAGCCGCTGCGCCAGCTGTTCAAGGACGAGGTCCGCATGGTCGGCCAGGAGCTCGGCCTGCCCGAGGAGATCGTCCAGCGCCAGCCCTTCCCCGGCCCCGGCCTCGGCATCCGCATCGTCGGCGAGGTCACCAAGGAGCGCCTGGACCTGCTGCGCGAGGCCGACGCCATCGCCCGCGAGGAGCTGACCGCCGCCGGCCTGGACCGCGAGATCTGGCAGTGCCCGGTCGTGCTGCTCGCCGACGTCCGCAGCGTCGGCGTCCAGGGCGACGGCCGCACCTACGGCCACCCGATCGTCCTGCGCCCCGTCTCCTCCGAGGACGCGATGACGGCCGACTGGACGCGCATGCCGTACGAGGTGCTCGCCCGCATCTCCACCCGCATCACCAACGAGGTGGCGGACGTGAACCGCGTGGTCCTGGACTGCACCAGCAAGCCGCCGGGCACCATCGAGTGGGAGTAGTCCCCACCCGCCGTACGTGACGGAGCCGCCGTTCCCCTCCGGGGAGCGGCGGCTCCGCCGCGTGTATGGCCACTTGGCGCGGCCGCCGGTACCTTGCGCGGCGAGCCGAAGGAGGGGGCCATGCCGCAGAAGCCCGAGCCCGTGCCCGTGGAGCGGCTGCGGTTCGACATGCCGCCCGTCCACCGGGGGCCTGCCGAGGAGCGGGCCCACCGCAGGGAGCGGCTCGCCGGGGCGCTGCGGCTCTTCGCCCGCCTCGGCTACGAGGACGGGGTCGCCGGGCACGTGAGCGCGCGGGACCCGGAGTTCGAGGACTGCTACTGGGTGAACCCCTTCGGCCGGGCCTTCGCCGGCCTCGGCCCCGAGGACCTGCTGCTGGTCGACGGGGACGGGCGGGTCGTGCGCGGGGAGCGGCGGGTCAACCAGCTGGCCTTCGCGGTGCACGCGGCCGTGCACCGGGCCCGCCCCGAGGTGGTGTCCGTGGTCCGCGCGCAGGCCCCGTACGGGCGGGCCCTGGCCTGTCTCGGCGAACTGCTGGCTCCCGTCACCCACGAGGCCTGCGCCTTCTACGAGGACCACGCGCTCATGGACGAGTACGCCGGGGTCGACGACGCGGGGCGGGTCGCCCGCGCCCTCGGACCGCACAAGGCGCTGATCCTGCGCAACCACGGGCTGCTGACGGTCGGCGGGTCGGTGGACGCGGCGGCGTGGTGGTTCGTGGCCGCGGAGCGGGCGGCGCAGGTCCAGCTGATCGCGCGGGCGGCCGGGAAACCGGTGCCGATCGACCACCCGCGGGCGGTGGCCGCGCGCGAGCGGTTCGGCGGCGATCTCGCCGCCTGGGCCTGCTTCCAACCGCTGTGGCAGATCGTCACGGAGAGTGGCGTCAACATCATGAACGGTTAATCACCTGCTCTGACATCGTGCGCAATCCGGAGCACTGCCCCAGTGGTGCACAATTCGCTGGCATTGCACCGGAGTTCAGAGAGGCGGCACGCACGTGGCTGTCCAAGAGATCCCCAGAAGCACCCACGGCGGCGGCTGCACCTGCGACGACTGCCCCCACGGAGCCCGCGAGGGGCACCGCCGGGCGGTGGCGGCGTTCCTGGAGAAACGCGACGAGTTCGCCGCTGGCCAGGGAGTGCCGGCCGCCGTGGCCCACTCCCTCGGCGGCTCCCGCCAGTGGGTGTCCGACGAGCTGACCCTGTCCGCCCGCACCGCCGCCGACCGCGGCCGGGAGGCCGGACACTCCTGGCTGTACCTGCTGTCCCGACGGGCCGTCCTCACCCTGTGGATCGCCGCCGGGGTGCTGCTCGTCGTCGAGGTCGGCACGGCGCTCGGCACCGGCTGGTCCACGGCCCGCACGGCCGGACTGCTGGCCGCGCTGGTGCTGGTCGGGCTGCTCAGCGTCGCCGCCCGGGCCCAGTCGCTGCGCGGCGGCCTGCTCGCGCCGCTGGTCGGCGAGGACAACCGGCTGTCCACCTCCCGCGCCGTCCCCGCCGCCTGGCTGGTGCTGACGGCCTTCGCGGCGCTGCTGCCGGCGCTGCGGCTCGCCACCTCACCGCCCGGACCCGAGCGCGACGCCCTCTACGCCGGGCTCGCCCTCGACCGCGCGCTGCCCCTGCTGGCGGTGCTCGGCCTGACCTCGGGGGTGGCGGTGCTGGTGCGCCGGGTGGTCTGCGTACGGATCGCCGGGCAGCGGATGCAGAAGCTGCCGGCCGACCGTCCCCGGGGCGCCGACCTGCTCACCGACGACGCGGGACGGGGCAGCTTCACCGACGCCCAGTACGTCCTGGTCTCCACGGTGGTGCTGGTCTTCGCCGCGGTGTCGCTGGCCCGCTTCCCCGACCGGCTGCCCCGACTGCCGTGGTCGCTGGCGCTGCTGGTCGCGCTGTCGGCGGTGGTCTACCTGGCCGCCAAGTACGCCGAGGGCGGCCGACCCCTCGTCCTGTCGGTGGTCCGCAGGCGCGAACCCGGTGACCTGGACGGCGCGCTGCGCCCGGGCGACGACATCGAGATCCGCGGCCTGGGCTTCGTACCGCCGGGGGCGCAGACCCCGGAGATGCTGGCCCGGATCGTGGTGCGGATCGGGGCGGTCCACGTGCACGTCCCGCTGGTGCCGGTGGCGGGCGGGTTCACGAACCCGTCGGACGCGGTGCTCACGGTGCCGGTCCCCGCCGAGGTCGAACCGGGCCGCACCGAGATCCAGGTGGTGACCGCCGCCGGAGTGGAATCCAACCGGTACGGCATCGATGTGGCCGAGTGAACGGGGTATGCATGGGGCGTGACCCGAACTGACGGCCTCTCCGGCGCGCGCCAAGACGCCGCCCGCCACGCGCTCCTGCCCCTGCGGATCTTCCTCGGCGTGACCTTCGTCTACGCGGGTCTCGACAAGCTGACCGACTCCGCCTTCCTGTCCGCCACCGGCAGCGGATCCATCGGCGACATGATGCGCGGGGTGCGCGACTCCTCGGCCGTCCCCGCCCTCGTGGACCTCGCCCTGAAGGCCCCTGTCGGCTTCGCCGTCTTCCTCGCCGTCGCGGAACTCCTCGTGGGCCTCGCCACCCTGGCCGGCCTGCTGACCCGCCTCGCGGCCGTCGGCGGCGCGCTGATCTCGCTCAGCCTGTGGCTGACGGTGTCCTGGGCGGTCACCCCGTACTACTACGGCAACGACCTGATCTACCTGATGGCCTGGACCCCGCTGATCCTCGCCGGGGCGCCCTACCTGTCGGTGGACTCCCTGCTCGGGCGCGGCGGTGCCGCGGACCCCCTCCCGCCGTCGTCCCTGCGGTCCCGGCGCACGGCGTAGGTCACCATCCCGACGACGGCGGCCAGGCAGAGCCCGCCCGCGGCCATCGGGACCACCAGGAACCACGGCAGGTCGGTCTCGCCGGTGGCGTCCAGCAGGTAGAGCACCCCCGCCGCGGTCAGGACCAGGCCCGCCAACAGCCTGCCCGGCTGGAACTCATGACGCCGCACGGGCCACCTCCACCTGTCCCACGCCCGCCTCCAGGCGCAACTCGATCGTCCCGCCGGCCTCGGTGCCGGGGGCGGGCGGCAGGGTCGCCTGCCGGGTCTCTCCGCCGTCCTTGATCCGGATCTGCCCGCCGCGGTCCCCGGGCAGTTGGATGTCGCCGATCCGGATCGAGATGTCGGCCTTCGCCGTGACCTCCCGGGGCAGCACCACCTTCAGCCGGCCCGCGTCGATGACGGCGCGGACGGGCACCGTGGCCCCCTTCGGCACGTCCAGACCGGTCAGGTCCAAGGTCGCGAGTCCGGTCCCCGACGCGTACAGCGGCTTCACGTCGGCCACCGCCGCCGGACGCCAGACGACGTCGTGCCAGTCGGTGGTGATCTCGCGCGGCAGGACGGCGGCCACCGCGAGCAGCCCGGCCGTGATCAGCGCCAGCAGTACCGTGCCGAAGCCGGTGCGGCCCTTGACGGAGCTGACCGCGAGGCCCAGACCGAAGACGGCCAGGGCCGCCGCGAAGCCGATCTGGAGGGCGTGCGAGAGGGTGCTGCCCTCCCACACGGCGGCCGTGCCGATGCCCCCGGCCAGCAGCGCCAGGACGAACACCCGGCCGCCGATCCCCGACGAACGCCGTACGGGCGCCCGCTCGCCGCGCGCCTTCACCCGACGGGTCCGGTCCACCGGCTCGGCCGTGTCGTCGGGGCCCCACAGGTAGCCGGTCGAGCCGACCGGGCCCGTCGTCCCGTCCTTCACCAGCGGGTCCCGCCACCACGACGGACTCCCCGGGACGGGCGGCGCCTGCGTCTCGGGCGGCGCCGGTCGGTGCGCCGCGGGCCGCTCGGGAGCGGGGGAGCCCGCCTCGGGGGCGAGAGTGTGCCGGTGGCGCTGCGACCAGTAGGCGGCCCCGCCCAGAGCCAGGATCACCAGGACGGAGAAGCCCCCCAACACCCCCTTGTCGATCATCGACAGGAACATCGCGCAGCCCACGAGCGCGCCGAACACCGCCGCGAGGGTGGCCCCCTCCACCCGGCCCGTGAGGAGCTTCTTGCCCTCGCTGTCGTCCTCGCCCTCCTGGGGCAGGAGCAGCCACGCGAACCCGTAGAAGATCAGACCGACGCCGCCGGTCACCGCGAGCACGCCGAGGACGATCCGGAACACCACCGGGTCCAGGTCGAAGTACCGGCCCAGACCGCCACACACGCCCGCGAGGACCTTGTCGTTCTTGCTGCGGCGCAGGGGAGGACGGTCCCCCGCGGCGGGTGCCCCCGGACCGGCCGGCGGGGCGTCGTGTACATCGGTCATGGCTCCATGGTGACGGGCCGTGCGACCGCACGGCACCGGGGCCGACCCTGGCGCAACCCTGATATCCCCCCGACCGAACTGGGGGAACGCCCTGATGTCCGGCCGGGCCCGCGCATGTGACCCTTGGTGTCATGCCCGCAGCAGCCGCCGCACCCCGTACCCCGCACGCCCCGGACACCGACGAGAGCGCCCCGCGCAAGCTCTACCGCAGCGCGGACGGCCGGATGCTCGGCGGTGTCGCGCGCGGCCTCGCCGGGCACCTCGGGCTGCCCGTGCTCTGGGTCCGCCTCGCCTTCCTCGGCCTGTTCCTGTTCGGGGACGGCCTCGGAGTGCTGCTCTACGCCGCGTTCTGGGTCTTCGTCCCGCTCGGCGTCGGCGGCAGCACCGGACACCACTCCTTCTTCGAGACCCTCGACGACGGCACCCGGCGCCTGCGCAAGCCCGACAAGGGGGCGGTGTCCGGGCTGATCGCCCTCGTCGTCGGCGCCGGGATCTTCATCTCCCAGCTCAGGGTCGGCGGCGAGAACGGCCGCTACATCTGGCCGACGCTGCTCGTCGGCGCCGGCGTGGTCCTCGTCTGGCGTCAGGCCGACAACGCCCGCCGCGCCCACTGGGGCCCCGCCAAGGGCAGCCGCGGCCGCCTCTTCCAGGCGGCGCGGGCCCTGGCGGGCGTGGCCCTCGTCGGCGTCGGCCTGACCGTCTTCATCGTCGTCCGCGGCTCGGCGGCCCAGCTCGGCAACGTCCTCACCGCCACCCTCGCCGTCCTCGTCGGTATCGCCCTGCTCGCCGGCCCCTGGCTGATCCGGATGACCCAGGACCTCTCCGAGGAACGCCTCATGCGCATCCGGGCGCAGGAACGCGCCGAGGTCGCCGCCCACGTCCACGACTCCGTCCTGCACACCCTCACCCTGATCCAGCGCAACGCCGAGGACGTCGGCGAGGTCCGCCGCCTCGCGCGCGCCCAGGAACGGGAACTGCGCAACTGGCTGTACAAGCCCGAGGGAACCGGCAAGGACGAGGAGGAGGAGCCGACCACCCTCGCGGAGGCGGTCAAGAAGACCGCCGCCGAGGTGGAGGACCACCACGGCGTCCCGATCGAGGTGGTCGTCGTCGGCGACTGCCCCCTCGACGAGAAGCTGGGCGCCCAGGTCCAGGCCGCGCGCGAGGCGATGGTCAACGCCGCCAAGTACGGTGGCGAGGGGGGACCGGTCCAGGTCTACGCGGAGGTCGAGGGCCGTACCGTGTTCGTGTCCGTACGCGACCGCGGACCGGGCTTCGACATCGACGCGGTACCCGACGACCGCATGGGCGTACGAGAATCGATCATCGGCCGGATGCAGCGCAACGGCGGGACCGCCCGACTGCGGTCCGCGCCCGACGGCGGCACGGAAGTCGAGCTGGAGATGGAGAGGGCGGCATGAGCGAGGACAACGGTGTGACGCGGGCGGAGACCAGGCGCGTGCGGGTGGTGCTCGTCGACGACCACCGGATGTTCCGCGCGGGCGTCCAGGCCGAGATCGGCGAGACCGCGCGGACCGGCGTCGAGGTCGTCGGCGAGGCCGCCGACGTCGACCAGGCCGTCACCGTCATCACCGCCACCCGCCCCGAGGTCGTGCTCCTCGACGTGCACCTGCCCGGCGGTGGCGGCGTGGAGGTGCTGCGCCGCTGCGCCCCGCTGATGGCGGCGCACGAGAACCCGGTGCGCTTCCTGGCCCTGTCGGTCTCCGACGCGGCCGAGGACGTCATCGGCGTCATCCGGGGCGGCGCCCGCGGCTACGTCACCAAGACCATCACCGGCGCCGACCTCGTCGACTCCGTCTTCCGGGTCCAGGACGGGGACGCGGTGTTCTCGCCGCGCCTCGCCGGCTTCGTGCTGGACGCCTTCGCCTCCACGGACGCCCCGCCGGTGGACGAGGACCTCGACCGCCTCACCCAGCGCGAGCGCGAGGTGCTGCGACTGATCGCGCGCGGGTACGCGTACAAGGAGATCGCCAAGCAGCTGTTCATCTCGGTGAAGACGGTGGAGTCCCACGTCTCGGCCGTCCTGCGCAAGCTCCAGCTGTCCAACCGCCACGAGCTGACCCGCTGGGCCACGGCCCGCCGCCTGGTCTGAGCGCGACGCGGTCCGCCCGCCCCCGGTTCCCCCGCCGACCGACATGTGATCCACGACGCAGGTCCGGCGGGCAACCGGACCAGGGGCCGGCGGACTCTTGGGTGGCGTGATGAGCCTGACGGGGACCCCCCTTCTCGCGACGGTGGTCGCCCTGACCGTGATCGCCGTCGCCCTGCCGCTGGCCGTGTGGAGCAAGGTGCGCGGCCCCGCCGTCGCACGCGGCGCGACCCGCGTCCTGATGGTGGTCTTCGCCCAGGTGACGGCCGTGGCCCTGGTCTTCGTCGCGATCAACCGGGACATGAACTTCTACGCCTCCTGGGGCGACCTGATGGGCACCGGGTCCTACGTCCAGGCCGCCCCCGACCTCGGCCCGGACGGACTCGGCGGCAAGAAGGCCGAACAGGTCAAGGAGGAGCCGAAGGCCCGCCAGGACTTCCAGCCGGTCGAGGGCCTCGGCGGGCGCGTGAAGAAGACCGAGCTCGACGGGAAGATCTCCGGGGTCAAGGGCGACGTCATGGTGTGGCTGCCGCCGCAGTACGACGACCCGGCCTGGAAGGACCGGAAGTTCCCGGTCGTCGAGCTGATCCCCGGCATACCCGGCACCGGCAAGTCCTGGTTCCAGGGGCTCAAGGCGCACGAGGTGCTGGAGCCCCTCATGAAGGAGGGGAAGATCCAGCCCTTCATCCTGGTCTCCCCGCGCGCCATGCTCCTCGGCAACGCCGACACCGGCTGCGCCAACCTCACCGGCAAGGTCAACGCCGACAGCTGGTTCAGCGTCGACGTCCGCAAGATGGTCACCGACAACTTCCGGGCCTCGGACGAGGCCCGCACCTGGGGCGTCGCCGGATACTCCGCCGGCGCCTACTGCGCCGCCAAGCTCGCGATCCTGCACCCCGACCGCTACGGCGCGGCCGTCTCCCTGTCCGGGTACAACGACCCCGGGCAGGAGCCCAGCTCGCTGGTCGCCCAGGACCCGGAACTGCGCCGCACCCACAACCTCAAGCACCTCCTCCAGACGCAGCCCGCCCCGCCGGCGGTCTCCCTGTGGATGTCGGGCGCCGAGCACGACGGCTACCTGTCCGGCCAGGACCTGAAGGCCATCGCCAAGAGCCCGACGACGGTGCACGCGGAGAAGGTCGGCGGCGGGCACAACCTCGACTCGTGGTCCAGGCAGCTGCCGCAGACCTTCGACTGGCTGAGCAAGACGGTCAAGGCGCCGTAGCGGGAGGCCTCGGGCCGGGCGGCTCGGGCCGGGCGGATCGGGTCGGACGCCTCAGGCCGGACGGGAGGCGCCCGCCCAGGGCATCGAGTCCACCGGCGCGAGGCGGACCGTGGAGCCGGGACGCGGGGCGTGGATCATCTGGCCACCGCCGACGTACAGGCCGACGTGCGTCACCCCGGAGTAGAAGAACACCAGGTCACCGGGGGCCAACGCGTCCCGCGAGACCCGCCGGCCGGCGTTGATCTGGGTGTAGGTGGTGCGGGGCAGGGAGACCCCGGCCGCGCGCCACGCCGCCTGGGTCAGCCCCGAGCAGTCGTACGAGCCCGGTCCCGTCGCGCCCCACACGTACGGCTTGCCGATCGCCCCGTGGGCGAACGCCACCGCGCGGGCGGCGCGGGAGCCGTCCGAGGGGACCGGTGCCGGGCGCGCCGCGGGCCCGGCCGCCGCGCCGGCCCCGGCCCCCGCGGCCGGGGTGGTCGCGCCACCGCCCGACGCGGCCTCGTACGCCGCCCGCTCCTCGGCGGTGAGCCGGTCCAGCAGCCGCTTGGCGGTGTTCAGCCGGTCCTCGACGACGGCCTTCTGCGCGGCCAGTTCGTCCTGGCCGGCGCGGAGTTCCGCGACCTTGCCGGCCGCCTTCTCGCGCAGCGCGCCGACCTCGTCGAGGCCGCGCCGTACGGAGGACACCTCGGCGGCGGTGCGGTCGCCGGCCCGGGCCAGGAAGCCGGCGCGGTCGAGGTAGTCCTGCGGGTCGGTGGCCATGGCCAGTTGGAGCGCGGGGCCCAGCCCGCCGCTGCGGTACTGGCCGGCCGCGAGCGAGCCGAGCGCGTTGCGGGCGGTGTTGAGGCGGTCCGTCCTGCGGGCGGCCTCGTCGCGCAGCCCGTTCAGCGACCGCTCCGCCGCGTCGGCCTTCTCCTTCGCCCCGTTGTACCGCTCGGTCGCCGCCTCGGCCTCCCCGTAGAGCCGGTCCACCTCGGCCCTCACCTGGGCCGGGCCGAGCTGCGGTTCGGCCTGCGACGTGCCCTCGAAGGCGGTGGTGGTGGCAGCGCCCGCGAGGGCGAGCGTGGCGGCGGTCCGTACGGGGCCGCCGCACAGCGGGCGCTGCCGGGGCTTTCGATGACTGGCCACGGGGGCCTCACGTCCTTCCGTCGGTCTTGGGGGAGGACGCTAAACCCGGAGGTCACGGGACGATGTCGAAAAGCCCGGAAGTGATCTTGTCTGGCCGTGGATGACCGGAGGGGACCGCTCAGTGCCAGAGGACGGCGATAAAGATATTCGCCACGGTCAGTCCGCCCACCGCGCCGAACAGCGCCTTGTCGACGCTCTCCTCGTCCCGCTTCACGTAGACCAGCGCGAGGATCACGAAGAGGATCGCCAGCTTGATCCCGATCTTCACGTGGTTCAGGGGCGCTCCGCCGCTCATCTCCCGGAAGCCGACGAGCAGGACGCCGGTGACGAGCATGGTCAGCGCGCCGTGCAGCATCGCGGGCGTGAAGCGGGCGGTGCCGGCGCCCATCGCCTTCATCTGGGTCAGGAAGCCGCCCAGCAGCGAGGCGATGCCGATGATGTGCAGGCCGACGAAGACATTGATGAGAACGGTCATGCCGTCGAGCGTACGGGGCGCCCCCGCGCCCCCCGACGGCGGAGGGGCCGGGCCGGGCACGGGCCCGGCCCGGGGCCGGCGCGGGCCCGGTGCGGGCCGGTCCGAGGCCGTGGAACGGGGGGTCGCAGGTGGGGACGGGCCGGAACCGGCCATGGCCGATTCGGTCCCGCGGTGAAGCCTTCCGCGCCGTGATCACGGCGGCGAAGCTGAGGCACGGCAGCGGGGGAAACCCCCGCTGACACCCCCTCAGAGCCCCGGCGGCGTCACCGCGGGACGTGCACGGGCGAGGGGGAGGCGCCGGAGCGCACGCCCCGGCTCCCCGCACCCGATCCCCCGTCGTGAACCGGAGTTCCGCCATGCCCCGTCACACCCGTACGCCCGGTACCCGTACGCCCGCCGCCCGTACGTCGTCCACCCGTACGTCCTCCACCCCTTCGCCCCGCCGCGCCGCGGTGGCCGCCCTGGTCGCCGCGGCCGTCGCCTCCGGAACGGTCGTGGCCGTCGACTCGGCGGCGCTGGCCGCGCCGTCCGCCGCCACGGGCGTTCCCGCCGCGGCCCCCACCGCCGACCCGATACCGGATCCGGACTTCGGCAGTTCCGGCCAGGGGGCGGTGGCCCCGGTGTCCGGCGAGCTGAGAGCCTCGGTCTACTCGGCCGCCGCCACGAAGATCACCCGTAGCCGGGTCATCGCCCGCGCCAAGTCCTGGGTCGGCATCGGCCTCGACTACTCCGGAGGCGGCCGGTACGGCGGCTACCGCACCGACTGCTCCGGCTTCGTCTCCATGGCCTGGGACCTGGACGACTCGCTGACCACCGACGCCTTCGAACCGCGCGGCACCGTCCACTCCATCGCCAAGTCCGAACTGAAGGCGGGCGACGCCCTGTTGGACAACGACGCGGGGGTGAACGGCCACGTCGTCCTCTTCGAGAAGTGGGCCGACAGCGCCAAGACCCGTTACTGGGGCTTCGACTTCACCCCCTCCGGCGTGCACCACCGCGTCTACGACTACCCGTACTACCCGGGCTACGGACCCTTCCTCCCCGTCCGCTACGACAACATCGTCGACGACACGACGACCCCGCCCGCGCCCCCCGCCGGCATGACCGACCTCGTCGCGGCCAACCTCAACGGCGACGGCGTCGACGACGTGGTCGGCGTCGAGGCCTCCACCGGCAAGCTGTGGCTCTACAAGGGCAACGCGAACGGCACCATCGCGGGCGGCTCCACCCGGGTCGAGATCGGCTCGGGCGGCTGGAACGGCATGTCCGACCTGGCGGCCGGCGATTTCACCGGCGACGGCAGGGACGACGTCATCGCCACCGAGGAGAGCTCCGGCAAGCTCTACCTCTACCCGGGCAACGGCAGCGGCCTCGGCGCCCGCAAGGAGATCGGCTCGGGCGGCTGGAACGGCATGCACGACCTGGTGGGCGGCGACTTCACCGGCGACGGCAGGGCCGACCTCGTCGGGGTGGAGCGCTCCACCGGGAAGCTGTGGCTCTACAAGGGCAACGGCGCGGGAGCCATCGGCGGCGGCAGCACCCGCGTGCTGATCGGCACGGGCGGCTGGAACGGCATGCACGACCTCGTCGGCATGGACATCGACAGCGACGGCAGGGCCGACCTCGTCGGCGCGGAGACCTCCACCGGCAAGCTCTTCCTCTACAAGGGCGAGGGCACCGGCCTCGCCGACCGCAAGGAGATCGGCTCCGGCGGCTGGAACGGCATGAACGACCTGGTCGGCGGCGACTTCACCTCCAACGGCCACGACGACCTCGTCGGCGTGGAGAAGGCGACCGGGAAGCTGTGGCTCTACCCGGGCACGGGCTCCGGCCTCGGCGCCCGCAAGGAGATCGGCTCCGGCGGCTGGTAGCCGCCCCCCGGGACGGCGGGGCGTGACCACACCCGCCCCCGCCCCCGTCCCCACCCCGGCTCCGGCGGCCCCCCGCCGTACGAGCCGTCACGCACCCCACCTCCACCCCTTCCCCGGGCACCCGTGTGCCGGTTTGGAACCCCACATGTCTGCGAACACCCCCTCCGTCCCCTCCGCTCCCGCAGTCGCCGCCCCGACCCCCCGCACCTCGCGACGCGTGCGGATGGCCACCGGACTGATCTGCGCCACCCTGGCCGCCACCGCCCTCTCCGTCGGCGGGGCCCGGGCCGAGGACGGCGACCACCACGGGGAGCTGCCCGTCCTCACCGCCGAGGAAATGGGACTCTCCTCGTCCTACAACGCCCCGATGGCCGCCACCTTCGCCACCGGCGACAGCCGCCCCCGCTTCCAGATGCCCTTCCCGTGCGGCGAGAAGTGGTTCGGCGACTCCCGCTCCACGCACCGGCCCTCCGCCAACTCCGTCGACTGGACGCACGGCGGCGCGTCCACGACCGTGAACAAGTCGGTCCTGGCCAGCGCCGGCGGCACCGCCCACATCCGGGACAAGGGCAACGAGAGCTACGGAAAGTTCGTCGTCATCGACCACGGCAACGGCTGGAGCACCCTCTACGCCCACCTCAACGCCTTCAGGGTGTCCGAGGGGGAGAAGGTCGACGCCGGCGAGCTGATCGGCCTCGTCGGCAGCACCGGCGGATCGACCGGCGCCCACCTGCACTACGAACAGCGCCACAACTCCAGCTACCAGCGCACCGTCTTCAACGGCACCGCCTTCTACCCCGACGCCAGCCTGACCAGCAAGAACTGCGCGGCCCCGACCCCGGACCCGAAGCCGGACGGCCCGGGCGGCGGCGGCACCGGCGACACCGGCATGATCGACCTGGCCTCCGCCGACCTGACCGGCGACGGCGTGATCGACGTCGTCGGCGTGGAGAAGTCCACCGGAAAGCTGTGGCTCTACAAGGGCAACTCCAACGGCACCATCGCGGGCGGCTCGACCCGCGTCGAGATAGGTTCCGGCGGCTGGAACGGCATGTCCAACCTGACCGGCGGCGACTTCACCGGCGACGGCAAGGACGACGTCGTCGCCGTCGAGGAGTCCACCGGCAGGCTGTGGCTCTACAAGGGCGCCGACAACTCGACGATCGCGGGCGGCTCCACCCGCGTCATGATCGGCACCGGCGGCTGGAACGGCATGTCCGACCTGACCGGGCTGAACCTCAACGGAGACAAGGTCTCCGACCTCGCGGCCGTCGAGAAGTCCACCGGCAAGCTCTACCTCTACCCGGGATCCACGAGCGGGCAGCTCGGGACCCGCAAGGAGATCGGCTCCGGCGGCTGGAACGGCATGTCCAACCTGACCGGCATGGACGTCAACAACAGCGGACGACAGGACCTGGTCGGGGTGGAGGAGTCCACCGGGAAGCTGTGGCTCTACCCGGGCAACAACGGGTACATCGGCGAGCGCGTCCTCATCGGCACGGGCGGCTGGAACGGCATGTCCGACCTGATCGGCGGCGACCTCCAGGGCGCCACCGGCGCCGACGACCTGGTCGCCGTCCAGAACTCGACCGGCAAGCTCTTCCTCTACCCGGGCACCGGTTCCGGCCTGGGCGAGCGCAAGGAGATCGGCTCCGCCGGCTGGTAGCCCCCGGCGCCGGGCACCGGCCCGGCCCCTGCCGGACCGACCGACCGGACCGACCGGGACCGACCGGGACCGACCGACCGGACCGCCGAAGCTCATGGGAAACGACCGGCCCACCCCCGCGGGGGCGGGCCGGTCGGCCTTTTTCCGGCGGGCGGGACCGGGTGTCGGTCCGGCCCCCTAAACTCGGAAGGCGATGAGCAGCCTCTTTGACGACAGCTTCCTGGCCGACCTCAGCCCCTCCGACGAGGTCCCGCCGCCGCCCGAGGAACACGCCGCCCCCGAGCCGGGCGCGGACGACCTCTTCGGGGGCCGCTTCGACGTACCCATGGGCGGGGACGCGTACTACCGCGACGGGGCCCCGCGCCCCGTCATCGACCCCTCGACGCTGCTGGACGGGCTGAACGAGCAGCAGGCGGCGGCCGTGGTGCACGCCGGCTCCCCGCTGCTCATCGTGGCCGGCGCCGGCTCCGGAAAGACACGGGTGCTCACGCACCGCATCGGGCACCTGCTGTCCGCGCGGAACGTCCACCCCGGCCAGATCCTGGCGATCACCTTCACGAACAAGGCCGCGGGCGAGATGAAGGAGCGCGTCGAGGGCCTCGTCGGTCCCCGCGCGAACGCCATGTGGGTCTCCACCTTCCACAGCGCGTGCGTGCGCATCCTGCGCCGCGAGTCCAAGCGCCTCGGCTTCACCTCGTCGTTCTCGATCTACGACGCGGCCGACTCGAAGCGCCTGATGGCGCTCGTCTGCCGCGACCTGGACCTCGACCCGAAGAAGTTCCCGCCGAAGTCCTTCAACGCCAAGATCTCGAACCTGAAGAACGAGCTGATCGACGCGGACGCCTTCGCGGACCAGGCGGCGGACGGCTTCGAGAAGACGCTCGCCCAGGCGTACGCGATGTACCAGGGGCGGCTGCGCGAGGCCAACGCGCTCGACTTCGACGACATCATCATGACCACCGTCCACCTCCTCCAGGCGTTCCCGGACGTCGCCGAGCACTACCGGCGACGCTTCCGCCACGTGCTGGTGGACGAGTACCAGGACACCAACCACGCCCAGTACACGCTCGTGCGCGAGCTGGTCGGTCCCGGCCTCCCGGACCTGCCGCCGGCCGAACTGTGCGTGGTGGGTGACGCCGACCAGTCGATCTACGCCTTCCGCGGCGCGACCATCCGCAACATCCTCCAGTTCGAGGAGGACTACAAGGACGCGACGACGATCCTGCTGGAGCAGAACTACCGCTCCACCCAGACGATCCTGTCCGCCGCCAACGCGGTCATCGAGCGCAACGAGAACCGCCGCGCGAAGAACCTGTGGACCCAGGCCGGCACCGGCGCGGTCATCACCGGCTACGTCGCCGACACCGAGCACGACGAGGCCCAGTTCGTCGCCGACGAGATCGACCGGCTCACCGACGCAGGCGACGCCAAGGCGGGCGACGTCGCGATCTTCTACCGGACGAACGCCCAGTCGCGCGTGTTCGAGGAGATCTTCATCCGCGTCGGACTGCCCTACAAGGTCGTCGGCGGGGTGCGCTTCTACGAGCGCAAGGAGGTCCGCGACGTCCTCGCGTACCTGCGCGTCCTCGCGAACCCCGAGGACAACGTCCCGCTGCGCCGGATCCTCAACGTGCCCAAGCGCGGCATCGGCGAGCGCGCCGAGGCGATGATCGACGCGCTCGCGATGCGCGAGAAGATCACCTTCCCGCAGGCCCTGCGCCGTGTGGACGAGGCCTTCGGCATGGCCGCCCGCTCCACCAACGCCGTCAAGCGCTTCAACGTGCTGATGGAGGAGCTGCGCACGATCGTCGACTCGGGCGCCGGCCCCGCCGTGGTCCTGGAGGCGGTGCTGGAGCGCACGGGCTACCTCGCCGAGCTCCAGGCCTCGACCGACCCGCAGGACGAGACGCGGATCGAGAACCTCCAGGAACTGGCCGCGGTGGCGTTGGAGTTCGAGCAGGCCCGGGAGGCGGCGACCACCGAGGCCGCGGAGAACGGCACGCCCGCGCCCGGCCCCGGCACCCTGGCCGAGTTCCTGGAACAGGTCGCGCTCGTCGCCGACTCCGACCAGATCCCCGACGAGGACGAGGACGGCTCGGGCGTCATCACGCTGATGACCCTGCACACCGCCAAGGGCCTGGAGTTCCCGGTGGTCTTCCTGACGGGCATGGAGGACGGGGTCTTCCCGCACATGCGCGCCCTGGGACAGACCAAGGAACTGGAGGAGGAGCGCCGCCTCGCCTACGTGGGCATCACGCGGGCCCGCGAACGGCTCTACCTGACGCGCTCCGGCATGCGCAGCGCCTGGGGCACGCCCTCCTACAACCCGCCGTCGCGGTTCCTGGAGGAGATCCCGGCCGAGTACCTCCAGTGGAAGCGGACCGGCGCGGCGCAGAAGCCGGCGGGTCCGATGCGCGGCTCCGGCTACGGCTCCTCCGGCTCGGGGAAGGCCACGTTCGGCACCTCGCCCGAGGCGTTCCTGTCCTCGTCCCGCACGAAGTCGGGTCCGTCGGGCTTCGCCACGCGGCGGGCCGCCGACAAGCCGGTCATCGCGCTGGCCGTCGGGGACCGGGTCACGCACGACCAGTTCGGGCTGGGCACGGTCGTGGAGGTCCGGGGGGCCGGCGCGGACGCGCAGGCCACCATCGACTTCGGGGACGACAAGCCGAAGCGGCTGCTGCTGCGGTACGCCCCGGTGCAGAAGCTGTAGGCGGGGCTCCGGAAACCGAGAACCGGGCCCGCGTGCGCGGGCCCGGTCCGGGCGGTTCGGGGTCCGGGCGGTTCGGGTGCCCGGACGGCTTCGCTCAGGAGGGGTTGAGGCCCTTGTTGCCGAGCCAGGCCTGGGGGTCGACGGGGCCGCCGCCGCCGGGGCGCACCTCGAAGTGCAGGTGCGGGCCGGTGGAGTTGCCGGAGTTGCCGGAGTAGGCGATGACCTCGCCGGCCTTGACCTTCCCGGACCGGATCTTGGTGCTGCTGAGGTGGCAGTACCAGGTCTCGGTGCCGTCGGGCGAGGTCACTATGGCCATGTTGCCGTAGGCGCTGTTCCACTGGGTGCGCACGGTGCCGTCGGTGGCGGCCATGACCGGGGTCCCGTAGGAGACGGGGAAGTCGATGCCGGTGTGCACGGACATCCACATGCCGCCGGACTGGCCGAAGCCGGCGCTGAGGCCGTGCTGGGCCACGGGTACGGCGAACTTGGGGCGGGCGGCCTCCTTGGCCGCGGCCTCCTCGGCCCGCTTCTTCTTCTCTTCCTCCTGGCGCACCCGCAGGTCGATGCGCTCCTGGGTGCGGCTCGCGCGGTCCGCGAAGTCGCCCGCGTCGGCGCTGAGCGCGGCCAGTTGGGTGTCGAGCTTGTTGTTCGCCGCGACCGGCTTCACCGAGGCCGGGTCGGGGGCGGCCATCGTGGTCGGTTCCTCGGCCGGCTTCTCGGTGCCGGTCAGTCCGCCGACGGAGGCGGCGGCCACTCCGGCGACCCCCATCACGCAGGCGGAGGGTACGGCGACGGTCAGCAGGGCGGAGCGCTTGGCGGGGCTGCGCCGCCGGCTGCCGGCGGCGGGGGCCTGCCGGTCGGGGGCCGGGGACCTGCCCTTGCCCTTGCCGCCGGCGCGGCGCGCGGAGCGGGTCTCGCCGACGGCCGTGACGGGCATCGCCTGCGTGGGCAGTTCGTGGACGGCGTCCGTGAAGAGGTCCCCGTCGCCGAGGGTGTCGCCGATGTCGGGGAGGGCCTCGCCGAGGGTGTCCTCGTAGGAGCCGTGGGAATCGTAGGACGCGCCGAACGCATCGAGCGTCTCGAAGGCGTCGGAGGCCTCGACGGTGACGGGGACGACGGTCGTGGCCTCGTACGCGTACTCCGCGTCCTGCCGCGAGGTGTCGGCGCCGCCGTTCCAGGCGGTGGCGTCGAAGGCGCCGGTGTCCTGGCCGTAGTCGGGGACGGCCCAGTGACCGCTGTGCTGCGCGCCGGAGGAGTCGTAGGCGAAGGAGTTCGTCTGGAAGTCGCCGGAGGCGGTCGTCCAGGCGCTCGCGTCCCACTGCCCGGTGCCGTCCTCGGGGAGGCCCTGGCTGGGGACGGTCGACAGGTAGCTCTCCTGCGCGGTCCACGCGGTGCTGTCGTACGTGCCGGTGGCCTGGTGCGCGCCGTAGGGGTCGTAACTCCCCGCAGCGGCCGGGTCCGTGACGTACTGATAGCCCTGGCCCTGGGTTTCGTAGGAAACATAGGGCTGGTCACCAGCGAAAGTGGTGGTGGAAAGGCCGTCGTATCCCATTTCGGGGTACTGGCCCGACATCGGGCGGTCGTTCACCAACTTCTCTTTCGCCTCGGCAGTGGGGGGCCTGGGTGGCCGGGGAACTCAAGGTTCACCGGAGGAGAGCAGTGGCGTGACTGTACCCGGCGGTTACTGGCGACGACAATCTTCGGACGGTTTCATCCTGAGCGGAACCGGGCATTCGGCCGTCTTTCGGTCGCGGGGAGACCGAGCCTTGGCCTTGAGTTCGAAATTCGTTCGATCGCGGTTCGTTCGCCGGGCCCGGTCGGCCGGACGCGGAGGACCCCCGCGGGGCTCAGACGACCAGACCCCGTTCGTCGGTTCCCGTCAGGCGCGGGGGAGCGGGGGCGGCGGAGGTCCGAGGGTCGAGGACGGCGCCGTCGAGGGCGCGCCGGACGGCCGTGATGACGGCCGGGTGGACGGGCAGGGCCAGGTGCCCGATGCCGGTGACCTCGATGTTCGTCGCGTCCAGGTCCGGATGTTCGATGCGGGCCGTGCCCGTCGGCGCCATCAGCGCGTCGAACTCGCTCCAGAAGGCCACGCACCGGGTCCGGCACCCGGGGGCGGGCGCGCGCAGCTCGGCCATGACCTCCGAGTCCGGCCGCATCTGGCGGACCAGGGGGTGCGCGTCCATGAAGGGCGCGACCCGGGTCCCCCCGTGCGGGGTGCCGAGCGTGACCAGCGTCCGCACGCGCGTGTCGCCGCCGAGGCGCTGGACGTAGAACCGCCCCACCAGCCCGCCCAGACTGTGGCCCACCAGATCCACCCGGTCCTGCCCGGAGCGCTCGCACAGCTCCTCGACGCGCCGGGCCAGCAGGCGGGCGGTGACCCGCAGGTCACGGCTGAAGGGCGAGTGGTTGTACGTCTCCACGCGCCGCAGGCCGCCCGCGCCGAGGGCGCGCCGCAGCAGGACGAAGACGGAGCGGTTGTCGGTGAACCCGTGCAGCAGCAGGACCGGCGGGAGCTGTCCGGCCGTCCGCGCGGCGGGCGGCCCGGCGGCGGGGCGCTCCGCGAGGACGCCGGTGGGATAGAGGAGAAGGTGTCCGCCCAACACCACGGCTTCCAGGACGGCCGCCCGCAGGGCGGCTCCGGAACGGGACACGGGCAGCGGCGCGATCGTCAGCCCCATCGACGGCCTCCCCTGGACCTCTTGGGTACGGGGCCGTGCTGCCGATACGGCCCCGCCACCGTGCCGTGCGGCTGTCGGCGCGGTGGCGGGGGCGGCCGAACGGTGATGAATCAACGGCGTCCCGCGTGTGATTTCCCCCTCCTGGTTGACCGCGAAACGGCGCCGTGCGCAATGCTGTACTTAACGTTCGTTCACTCGGGAGGCAGTGCGATGGGTGTGACCGGTCCGATCCGTGTGGTGGTGGCCAAGCCGGGTCTCGACGGCCACGACCGCGGCGCCAAGGTGATCGCGCGTGCGCTGCGGGACGCGGGCATGGAGGTCATCTACACCGGCCTCCACCAGACCCCCGAGCAGATCGTGGACACCGCGATCCAGGAGGACGCGGACGCCATCGGCCTCTCGATCCTCTCCGGCGCGCACAACACGCTGTTCGCGCGCGTCATCGAGCTCCTGGAGGAGCGCGACGCGGCGGACATCAAGGTCTTCGGCGGCGGGATCATCCCGGAGGACGACATCGCCCCGCTGAAGGAGAAGGGCGTCGCCGAGATCTTCACCCCCGGCGCCACCACCACCTCGATCGTCGACTGGGTCAACGCCCACGTCCGTCAGGCCTGACCCCGGGGGCGGCCGGTACCCGCCGGCCGCCGACCCCTCGTCCGGCACGCCGCTCGTAAGCCGTGCCGTTCGTACGCCGCGCCCTTCGGTGGTCGCCCCCTCGTCCGTCACGTCCGTCCGCCGCTCCCGGCGGGCGGGGCCAGTTCGGCGAGCATCGCCGCGCGCAGCCGCAGGGTGGCCACCAGCCGCCCGAAGGCCTCCGCCCAGTACGCGTCCGCTCCGGGCGTCGCCTCCGCCGGGGCCTGCGCTTCCGCCACCGTCAGCGCGGCCAGGTGGTCCGCTTCCGCCGGATCCAGGCAGCGCTCCGCGAGCCCCATCACCCCGCTGAAACTCCACGGGTAGCTGCCCGCCTCGCGCGCCGCCTCCAGGGCGTCCACCACGGCCCGGCCCAGCTCGCCCGCCCACGGAACCCGGCACACGCCGAGCAGCTGGAAGGCCTCCGACAGGCCGTGGGCCCGTACGAACCCCGCCACCCACGCGGCCCGTTCCCCCTCGGGCAGGGTCTCCAGCAGCTTCGCCCGTTCCGCGAGGGAGGCCGTCCCCGGCCCCGCCGCCGGCGGGGCGGAGGGCGGCCCGAGCAGGGCCTTCGACCAGGCGGCGTCACGCTGGCGCACCGCCGCCCGGCACCAGGCCGCGTGCAGTTCCTCCGCCCAGCCCTCGGCCCAGCCGCCCGTCACCGCCAGCTCCACGATCCGCTCCGGGGCCAGGCCCGCGAACCGCTCCCGCCAGCAGGACAGCGGAGCCGCCTCCACCAGCTGGCCCAGCCACCAGGCCCGCTCCCCGCGCCCGGCCGGCGGTCGCCTCACGACGCCGTCGCGCGCCATCCCCGCGTCGCACTCCGCGGGCGGTTCCACCCCGTCCGGTCCGACGCAGGCCAGGGCCCGCACCGCCATCCGCCCGGCCAGCGCCGAACCGGTCAGCGCCGACAGCAACTCGGCGGCTGTGGCCCGTACGTTGCGGCTGCGGTCGCCCAACGCCTCCTCCAGGAAGGGCTCGTCCGCCGGGGACAGCCCCACCCGCAGGGAGTCGAGGAACATCAGCCGGTCCTCGGCCCGCTCCTGCGGCCAGGTCGTGCCCAACAACCGCAGCGCCGCCGCCGGATCGTGCGCCCGTACGCGGCCCAACAGCGCGACCCGTTCCGCGAACAGCCCCTCCTCCCACAGCCGGGCCACCGCCGGCCCGTCGGTCGGGTCCGGGGCCTGCCCCGCGCCGCCCGCGGTGGCCCGCAGGGCGAAACGCCACTCCGGGTTGAGCCGGGCCAGCCACAGTCCGCGCGCCCCCGCCAGGGCCAGCGCGCGCGGACGCAGGTCGGTCCGGGCCCGCGCGGCGTCCAGCAGGGCCGGGACCAGCTCCGACGGGGCCCGGTAGCCATGCCGTTCGGCGGTGGCCAGCCACTGCGGGAGCAGCTCCGTCAGGTCCGGGGCCGCCCCGCGGCGGTGGCCGCCGCCGGTGGCGGCCCGGCCCGCGAGGAGCTGCGCGAGCCGCTGCCGGGCGGCCCGCGGCGGTGCCGGACGCGGATCGTGGGGCGCGGGCGGCGGCCGGAGCGCGGCCTCGGCGGGCCGCAACCCCGCGCGGCGGCGCACCGTGCGCAGGGCCGCCGCGTCGAGCAGCTCCTGCGGCGAACCGCCCCGCCGGGCCGTCCCCAGCAGCGCGGTCGCGACCAGTTCCTCCCATGTCGCGGGTTCCGCGGGCCCCCGCGCCCCCCGCTCCGCGCCCGAGTCGGCGTCCTCCACCGGTCCCCTCCCTCGCGTCGTCTTCCGTGTCGTGCGTCGTGTGTCGTGTGTCGTACGTCGTACGTCGTGTCCAGGCGCCCCGGTCCCGCCCCCTGTGCGGGACCGGGGCGTGCTTCAGCTGGCGTGGTTGTCGTTCACCAGAGCCCCCGCTCTCTTGCTTCCCCCCGACGGCGGCGCCCCCGCGCCCCCGTTCCCCGTCCTCGATTCCTCCCTCGTCGTCGGTCCTCGGTCGTCGGTCGTTTTCGCGCGTCGTGCGTCCCTCGTACGGTCGCCGTCACCGGCGGACCGCCCCGCGTGCGCGCCCCCGCGCGCCCCGTGTGTGCCTCCGTCACGCCCCCTTCCGCTCCGTCCTCACCCCAGCGCGATCACCTCCGCGGTGCGCGGATGCCAGGCCGTCAGCGGGGTGAAGCCGCGGTGGCCGCACTCGCCGAACACCGTGACGGGTCCGCCGCCCGAGAGGGCGGCCAGGCGCCACAGCCCCGCACGGGCGCCGCCGTCGGAGAGCGTCACCGGCAACGCGGACGAGCCCTCCGCGTCGGCGAGTTGCCAGCCCCCGTCCCCCGATTCCCCCGGGATCGGGACGACCGGCCCCAGCACCACCGGCCAGGACTCCAGCCACGGGTCCGCCCGCAGCGCGGTCCCGTACGCGGCCAGGGCCTCGGCGGTGGCCACCCCCGCCGGAGCCCCGCCGGTCGGCGCCACGGCGGCGGTGCGGTCCCCGAGGTCCGCCCGCAGCCCCGCCGAGCCCGGTCGGAAGCGGGCCTCCGCCTCCAGCACCAGCCCGACGGGCAGCGCCAGCGAGGGCGGCCTGCCCGGCGGCCCGAAGTCCAGCACCAGGGCCGGTCTCCCGCTCGCCGACCCCCACAGCCAGGTCCGGCGGGTGGTGAGGCGGCCGTCCGGGGACACCGAGTCGTACTGGGCGAGTACGAGCCAGTGGTCCCGGACGGTCTCCCCGGCCGCCGGCGTCGGCAGCCCGACCCGACTCCGGACGGTCGCGGCCAACGGCTCCGGCAGCCCGGACACCCCCAACCAGGCCCTGTCCAGCAGGTGCAGCAGCGCGAACTCCTCAAGCATCCGGGCCGGCCAGCCGGGCCCGCAACCGGGTATTGTCCCCAACTCCCTTACCCGGGCGGCCAGTCCGGGCGCCTGGGCGTCGACCATCCGGGCGGCCGTCTCCTCCCAGCCGGCGTACCCCGTCCGCTCCTGACCCGCGATCCCGGACCGCAACAGGTCCGTGAGCCGGCGCTCCAACTCCACGGCCCCCGCCGTCACGCGCTCCGCCCGCCGCTCCGCCCGCCGCCGGGCCGCCTCCTCGTCCACCGGAGCGGCCTGACCGACCGCCGCGCGCTCGGCCCGCGCCGCCCGGTCGGCCAACCATTCCCCCGCCCAGTCCGGAGCCCCGCCCCCTTCCTCCACGCCTCCGTCCGCCCACAGCAGGAGCAGCCCCAGCGCGTGCTTGCACGGGAACTTGCGGCTCGGACAGGAGCACCGGTACGCAGGCCCGGACAGGTCCACGACCGTCCGGTACGGGGTCCTCCCACTGCCCTTGCACAGCCCCCATACCGCGCCAGAAGCGGAACCTCCGGTTTGGGTCCACGAGGCCGCCCCGGCGAGCCGGTTCCCCGCGGTGCGCGAAGCCTCGTCGGGAGCGAGCTCCCGTACCTCTTCCACTGTCCGGCGGACCCGCTGTCCATTCATGGAAACCACCGTAGGCAGCCCCACTGACAATCGCTGCGACCTGCAACGACGCCATTCCGGACGGGTGTTGTCAGTCCCATGGTGCACCGTGGGAGCAGCAGTCGGGAGCGGCTGTCGAGCATCGGAGGGGGAGCATGACCATGCCCGAGAACAGCACCGGTACCCAGGCGTTGCGTCCGCACGCCGAAGACGCCTTCGCGCACGAACTGAAAGCCCTGGACGCCGCCGACGACCGGCCCCGACCGGCCCGTTGGAAGCTCTCCCCGTGGGCCGTCGCGAGCTACCTCCTCGGTGCCACCCTCCCCGACGGCACCGTCATCACGCCCAAGTACGTCGGCCCGCGCCGGATCGTCGAGGTCGCCGTCACCACCCTGGCCACCGACCGCGCCCTGCTGCTGCTCGGCGTACCCGGCACCGCCAAGACCTGGGTCTCGGAACACCTCGCCGCCGCCGTCAGCGGGGACTCCACCCTCCTCGTCCAGGGCACCGCGGGCACCCCCGAGGAAGCCGTCCGCTACGGCTGGAACTACGCCCGCCTCCTCGCCCACGGGCCCGGCCGCGAGGCGCTCGTGCCCAGCCCCGTCATGCGGGCCATGGCCGACGGGATGACCGCGCGCGTCGAGGAACTCACGCGCATCCCCGCCGACGTCCAGGACAGCCTCATCACCGTCCTGTCCGAGAAGACCCTCCCGATACCGGAACTCGGCCAGGAGGTACAGGCCGTCCGCGGCTTCAACCTCATCGCCACCGCCAACGACCGCGACCGCGGGGTCAACGAGCTGTCCAGCGCCCTGCGCAGGCGCTTCAACACCGTCGTCCTGCCCCTGCCCGCCACCGCCGACGCCGAGGTCGACATCGTCGCCCGCCGCGTCGACCAGATGGGCCGCGCCCTCGACCTGCCCGCGGCGCCCGAGGGCCTGGAGGAGATCCGCCGCGTCGTCACCGTCTTCCGCGAGCTGCGCGAGGGCGTCACCGCCGACGGCCGCACCAAGGTGAAGTCGCCCAGCGGCACCCTGTCCACCGCCGAGGCCATCTCCGTGGTCACCGGCGGCCTGGCGCTCGCCGCGCACTTCGGGGACGGAGTCCTGCGCCCCTCCGACGTCGCCGCCGGGATCCTGGGCGCCGTCGTCCGCGACCCGGCCGCCGACCGCGTGGTGTGGCAGGAGTACCTGGAGGCCGTCGTCCGCGAGCGCGACGGCTGGAAGGACTTCTACCGCGCCTGCCGGGAGGTGACGGCATGAGCCCCGCGAGCGGCGGACCCCTGCTGCTGGGGGTGCGCCACCACGGCCCCGGGTCGGCGCGCGCGGTGCGGGCCGCGCTCGACGCGGCCGCGCCGTTGGCCGTGCTCGTCGAGGGCCCGCCCGAGGGGGACGCGCTCCTCGCCCTCGCCGACGACCCGGCGATGCGTCCGCCCGTCGCCCTGCTCGCCCACGCCGCCGACGACCCGAACCGGGCCGCCTTCTGGCCCTTCGCCGAGTTCTCCCCCGAGTGGGTGGCCATCCGCTGGGCGCGGGGGGCCGGCGTACCGGTGCGCTTCATCGACCTCCCGGCCGCGCACTCCCTGGCCCCCGCGCCGGCGGTCGACCCCGACGCGCCGCCCGACGGGCCGCGCGTCCGGCTCGACCCCCTCGCCGTCCTCGCCGAGACCGCCGGGTACGAGGACCCCGAGCGCTGGTGGGAGGACGTCGTCGAACACCGGGGCGGCGGCCCCGGTGACGCCCTGGCGGCCTTCACCGCCCTCGGCGAGGCCATGGAGGCCCTGCGCGAGGCGTACGGGGACGACGGCGATCCCCGCGAGGCGGTCCGCGAGGCCCACATGCGGCAACGGACGCGCGCCGCCCGGCGGGAGTTCGGCGACGACTTCGCCGTGGTGTGCGGCGCCTGGCACGTCCCGGCCCTGCGGGCCCGCACCACCGTCGCCGCCGACCGGGCCCTGCTCACCGGCCTGCCCAAGGTCAAGGTGGAGACCACCTGGGTGCCCTGGACCCACCGCAGGCTCGCCCGCGCCGGCGGCTACGGCGCGGGCATCACCTCGCCCGGCTGGTACGCGCACCTCTTCTCCGCCCCCGACCGGCCCGTGGAGCGCTGGCTGACCCGGATCGCCGGACTGCTGCGCGCGGAGGACCGCCAGGTCTCCCCGGCCCACGTGATCGAGGCCGTACGGCTGGCCGAGAGCCTCGCCGCGCTGCGCGGACGACCGCTGCCCGGGCTCACCGAGACCCTGGAGGCGGTCCGGGCCGTGATGTGCGACGGCTCCGACGTGCCGCTCGCGCTGATCGAGGACCGCCTCGTCGTCGGCGACGTGCTCGGCGAGGTCCCGGACACCGCGCCCGTCGTCCCCCTCCAGCGGGACCTGACGCGGCGCCAGCGCTCCCTGCGGCTGAGACCCGAGGCCCGGCGGCGGGAGCTGGAACTCGACCTCCGGGGGGACACCGACGCCGCCCGGTCCCGGCTGCTGCACCGGCTGGACCTGCTCGGCATCCGCTGGGGCGTGCCCACCGCCTCCCGGGCCGGCACCGGCACCTTCCGGGAGACCTGGAGGCTGTCCTGGGAGCCCGAACTGTCGGTACGGGTCGCCGAGGCGGGCGTCTGGGGCACCACGGTCGAGGCGGCCGCCACCGCCCGCGCCGAGGCGGACGCCGCCCGCGCGACGGAACCGGTCGAGATCACCGCCCTGGCGGAACGCTGCCTGCTCGCCGGGCTGTCCGGGGCGCTGCCCGCGGTGCTGCGCGCCCTCGCCGACCGGGCGGCGCTCGACCACGACGTGGTCCGGCTGGCCAAGGCCCTGCCGGCCCTGGCCCGTTCGCTGCGGTACGGGGACGTACGGGGCACCGACGGGGCGGCGCTCGCCGACGTGGCGGCCGGGATCGCGGAACGGATATGCGTGGCCCTGCCGGCGGCCTGCGCCGCCGGACCGGACGCCGACGCGGCGGCGGAGCTGCGGACCCACGTCGACGGGGTGCACGCGGCGATCGGGCTGCTGACCGACACCGACACCGACGGCGAGGCCGGGAACGGCGACGGGTTGCGGGAGCGGTGGTCGGCCGTGCTGGCGACGCTGGCCGGGCGGGAGGGAGTGCCCGGGGTGATCCGGGGCCGGGCCGTCCGGCTGCTGCTCGACGAGGGCCGCCTCCCGGCCGGCGAGACGGCCCGGCTGATGGGTCTGGCCCTGTCCCCGGCCACCGCCCCCGCCGAGGCGGCGGGCTGGATCGAGGGCTTCGCGGGCGGCGGTTCGGGCGGCGGCACGCTCCTGGTCCACGACGAGCGGCTGCTCGCCCTGATCGACACCTGGCTGGCGTCGGTGCCGGAGCGGGCGTTCGTCGACGTACTGCCCCTGCTGCGGCGCACCTTCGGGGCGTACGAGCCGGGCGTGCGGCGGACGTTGGGCGAGCTGGTCCGGCGGGGTCCGGGCGGCCGGCCGACCGGCGCCGCCGAGGGCCCCGAGGGCTTCGCCCCGCTGCTGGACCCGGCGCGGGCGGACGCGGCCGCCGAGGTGGCCCGCCTGCTGCTCACGGCGGCCCCCGGCCCGAACGGCCGGGCCGCCTGAGCCGAGGGGCGCGCCGGGTCGGGGCGTCCGGACGCGGCGCGGCCGAGCGGTCCGGCGCACGGCGCATGGGCGTGCGGGCGGATGGACGTACCGGAGGGCCGGCGTACGGGCGTCCGGAGGTGTGGGGAATCGAGAGCCTTGGGAGGGCGGCACATGAACGAGACGGACGCGCGGGCCGGGAGCGGGCCGGCGGACGCGGCGCGGCTGCGGCGGTGGCGGCTGGTCCTGGGCGGCGGAGGGGCCGACGGCACGGGCCACACGCCCGCCGGACGGGACGCCGCGATGGACGGCGCCCTGGAGGCCCTCTACGGCGGCGACGGCGAACCGGGCGCCCGCCGGGCCCCGGGGGAGCGCTCCGCCGGGCTGGGGGGCTCCGCGCCGCGCGTGGCCCGCTGGCTCGGGGACATCCGTACGTACTTCCCGAGCCCGGTGGTGCGGGTCATGCAGCGGGACGCCATCGACCGGCTCGGCCTGTCCACGCTGTTGTTGGAGCCGGAGATGCTGGAGGCCGTCGAACCCGACGTCCACCTGGTCGCCACCCTCCTGTCCCTGCACCAGGCCCTGCCCGACACCACCAGGGAAACGGCGCGCCTCGTGGTCCGCAGGGTCGTCGAGGAGTTGGAGGAGCGCCTCGCCTCCCGCACCCGGGCCACGCTGACGGGCGCCCTCGACCGGTCGGCGCGCGTCAGCCGCCCCCGGCACCACGACATCGACTGGGACCGGACCATCCGGGCGAACCTGGGGAACTACCTGCCGGAGCACCGCACCGTCGTCCCCGAGCGGCTCGTCGGCCACGGACGGGCGGCGCGGGCGGTGCGCAAGGAGGTGGTGCTCTGCGTCGACCAGTCGGGTTCGATGGCGTCCTCCGTCGTCTACGCCTCCGTCTTCGGCGCGGTCCTCGCCTCGATGCGCGCGCTCTCCACCCGCCTGGTGGTCTTCGACACCTCGGTGGTGGACCTGACGGAGCGGCTCGACGACCCCGTCGACGTCCTCTTCGGCGCCCGGTTGGGCGGCGGCACCGACATCAACCGGGCCCTCGCCTACTGCCAGTCCCGGATCACCCGACCCGCCGAGACCGTCGTCGTCCTCATCAGCGACCTCCACGAGGGCGGCATCCGCGACGAGATGGTGGCGCGGGTGGCCGCGATGAAGGCGGCCGGCGTGGAGTTCGTGACCCTGCTGGCCCTGTCCGACGACGGGGCCCCGGCCTACGACCACGACCACGCGGCGGCGCTCGCGGCCCTCGGATCGCCCGCCTTCGCCTGCACCCCCGACCTCTTTCCGGAGGTGATGGCGGCGGCCCTGGAGAAGCGCCCCCTGCCCCTGCCGTGACCCGCGCCGCCGTGACCCGCGCCCACCGGGGGACCACCGCGGGTCCACCGCCGGACCACCGGCGGGCCATCGCGGCGGGGGCCCGTCCGCGCGCCGGGCGTAAATCGGCAGATCACACGAAGACGCAGCTCAACCGTGAGGCGATCTGTGACAGGTATCACCGCTCAGGTGTGATCTGTGATTTAGGGACCTACGGCCCACGGGGATAACCTGCGAGACGGACATGCCGCGTCCACGGTCACCGTGTGCGCCTCCCCAGTGACAGCGCCGTCACGATGCCCTCGCGGCACGCCCACGCAGATAGCAGACAACCGCGAATCACTGCGAATCTTTGAAGACAAGGGACGGACGCGCGTGGACCTGTTCGAGTACCAGGCGAGGGACCTCTTCGCCAAGCACGGTGTACCGGTGCTGGCCGGTGAAGTCATCGACACGCCTGAGGCGGCTCGCGAGGCCACCGAGAAGCTGGGCGGCAAGTCGGTCGTCAAGGCCCAGGTGAAGGTCGGCGGCCGCGGCAAGGCCGGCGGCGTCAAGCTCGCCGCGACCCCGGACGAGGCCGTCGCCCGCGCGACGGACATCCTGGGCATGGACATCAAGGGCCACACGGTCCACAAGGTGATGATCGCGGAGACCGCTCCCGAGATCGTCGAGGAGTACTACGTCTCCTACCTGCTCGACCGCACCAACCGCACCTTCCTGGCCATGGCCTCGGTCGCGGGCGGCATGGACATCGAGCAGGTCGCCGAGGAGACCCCGGAGAAGCTCGCGAAGGTCCCGGTCAACGCCAACGAGGGCGTGACCATCGAGAAGGCCCGCGAGATCGTCGCCCTGGCGAAGTTCCCGGCCGAGGTCGCCGAGCAGGTCGCCGAGGTCCTCGTGACCCTGTGGAAGACCTTCATCGCCGAGGACGCGCTCCTCGTCGAGGTCAACCCGCTCGCGAAGGTCGCCTCCGGCGAGGTCATCGCCCTCGACGGCAAGGTCTCCCTGGACGAGAACGCCGAGTTCCGCCAGCCGGGTCACGAGGAGTTCGTGGACCACGCTGCCGCGAACCCGCTGGAGGCCGCCGCCAAGGAGAAGGGCCTCAACTACGTCAAGCTCGACGGCGAGGTCGGCATCATCGGCAACGGCGCGGGTCTCGTCATGAGCACCCTCGACGTCGTCGCCTACGCCGGTGAGAACCACGGTGGCGTCAAGCCCGCCAACTTCCTGGACATCGGCGGTGGCGCCTCCGCCGCCGTCATGGCCAACGGTCTCGAGATCATCCTCGGCGACCCGGACGTCAAGTCCGTCTTCGTCAACGTCTTCGGTGGCATCACCGCCTGTGACGAGGTCGCCAACGGCATCGTCCAGGCGCTGGCCCTGCTGGAGGAGAAGGGCGAGGCGGTCACCAAGCCGCTCGTCGTCCGTCTCGACGGCAACAACGCCGAGCTGGGTCGCAAGATCCTCTCGGACGCCAACCACCCGCTGGTGCAGCGCGTGGACACCATGGACGGCGCGGCCGACAAGGCCGCCGAGCTCGCGGCTGCGAAGTAAGGGCAGAGGTCACAGACTCACATGGCTATCTTCCTCAACAAGGACAGCAAGGTCATCGTCCAGGGCATGACCGGTGCCACGGGCATGAAGCACACCAAGCTGATGCTGGCTGACGGCACCAACATCGTCGGTGGCGTGAACCCGCGCAAGGCCGGCACGACCGTCGACTTCGACGGCACCGAGGTCCCGGTCTTCGGTTCCGTCGCCGAGGCGATGGAGAAGACGGGCGCCAACGTCTCCGTCCTCTTCGTCCCGCCGGCCTTCGCCAAGGCCGCCGTCGTCGAGGCCATCGACGCCGAGATCCCGCTGGCCGTCGTCATCACCGAGGGCATCGCGGTGCACGACTCCGCCGCCTTCTGGGCGTACGCGACCGCCAAGGGCAACAAGACCCGCATCATCGGCCCGAACTGCCCGGGTCTGATCACCCCCGGCCAGTCCAACGCCGGCATCATCCCGGGCGACATCACCAAGCCCGGCAAGATCGGTCTCGTGTCCAAGTCCGGCACGCTGACCTACCAGATGATGTACGAGCTGCGCGACATCGGCTTCACCTCCGCCGTCGGCATCGGTGGCGACCCGGTCATCGGCACCACGCACATCGACGCCCTGGAGGCCTTCGAGGCCGACCCGGAGACCGAGCTCATCGTCATGATCGGCGAGATCGGCGGCGACGCCGAGGAGCGTGCGGCGGACTTCATCGCGAAGAACGTCACCAAGCCGGTCGTCGGCTACGTCGCGGGCTTCACCGCCCCCGAGGGCAAGACCATGGGCCACGCCGGCGCCATCGTCTCCGGCTCCTCCGGCACCGCGCAGGCCAAGAAGGAGGCCCTCGAGGCCGCCGGCGTCAAGGTCGGCAAGACGCCGACCGAGACGGCCAAGCTGGCGCGCGAGATCCTGAACGCCGCCCAGTAGTCGTTCCCCGCAGGGGCGTACGGATCCGTACGCGCCCGCGGAAACGGGCGTGGCCCGCACCCTTCGGGGTGCGGGCCACGCCCGTTTTCCGTGCCCTCACCCGAGCCGGGGCGCGAGCCGGGCGGGTCCGGCCTCCGGGTGTTCACGCAGCCTGTCCCGCAGTTCGAGGCTCAGTTCGGTCTGCCGCTGGGGGCCGCCGTGCGGCGGTACGCCGGAGACGCTCGCGCCCGGGGACTCCGGGGGCTCGTACCGGTCGGGGGCGGTGACGGCCGTGTACGCCGTCGCGACGGCGATCACCGCGGTCAGGCCGATCGCCGCGCGCGAGAAGCGGCGGGCGCGGGTCTCGGTGGTGGCCCGTACGGCGGCGGCCGTGCGGGGTTCGAGCGCTACGGGGGGCCGCAGCGCGCCGAGGAGTTCGCGCAGCAGGGCGGAGCGCTGTTCGGGGGCCGTGCGGGCCAGCTCCGGGATCCGGTCGGCGAGATCGGCGTGGGCGTGGAGCAGCCGGTGCCCGGCGGTGGGGGTGCTGGACTCGGTCTCGGCGGCGGTGTCGGGCAGGTCGAGGCCGACGCCGTCGTAGAGCAGCACGGTGCGGCGGTGGACGGCGGGCAGTTCCAGCATGGCGTCGAGCAGGATCCGGTCGGCGGGCTCGGCCGGGGGCTTGTCCGGGTAGCGGTGGCGGCGGCGCCGCCGCCCCCCGGGGGGGGGGGGGGGGGGGGGGGCCCCCCCCCCCCGCCAGGGGGAGAGGGCGTGCTCGTGGGTGGCCGCGCGGACCCAGCCCACGGGGTCGGGGTCGGTGGCCACGGTGGGCCAGCGCTCCCAGGCCTGCTGGAAGGCCCGCTCGACGGCCTCCAGGGAGAGCGCGCGGCGGCCGGTGAGCAGGTAGGCCTGGCGGGCCAGGGCGGGGGCCGCGTAGGCGTGGAGGGCGTCGAAGGCCTCGGCGGGCCCGAGCGGGGTCGGGGGGCCGGTGTCGGCGGGGTCCTCGGGGACGTGGGGGCGGTCGACGGGGGCGGTCGCCCCCGGCGGGCGTGCCGAAGCCCCTGCGGGGGGCGCCTGTGTGGGGGCGCCGGCGTCGGCGGTGACGGGGGTGGCGGGGGTGGCTGCGGCCGTGGTGACCGGGGTGACCGGGGGAGCCGGGGTGGCTGGGGTACCCGGGTTGACCGGGGAGGCCCAGGCGGCCGAGGCAGCCGAGGTGGCCGGGGAGGCCGAGGTGGCCGGGGAGGTCGAGGTGGCCGGGGCAGATGGTGTGGCCGGGGCCGCCTGGGGAGCCGGCTTGACCAGGGAGGCCGGGGCGGCCGGGGGAGCCGACGTAACCCGAGTAGCCGGGGCCGATGGTGTGGCCGTGGCGGATGGGGCAGCCGTGGTAGGGGTGACGGGTGGGGCAGGTGTGGCGGCTTTCGGGGCCGTCGGGGCCGTCAGTGGCGGCGCGGGCGGTGCCGGGGGTGCGGGCGGGTGGGTGCCCGCGCGCGCCGGAGCGCCCGACGGCCTGCCGCCGGGCGCGTTCCTGACGGCGGGTCCGTTGCCGTGGCCGTTCCTGACGGTGGGTCCGCCGGAGTGGCCCGCCGGTGCCGCGCGCGGCCCGCCGGCGCGCGCGGACCCGGCCGCCGCGCCGTTCGCGCCGGTCGTACGGGACGTCCGGGCCGGGTCGGGCCGGTCCGGACGGTCCGATCGGGCCGGGCGGTGCGGGAGTTCGGGCTCGGCGTGGTGGTCGAGCCCCGCGAGCCGGTCCAGGACATGGGCGTACGCCTCGCGCTTGCGGCCGCGCGGCTCGGTGCGGCCCGACTCCCACGAGCGGACGGTGCTCGGCGTGACCCCGACCTCCGAGGCGATCCGCTCGGTCGTCAGCTCGCCGCGCTCGCGCAGCCGTCGGCGCTCCTTGGGGGAGGGGAGGCCCGGTTCCGAGTCGGAGGCCGTCTCGACGTCTCGTGTCATGCCACACTCCCCGCGACCCTGCCGTCCTGGCCGATAAAGTACATAAACGTATATTGAGCGACACCACGGGCATTCGCCTGTTACCCGCCCATAGCGCGTGTCGTTGGCACCATGGCGGGGTGACCCAAGTGACCGAACGCGGGACCCCGTTGCGGACGGCCCCGCGCGCCGCCGCGCGGCGCCGTTCACCGGCGGCCGCCGCCTGCGTGCTGGGCGGTGCCATGGCCGCCGGACTGGGGCTCGGCTTCCTCGCCGTGCTCGTGATCGTGCTGTGGATCAGTTCCCCCTACCCGGACAGCGGTCCCGGCGGCGCCCTGCACCTCGCCGCCGGGCTGTGGCTGATGGCCCACGGCACGGAACTCGTCCGCTACGAGACCCTGTCCGGGGTGCCCGCGCCCGTCGGCCTCACCCCGCTCCTGCTGGTGGCGCTGCCCGTCCTGCTCATGCGCAGGGCCGCCCGGCTGGGCAGCGCCTCGGGTGACCCCGTCGGCGAGGGGGAGGAGAGCGAAGAGGTGCTGCCGGCCAGTGCCGTCTTCTCGGCCGTGCTCTGCGGGTACCTCTCCGTCGCGGCCGTGGCCACGGCGTACGCGGCGGGCGGCCCGCTGCCGGCCGACCCGCTCAGCGCCGCCTGGCACGTCCCCCTGGTGGCGGTGCTCGCCGCCGGGCTCGGGGTGTGGACGGCGAAGGGGCGCCCGCTCGGACCGCTGCCGGAATGGGTGCCGGACGGCGTGCGCAGGGGCATCGCGCGCCCCCGTTACGCGCTGGCGCTGCGTTCGGGGCTGGCCGGGGTGCTCGCCCTGCTGGGTGGCGGGGTGCTGCTCGTCGGGGCCTCGCTGGCCTGGCACGCGAGCGAGGCGCAGTCCTCGTTCCTGACGCTGACCGGGGTGTGGTCGGGCCGCTTCGCGGTGCTGCTGCTCGCGCTGGCGCTGATCCCGAACGCGATGGTGTGGGGTGCGGCGTACGGTCTCGGGCCCGGGTTCGCGCTGGGTACGGGGGCGACGGCGACCCCGCTCGGCTTCGAGGGGGCGGCGGCGCTGCCGAGGTTCCCGCTGCTGGCCGCGTTGCCTCCGGAGGGCCCGGGTACCCCGCTGACCTGGGCGGCGGCCGGGGTGCCGGTGGCGGCCGGGCTGGTCGTGGGGTGGTTCGCGGTGCGCCGGGCGCGGGAGGTCTCGCTCGGGGAGACCGCGCTCACGGCGGCGTTGGGGGCGGTGGTGTGCGGACTGGTGACGGCCGGGCTGGGCGCTGCCTCCTCGGGCCCGCTGGGGTCGCGGGCGCTGGCCAGCTTCGGGCCCGTGTGGTGGCAGGTGGGCGCCGCGGCGGCGGGCTGGACGCTGGCCCTGGCGGTGCCGGTGGCGGTGGGGGTGCACGGGTGGCGGACGCGTCCGGTGCGGGGCTTCCCCGAGGGCGGCGCGGGCGGTCGCGGTGCGGACGCGTGGCACGACTCGGGCGTACGGGAACTGCGCTGGGAAGCCCTCCGCGAGGCCTCGACCCCGATGGTCGCCGCCCCCGCGCCGAAGGCCTTCCGCCCGAAGGGCGCCGTGCCCCCCGGCGTGGGGCCGGCGGTGCGCGCCCCCGCGCGCCCGCTGCCGCCGTCCGCCGTCCCGGTGTCCCCGGCCGCCCCGGTCGCGCCGCTGTCCCCGGCCGTCCGGGCCGCGCCGGTGTCCCCGTCTGTCCCGGTGTCCCCGGCCCTGGCCGCGCCGCCGTCCCCGGCCGTCCGGGTCGCGCCTCCCGCGCCCGTCCCCGACCCGGTGCCCCCGCGCCCCGTCCCGCAGGCCGTCGGGGCCCCCGCCGAGGAGCCGCCGGTCGCCGCCGTTCGGGTGTCCGCCCACCCCGCCGAACGGGTGGAGTCGCGCCCCGGACCCTCCGGGTCGCCGGAGCCGGGGGAGTTGCTGCCGCCGGTGGCGGGGGCGCGGGTGTTGGCGCGGCGGCCGTCCTCCCCCTGACGGTCGCGGCCCGCCCGGCCGCCCGGCGGCCGGGCGCCTCATGACGCCGGGCTCGCGCCCGGCCGCGTCACGCGACCGGGTTCACCTCCGGCGGGTTCACGTCGGGCCGTGTCACGTCGGGCGCCGGTCGCGCCCGCCGGGCAACCCGCCCGGCCGGGTTCAGGCCGGTCGCGCTCGGCCGCAGCACGTCGGGCCGGTCACGCCCGCCGGGCTCACGGCCGGCCGGGTTCGGGCCGGTCACGTCCGGCCGCGTCACGTCCGGCCGCGTCACGTCCGTCCGGTCAGTTCCGTACCTTCAGCACGTCGCCCAGGACGTTGTCCGGCAGCAGGTCGTTGCACTGGAGTTCCGCCGTGCGGGTCAGGGCGTCGTCGCGGCAGACGTAGAAGTCCTTGTACGCCAACTGCACCGCGTACGAGGTGCCCGCGAGCAGCAGGGCCAGCGAGGCCGTCACCAGGCCGCTGATCGCCGCGGCGCGCTGCGGGCGGGCCGCCGGGCCCAGCGCGGCCAGGCCGCCGGGCGAGGCCGGGGTGCCCTTCGCCGCGTCCGCCTCGGCGGCGGGCCGGCCGCGCAGCGCGCTGATGCCCCAGTACATGGCGAGCGCGCCCAGCAGCAGTCCCACCGAGGGGATCCCGAAGATCCCGAAGAAGAACCCCCACATGCCGGCCAGCAGGGCGTACCGCGCCCGCCGCTGGAGCGGGTCCATCGGGTCCCAACGGGCCGGGCCCTCGGGCTCCCGGTTGCCGGAGGGGCCCCGGTCGGATCCCTGGCCGCCGCCGCCCTGGGGCCCCGGCTGCCGCCGGGGCTGCCACGGCTGGTCGGGTCGGCCTTCCGGGGGCGCCGCGAAGGGGTTGTCGTCGGTGGAGGGGTCGGGATGGGCGCGGTCCGGCATCGAGTCGGTTACTTCCCCTGTGTCGTGGCCACGGCACGCGCCCGCGTACGGCCGCGTACCGCGTCGTTCGCGGCTTGTACGCCAGACGCTACCGCTCGCCCGTCCCCCCGTCCCTCGGGGGCGGTCGCGTGTGCCGGTATCGTTGCGTGCGGTCGGTGGCTTCGTATGGTTCCCCGTATATCGGTACCCCGAAGTTTCGTATGACCACACAAGACGAACGACGGCATTCCCGTAAGAAAGGGCCTCGCATGCCCGCCTCCCGCCTGGTCGTGCTGGTCTCCGGCTCCGGCACCAACCTCCAGGCCCTGCTCGACGCCATCGAAGCGCACCCCGGCGGAGCCGAGGGTTTCGGTGCCGAGGTCGTCGCCGTGGGTGCCGACCGCGAGAACATCGCCGGCCTCGAACGGGCCGCGAGGGCGGGGATCCCCACCTTCGTGTGCCCCGTCAAGGCGTACGCGAGCCGTGAGGAGTGGGACGCCGCCCTCACCGAGGCCACGGACGCCCACGCGCCGGACCTGGTGGTCTCCGCGGGGTTCATGAAGATCGTCGGCAAGAGCTTCATCGACCGCTTCGGCGGCCGGTTCGTCAACACCCACCCCGCCCTCCTCCCGGCCTTCCCCGGCGCGCACGGGGTGCGCGACGCCCTCGCGTACGGGGCGAAGGTCACCGGCTGCACCGTCCACTTCGTGGACACCGGCGTGGACACCGGTCCGATCATCGCCCAGGGTGTCGTCGAGATCCGGGACGGGGAGGAAGAAGCCGCTCTCCATGAGCGCATCAAGGAAGTCGAGCGCAAGCTGCTCGTCGACGTCGTGGGGCGCCTGGCCCGGCACGGCTACCGCATTGAGGGACGAAAGGTAACAATCCAGTGACCGCCGCAGACACCGCAGCGAGCAACGACCCGACCACGACCCAGCGGCCGATCCGGCGTGCGCTCGTCAGCGTCTACGACAAGACGGGACTGGAAGAGCTGGCCCGCGGCCTGCACGAGGCGGGCGTCGCCCTCGTCTCCACCGGGTCCACCGCCGGCAGGATCGCCGCCGCCGGCGTCCCCGTCACCAAGGTCGAGGAGCTGACCGGCTTCCCCGAGTGCCTCGACGGCCGGGTCAAGACCCTCCACCCGCGCGTGCACGCCGGCATCCTCGCCGACCTGCGCCTGGAGGACCACCGCAACCAGCTCGCCGAGCTGGGCGTGGAGCCCTTCGACCTGGTGATCGTCAACCTCTACCCGTTCCGGGAGACCGTGGCCTCCGGCGCCACCCCCGACGAGTGCGTCGAGCAGATCGACATCGGCGGCCCCTCCATGGTCCGCGCCGCCGCCAAGAACCACCCCTCGGTCGCGGTCGTCACCAGCCCGGCCCGCTACGCCGACGTCCTCGCGGCCGCCCAGGGCGGCGGTTTCGACCTGACCGCGCGCAAGCGGCTCGCCGCCGAGGCCTTCCAGCACACCGCCGCCTACGACGTCGCCGTGGCCTCCTGGTTCACGAACGCGTACGCCCCGGAGGGCGAGGAGGGCGCGCTGCCCGAGTTCCTCGCCGGAGCCTGGGACCGCAAGTCCTCCCTCCGTTACGGCGAGAACCCGCACCAGGCCGCCGCCCTCTACACGGACGGACAGCCCGGCGGTCTCGCCAACGCCGAGCAGCTGCACGGCAAGGAGATGTCCTTCAACAACTACGTGGACACCGAGGCCGCCCGCCGGGCCGCCTACGACCACGACGAGCCGTGCGTGGCGATCATCAAGCACGCCAACCCGTGCGGCATCGCCGTCGGCGCGGACGTGGCCGAGGCCCACCGCAAGGCGCACGCCTGCGACCCGCTGTCGGCGTTCGGCGGCGTCATCGCCGTCAACCGCCCGGTGACCGTCGAGCTCGCCGAGCAGGTCGCCGAGATCTTCACCGAGGTGATCGCCGCGCCCGCCTACGAGGACGGCGCGGTCGAGGTCCTGGCCAAGAAGAAGAACATCCGCGTCCTGAAGGTCGACGGCACCCCGCACCAGCCGGGCGACCTGAAGCCCATCTCCGGCGGCGTCCTGCTCCAGCAGAGCGACCTCCTGCACGCCGAGGGCGACGACCCCAAGGCCTGGACCCTCGCCACCGGCGACGCGCTCTCCCCGGCCGAGCTCGCCGAGCTCGCCTTCGCCTGGAAGGCCTGCCGCGCCGTCAAGTCCAACGCCATCCTCCTCGCCAAGGACGGCGCCTCCGTCGGCGTCGGCATGGGCCAGGTCAACCGCGTCGACTCGGCGAAGCTGGCCGTCGAGCGGGCCGGCGCGGAGCGCGCGCAGGGCTCGTACGCCGCGTCCGACGCCTTCTTCCCCTTCCCGGACGGGCTGGAGATCCTGACCGCCGCCGGCATCAAGGCCGTGGTCCAGCCGGGCGGTTCCGTCCGTGACGACCAGGTCGTCGAGGCCGCGAAGAAGGCCGGCGTCACCATGTACCTCACCGGTACGCGCCACTTCTTCCACTGACCGGACCCCGGTCCCGGACACGGCGAAGGCCGCGCCCCGCACTGCGGGACGCGGCCTTCGCCGTGGGTGGGACCGGGCTCAGTAGCGCGGACGCCCGAAGTAGGAGCTCGCGTCGCCCTTGGCCAGGAAGACGATGATCAGGATGCCGAGGACCAGGCTGATGAGGGCGAAGACGTTCGCGCCCACGAGGCTGATGAGGCTGAAGAGGACGACGACGGAGGCGTAGATGATGCCGGAGACGCGGACGCCGCCGCGGCCCTTGCCCAGCTTGGCGGCGGTCAGGATGCCCCACAGCGCGAAGCCGAGGACGACGACGCCCAGGCCGATCATGGCGCCGGCGCCGAACGCGGCGGCCGTGTCGGCGTCCGAGCTGCTCAGGCCCGAGTTCGCGGTGGAACCGGCGGCCTCGGAGATCATGTCCGCGACCCAGGCGGAGGCGATCATCATGAACACGCCACCGAGGGCCTGGAGGCCGCCCAGGATGTAGAGCATCACGCGCGCGCCCTTGACGCCGCCCGGCATCTCGACCGGGGCGCCGGGGAAGCCGCCGGGGCCGCCCGGGTACGCGGGGGCCGCGCCGGGGTAGCCGTAGCCGCCCTGCGGCGGAACGCCCTGCGGAGCCTGCTGGGGGTAGCCGTAGCCGGGCTGGCCCTGCGGGGGCTGCTGGCCGTAGGGGTTGTTCGGGTCGCCGAAGCTCATCTGGGGTGTTCCTCCGTGGAAGTGCGGGGACGCACGGCACGCGCGGAGGAAATCTCTACTTGCGGTCCGCCCCCCGGCACTGCCCGCGGCACTCTCTTACCCGTGCATGGTGATGCGACGCACGACTCGTTGTCCAGTTGGTTCCCAGGCGCGTCGTGACTTGTTGTGCAAGTGCAACCAACCGCGCACCCGCCCGTGCGCCTTGACTGGAACCGGGGCCACCCCATCCGGGAGGATGGCCACATGACCGCCCAGATTCTCGATGGCAAGGCCACCGCAGCCGCGATCAAGTCCGAACTGACCGTCCGAGTGGCGGCGCTGAAGGACCGGGGCGTCACGCCCGGCCTCGGCACCCTGCTCGTCGGCGACGACCCGGGCAGCCGCTGGTACGTCAACGGCAAACACAAGGACTGCGCCGAGGTGGGCATCGCCTCCATCCAGCGCGAACTGCCCGCCACGGCCTCCCAGGAGGACATCGAGGAGGTGGTGCGCGAACTCAACGCCAACCCGGACTGCACCGGCTACATCGTGCAACTCCCGCTGCCCAAGGGCATCGACACCAACCGGGTCCTGGAACTCATGGACCCCGCCAAGGACGCCGACGGCCTGCACCCCATGTCGCTGGGCCGACTCGTCCTGAACGAGCCGGGCCCGCTGCCCTGCACCCCGTACGGGATCGTGGAACTGCTGCGCCACCACGGCGTCGAGATCAACGGCGCGCACGTGGTCGTTCTCGGCCGCGGCATCACCGTGGGCCGCTCCATCGGACTGCTGCTGACCCGCAAGTCCGAGAACGCCACCGTCACCCTGTGCCACACCGGTACGCGCGACCTCTCCGGGCTGCTGCGCCAGGCGGACGTCATCGTCGCCGCGGCCGGTGTCCCGCACCTGGTGAAGCCGGAGGACGTGAAGCCGGGCGCGGCCGTGCTGGACGTCGGCGTCAGCCGCGACGAGAACGGCAAGATCGTCGGTGACGTCCACCCGGGCGTGGCCGCGGTGGCGGGTTGGCTCTCCCCGAACCCGGGCGGCGTCGGGCCGATGACCCGGGCGCAGCTCCTGGTGAACGTCGTCGAGGCGGCGGAGCGGACCACCAGTGCGGGCTGAGCGGGGCGTCGAGGGCGCCGGGGGCGCGGAGCCGGGCGAGGCGGTGAACGGGAGCCGGCCGGCGACGACGGACGTCCCGGCGCCCGGCCCGGCCCCGGACCCGGACCCGTCCGGGGCGCGGGCGCGGGCCGCCCGGTCCCGGCGGTTCCCCGCCGTCACGCAGGACACGGCCCGGCCCGAGGGCAGCGGTCGGGCCATCCCCGGCGCCGTGTCCGCGCCGGCCCGTCAGTGGCCGATGCTCAGCGTCCTCGCCGCCACGGCGGTGGGGCTGCTGTCGACGGCGTTCGGGCACCCGCGCATCGGCTGTCTGATCATCGGGGTCGCGCTGATCGCCGCCGCCGTGATGCGGCGCCTGCTGCCGTCCGTGGGCATGCTCGCGGTGCGCTCCCGGTTCACCGACATGATCACGTACGGGCTGCTGGGGGTGGCCATCACGCTGCTCGCGCTGGTCATCGAGCCGAAGCCGTGGCTGGAGATCCCGTTCCTGGAGAGCGCGGTCCGCTTCACCGTGCGCTGAGCCTCACCGTGCGCCGGGCCTCACCGCGAGCCGGTCGGCTCCGTCGGGACCATCGGCTCCGCCGGGACCGTCTCCGCCACCGCCGCCGGACCGGCGGCGGTGGCCGCGCCGATGGCGACGAGGGCCTCCAGGGCCGCCGCGACCGCCGGTCGGCTCCTGGTGCCCTCGCGGACCAGGGCCTCCAGCGTCCGCCCGGGCCCGGGCAGCTCCACCACCACCGCGCCGGGCGGCGGCGCGTCGCACAGCAGCCTCGGCAGGATCGACGCCGCCCGCCCCGTGGCCACCAGCCACAGGCCGGCCCGCAGGTCCGCGCACTCGTGCGCCACGCGCGGGGTGAAACCGGCGTTGCGGCAGGCGTGCACCAGCATCTCCCGGCAGCTGCTCGGCGCCGGCGCCGACACCCAGTCGAGCCCGCGCAGCGCCGCCAGGCCCTTCTCCTCGTAGGCGGGCAGCAGCGCCCGGGGCAGGGCCAGGCACAGCGGGTCGTCGAACAGCGGGACGGCGGTGGTGCCGGGCGCGGGCGGGGCGCCGAGCAGCGGGTAGGCGTACGTCACCGCGAGGTCGAGGCGGCGCCGGCGCAGCAACGGCACGGCTTCCTCGGGGTCCGCCTGCACGATCAGCGGCCGGAGCCCCGGATGGCGCGCGGCGAGGGCGGCGAGCAGCGGGGCGGCCAGCGGCGCGAGGGCGCTGGGGGCGCAGCCGACGCGCAGTTCGCCGACGGGGCCGCGGTCGAGGGCGCGCACGGCCCCCTCGGCCCGTTCCAGGGCGGCGAGCACCGGCTCGCAGGCGGCGGCCAGGGCGGCCCCGGCGGGGGTCAGGCGCAGTCCGCGGCCCTCCCGTTCCACGAGGACGGCGCCCGCCTCGGCCTCCAGGGCGCGCAACTGCTGGGAGACGGCGGAGGGGGTCACCCGGTGCAGCGCGGCGACGTCGGTGACCTTCCCGTGTTCCGCCAGGTCCCGCAGGAAGACCATCCGCTTCACATCAAGCATGAGTTCAGCTTAATCGTCCGTGTAGGAAAGGTAGCTGGACTTCACGGTCCTCTCGCGGGGATGCTCGGCGCATGAGCACTCCGAAGCAGCGCGTCCTCCTCGTCGGCGCCCACGGAACCCTCGGCGACGCCGTCGCCACGGCCCTGCGCGCACGCGGCCACGAGGTGGTCACCGCCTCCCGCACCGTCGGCGCCTCGGACGTCCGCGTCGACATCACCGACCCGGAGTCCGTCCGGGAGATGTACGGGGCGGTGGGCGCCGTGGACGCGGTCGCCGTAGCCGCCGGCAGCGTCCCGTGGCGCCCGCTGGGCGAACTGACCACCGCCGACGTGCGCGCCGGCCTCGAAGGCAAGGCCGTCAGCCAGATCGAGCTGGTCCGCCAGGGCGCCCCCCGGCTGCCCGAGCACGCCTCGTTCACGCTGATCACCGGGATCCTGGCGCGCGAACCCCTGCTCACCGGCTCGGTCGCCGCCCTGGTCAACGGCGCGGTGGAGGCCTTCGTACGGGCCGCCGCCATCGAGCTGCCCGGCCGGCAGCGCATCAACGCGGTCAGCCCGACCGTGTTCACCGAGTCGATGGACGTCTACGGCGACACCTTCGCCGGATTCGACCCGGTCCCCGTCGCCCGCGCGGCGAACGCCTACGTCAAGTCCGTCGAAGGCCGTCGGACGGGCGAGATCTTCCGGGTGGAATAGGCCCCCCGGGGGCCTTCCGCCTTCGAACCCGGGGGTCCGTGTGCCACGGACCACAGGGACCCGGGGGTTGCGGGCCCCACGGGTCGGATAGCCTGACCGCGGATGTCTCTTCACGTCAAGATTCGTAAGGACAGGGAAGCGGCGTCCTCCCAGTACTTGGGGCCCAGCACATGGGGCGGGGACGCCCCACCGCCAGCTGTCTAACGGAGAAGGCCATGACCCGCACTCCCGTGAATGTCACCGTGACCGGCGCCGCCGGCCAGATCGGCTACGCCCTGCTCTTCCGCATCGCGTCCGGCCACCTGCTCGGCGCGGACGTGCCGGTCCGGCTCCGCCTCCTGGAGATCCCCCAGGGTATGAAGGCCGCCGAGGGCACCGCCATGGAGCTCGACGACTGCGCCTTCCCGCTGCTCGACGGCATCGACATCTTCGACGACCCGAACAAGGGCTTCGAGGGTGCCAACGTCGCGCTGCTCGTCGGCGCCCGTCCGCGCACCGCGGGCATGGAGCGCGGTGACCTGCTCGCCGCCAACGGCGGCATCTTCAAGCCGCAGGGCGCCGCGATCAACGCGCACGCCGCGGACGACATCAAGGTCCTGGTCGTGGGCAACCCGGCCAACACCAACGCGCTCATCGCGCAGGCCGCCGCCCCGGACGTACCGGCCGAGCGCTTCACCGCGATGACCCGCCTGGACCACAACCGCGCGATCTCGCAGCTGGCCGCCAAGACCGGCGCCGCCGTCTCCGACATCAAGCGCCTCACCATCTGGGGCAACCACTCGGCGACCCAGTACCCGGACATCTTCCACGCGGAGATCGCCGGCAAGAACGCCGCCGAGGTCGTCGCCGACCAGGCGTGGCTGGCCGACACCTTCATCCCGACCGTCGCCAAGCGCGGCGCCGCGATCATCGACGCCCGTGGCGCCTCCTCGGCCGCCTCGGCCGCCAACGCCGCCATCGACCACGTCCACACCTGGGTCAACGGCACCGCCGCCGGCGACTGGACCTCGATGGGCATCCCGTCGGACGGCTCCTACGGCGTCCCGGAGGGCATCATCTCCTCCTTCCCCGTCACCACCAAGGACGGCAAGTACGAGATCGTCCAGGGTCTGGACATCAACGAGTTCTCCCGCGCGCGCATCGACGCGTCCGTGAAGGAGCTCGTCGAGGAGCGCGACGCGGTGCGCGAGCTCGGCCTGATCTGATCACCCTCTCGGGTGAGCCGATCCGCGCACGCGGCCGGCTCACCCCGTCGAGCGGTGAGGCACCACCACCAACGCCCCGACCGGGTCCGGTCGGGGCGTTTGGCGTGAATGCGCCTGCACAAGGGCGGAGGGGGTACGTAAGGTCGCCCGGTGACCGAGCCCCTGATCCCCCCTCAGTTACCGGGTGGCGACGACGCGTCCGACCCCCGCGCGGGCAAGTCCCCCGTCGACCCGCGCACGAGCGAGGCGGGCCGCCTCCTGTGCGCCGGCACGTACCTCGACGCCGCCTACCGCGACCGCGTCATCGACGAACTCCTCGTTCACGAGGAGCGGATCGCGGCCCCCTCCTACGGGTTCGACGCCACCCGCGTCCTCGCCCACGCCGTGCGCGCCCGCCGCGTCGACCTCGCCTGGGCCGCCGCGATACTCGCCGCCTGGTTCGTCGGCGCCGTACTGACCGCGGGGCTGCTCGCCCTGCTGGCCGTCCCCTTCCTGCTGCTCGGACTGGCCGACTGGCTGGGGCGCAAGGGGCGCGAGATCCCGCTGCTGCGGTTCGTGGCGCTGCTGGTGCGGATCTACGCCTGGTGGACGGTGGTGATGGTGGTCCTGTTCGCGCTGAGCGTGGTCATCGGCGGACTGGACCGCCTCGTCGCGGTCTTCGGAGCCCTGGTCCCGGACCTCCCGACGGGCGGACCGGGCGGATCGGGCGGGAGCGGAGCCGGCGGCTACTCCGACTACTCCGACTGGTTCGCGGATTCCTCGGGCCCGGCCGGTTCGTCCGGCTCCTACGGCCTCTTCGGCTCCTCCGGCTCCGAGGACGGCGCCCCGTGGTGGGTGCCCCTCGTCTTCCTCGCCGGCTTCGCCGTCGTCGTCTGCGTCGTCGGGCTCCGGCGCCGCCACATCGCCCGCGTCATCACCGGCGAACTCTCCCCGGAGCGCTACGCCGACCACGACCAAGGCCCCGCCGAGCGCGTCGGGAGCGCCCGCCTCGAACGCGTCCGCGAGCGGATCGCCAGGGAGCAGCACTCCCCGCTCATCATGTACGACATCAACGGTCCGTTCACCGGCGCGGGCGATGCCTACCGGCCCTGGCACCTGTCCGTCGAACTGCGCCCCCGCGAGGACCTCGACCCCGACCGCACACCGAGCCCCCTCACCAACGCCGACATCGTGCGCCGCGTCGTCCCCCTCCTGCACGCGCTGCGCGTCCCCTCCCCGCACGGTTCCCCCGGCGCCGAGGCGGCCGTGGTGGACCGGCTGCGCGAACTGGGCGTCGACGAGTGCGTGTTCCTGCCGGCCGTGGGACTCGCACACCGCGACGAGGCGCCGCTGTCGCCGGAGGAGTACGAGGAGCACCGCGCGGTGTCGATCGAGGAGGGCGGTGAACGCCGCCGCCACTTCCTGCGCGTACGCGTGGGGGGCTGGGACGAGAACCTCGTCGTCACCGTCTTCGTACGCGTCCACACCCAGGGTCGGATGATGATGCTGGAGGTCGCCCCGCACCTGCTGCTGCCCGTCCGCACCGACTTCCACGACGCCGACGCGGACGCCCGGCGGTACCTGAGGAACAACCCCGTGGGCAAGGCGGCCGCCGCCCTGGCCGCCACCCCCGGCTCGCTGGTGAAGGCCCTGGTCACCCTCGGCCGGGGCGTCGGCAGCCGGTGGCGGATCGCCACCGGGGGCCACGGGGGCGCCCGCCCCGAGGGGCCGGCGCGGTCCGTACGGGAGATGGCGGCCGAGGACAACGGCTCGCTCTTCCACCACATGGACGTCGACCGGTACCTGAAGACCATCCAGGACCGGGTGGTCGGCGGGGTCACCGTCGCCCTCCACGAAGCGGGCTGGCACACCGAGGAGTTCGCCCGGCGCGCCGTGACCGTCGCCGAGGGCGGCGTGTTCATCCAGTCGGTGAACGGCAGCGCCTTCAGCATCGGCGGCACCGGCACCACCAACACCGCCGGAGGCGGCGGTACCGGCAACAAGGGGAGCAACGGTGGCACGTGACGATCAGGATCCCGCGGTGCGGATCGGCGAGGTCCGCGACAGCGCCTTCAGCATCGGCGGCAGCGGCAACACCAACACCGTCCGGCACGGCGGCGGCGCGGCCGAACCGCCGCCCGGAGCGGCGGAACTGCTCAAGGCGGTACGGGAACTGCGCGCCGCCGTCGTGCAGTTGCCGCGCAGCACCGAACGCAACGAACTCGACGCCGAACTCGACGACGTGGCCGCGGAGTTGGAGGACGCCGGCGAAATCCGGACGGGGCTGACCGGGCGGCTGCGCGCCGCCCTGGAGCGGTGGGCGCCGCTGGTGGAGTCGATCGCCGCGGCGACCGCCCTGGGCGGGCTGCTCACCTCGCTGGGCGGCTGACGGTGCCCCCGCCCGAAGGGACCGGCGCCCGCTGGAACCCCGGCTCGCAGCGCTGGGAACGGGAGCCGGAGACAGCCCCGCCCCGCCCTCCCGCGCCCGGCGGCGGGACGGGGCGCCGGCGTGGCCCGCTGGTGGCGGGGATCGTTGCGGCCGTCGTGGCCGGCGGATCGGTGGCGGTCTGGCTCCTGGTCGGCGACGGTGGCGGTGACGGCGGCGGCGGTGACGGAGGCGACCGCGCGACGACGGACGCCCGTCCGTCCGCGAGCCCGTCACCCGGCCCGACCTCCGGGACCGGCCCCGGCCCGTCCGCGACCGGCCCCGACCCGTCCACCCCGGGCGGCCCGGACGGGAGCGGGGGCCCCGGCGCCCCGACGGGCACCGGCGGCCCCGCCGACTACACCGTCGTGGACGACCCGTACGGATTCTCGGTCGCCGTCCCCCGGGGGTGGCGGCCCAGCCGCGACGAGACCGGCGACGGGGCCTTCTACCGTCCGCCCGGCGACCGCACGGCGCTGCTCCAGGTCTTCCGGGTCACGGAGTCCTCCGCGACCGGATCGTGCGAGCTGCTGCGGATCTCCTCGAAGGTCCTGCGCGACGACACGCCGGCCTACGCGGAGGTCTCCCTGGGCCCGACCGCCGGGAGCGCCTGCGAACTGGTCTACGAGTACGACAGCGCGGAGTCCCGGGGCCGCCGGCAGGGCATCGAGCGGATCATCACCCTCCCGGGCGGCGGACGGTGGGCGCTGCTGGCCGCCGGGCCGGCCGCCGACAGCCGGACCACCCGCGCGCACCTGACGGCCGCGCTGGAGTCCTTCCGCCCGCGCTGATCAGCCCTTGTGCTTCCCCGGGGCGTAGTGCCCCGGGGCCATGCGGGTGGTGACGCCGATGCGGTTCCAGACGTTGATGGTCGCGATCAGGGCGATCAGCTGCGCCAGCTCGGCGTCCTCGAAGTGGGCCGCCGCCCGCTCGTAGACCGCGTCGGGCACGAACCCGTCCGTGAGGACGGTGACGGCCTCGGTCAGCGCGAGCGCCGCCAGCTCCTTCTCGGTGTAGAAGTGCCGCGACTCCTCCCACGCGCCGAGCTGGACGATCCGCTCCACGCTCTCGCCCGCCGCGAGGGCCTCCTTGGCGTGCATGTCCAGGCAGAACCCGCAGTGGTTGATCTGCGAGGCGCGGATCTTCACCAGCTCGATCAGGGCCGGGTCCAGCCCCTTCTTCGCGGCGACCTCCAGACCGATCACCGCCTTGTAGACCTCCGGGGCCAGCTGGGCCATCCGCATGCGCGGGGCGTGTTCGGCGGCGAGCTCGGCGGAGGGGGAGGGGGTGGTGGGGGCGGTGAGGGTGGTGGTGGAGGTGTCGGTGTGGTTGCTCATGCCTCCACCGTACGGAGCGGGCGGCCCGCCGGTATGGTCCATATCCATGACCGGAACGTGGGCCACTTTCGGCGCCGACCTGCACCTCGACCTCGCGGCGCGGGCGGGCGCCCCCGGACTGCGGGCCGCGCTCGCCGAGGCCCTGCGGGAGGCGGCGCGCAGCGGGCGGCTCGCCCCCGGCACCCGGCTGCCGTCCTCCCGTTCCCTCGCCGCCGACCTGGGCATCGCCCGCAACACCGTCGCGGAGGCGTACGCCGAACTCGTCGCCGAGGGCCGGCTGACCGCCCGCCAGGGCTCCGGCACCCGCGTCGCCGCGCGCGCCCGGCCGCGCCGCCCGCAGCCCGGTGCGGCCGCCGCCGGCGCCGCCCGCGCCGGCGTCCGGGAACCGCGGGCCCGGCGCGGGCCCGCGTACAGCCTGGTGCCCGGTTCCCCCGACCTGAGCGGCTTCCCGCGCGCCGCCTGGCTCGCGGCCGCCCGGCGGGCACTGGCCGTCGCCCCGGACGCCGCCTTCGGCTACGCGGTGGACGCGCGGGGCCGCGTGGAGCTGCGCGAGGCCCTCGCCGGGTACCTGGGCCGGGCGCGCGGGGTGTACGCGCACCCGGACCGGATCGTGCTGTGCTCCGGCTTCGCGCACGGCCTGACGCTGATGGGCCGGGTGCTGCGGGAGCGCCGGGTGCGGGAGGTCGCCGTGGAGGGGTACGCCCTGGACGTCCACCGCGACCTGCTGGCCGGGGCCGGGCTGCGCACCCGCCCGCTGTGGCTCGACGGCGCCGGGGCGCGCACCACCGACCTGGCGGGGCTCGGCCCCCGGGTGGGCGCGGTGCTGCTGACGCCCGCCCACCAGTTCCCGACCGGGGTGGCGCTGACCCCCGAGCGGCGGTCCGCCGCCGTGGACTGGGCGCGCACCGAGGGCGCGGTGATCCTGGAGGACGACTACGACGGGGAGTTCCGCTACGACCGCCAGCCGGTCGGCGCCCTCCAGGGGCTGGACCCCGACCGCGTGGTCTACCTCGGCACCGCCGCCAAATCGCTGGCCCCGGCGCTGCGCATGGGCTGGATGGTGCTCCCGCCGGACCTGGTGGCGCCGGTGGTGGCGGCGAAGGGCCCGGTCGACTGGACCGCCGGCGCCCTCGACCAGCTGATCCTGGCGGAGTTCATCACCTCCGGGGCCTACGACCGCCACGTGCGCGGCATGCGGCTGCGCTACCGGCGCCGCCGCGACGAGCTGGTGGCGGCCCTGGCCGGACGCGTCCCGGTGTCCGGGATCGCCGCGGGGCTGCACGCGGTGCTGGACCTGGCGCCGGACACGGAGCGGGAGCTGGTCCGGTCGGCCGCCGCCTGGCAGGACCTGGCCCTGGAGGGCCTCGCCCGCTACCGCCACCCGGATTCGCCGATGCCGGCCCGCGACGCCCTGGTGGTCGGCTACGGCACCCCGTCCCCGAGCGCCTGGACCCCGACCCTGACGGCCCTCGCCTCGGCCCTCCCCTGACGCCCCGGTCCGCCCGCCGCCGGCCGGGTCGGGATCAGGCAGGGTCGGCGGGCGGGGAGGCGGCCGGCGCCGGCGGTTCGCCGAAGCGGGACAGGGCCAGCGCCCCGGCCAGGGCGACCGCGAAGCCGAGGACCGCGAGCCAGGTCAGGCCCTCGCGGGTGCGGTCGCCGAGCCAGACGACGCCGACCACCGCCGGGCCCACCGTCTCGCCCAGCACCATCCCCGCCGTGGCGGCCGTCACCGAGCCGCGTTGCAGCGCCGAGGTGAGCAGCAGGAAGGCGGCCGCACCGCCCAGCAGCAGCGCGTACAGGGCCGGGTTGAGCAGTTCCCGCGGCGAGAGGGAGTCGATGAGGCGTACGGAGACCTCCACCACGCCGAACCCCGTCCCGGACGCCAGACCCAGCACCAGCGCGCGCGGTCCGTCGGGCAGCCGTCCCGCCGCGGCGCCGACCAGCAGGATCAGCAGGGCCACGGCCAGGAGCGACAGCTCCAGCGCGAGCGAGCCCCGCCCCGTGCCCTCCTCGCCCGAGGCAAGGCCCAGCATCAGCAGCCCCGCGCACACCACCCCCACCGCGCCCCACTCCAGCGGCGACAGTCGTACGTCCAGCAGCCGCGCGGCGACCACCGCCGTCACGGCCAGGCTCGCGGCCAGCGCCGCCCCCACCGCGTAGATCGGGAGGTGCTTGAGGGCGATGATCTGGAGGACGAAGCCCGCCCCGTCCAGCGCGAGCCCCGCCAGGTAGCGCCACTGGCGCAGCGCCCGCAGGAACAGCGCCGCGTCCACCCCGGAGCCCGTCCCCGGCTCCGTCGCCCGCGTCGCCACGGCCTGGAGCACCGAGGCCGTTCCGAAGCAGACCGCCGCACCCAGTGCGCAAACCATCCCAATCAGCACGGACCGACTGTAGATGTCCTCGCCGCCGGCACGGCCGTGACAAGGGTGTGACGGCGGCCGGATTCCATCCCCCCGCACGACCGCTCTAGTCTGTCGGGAGCACGCCACCCAGGGGGAGCGGATCCAGCCATGAACACCGACATCACCACTCGACGCCGTATGCGCTCCGGCGCGGTCGCCCTCGGCGGCATGGGCCTGCTCGCGGCGACCCTCGTCGCCTGCGGCAGCAGCGACGAGCCCGACAAGCGGTGCGCCTCCCGCTCGTCCCTGAACCACCTGAACATGAAGGAGTGCAAGAGCGGCGGCACCGGCTCGTACTACTACGGCGGCTCCGTCAGCAACGGCAAGGTGACCGGCGGCAGCTTCGACAAGTCCGCCGTCACCCGCGGCGGCATCGGCGGACACTCCTCCTCCGGTTCCTCCGGCGGCTGAGCGCGCACATGCAGCGGCACACCATCGAGCCCCGCCCCGACTGGCAGAAGACCGTCGAGGAACAGGGGCTGATCTATCCCCTGACCCGCTACCCCGACGACTCCCTGCGCCCCTACTGGGACGAGAGCGCCTACTACGCGTTCACCCTCCCCGAGGTGGAGGCGCTGGAGGACGTCGTCGAGGAACTGCACGCCATGTGCCTGGCCGCGGCCGCCCACATCGTCGAGCACGACCGCTTCGCCGACCTCGGCGTCACCGACGCCAGGCTCGCCGCGAAGATCACCGAGTCCTGGCGCCGCCGCGCCGAACAGCCCTCCCTCTACGGCCGGTTCGACCTGCGCTACGACGGCTCCGGCAGCCCGGCCAAGATGCTGGAGTACAACGCCGACACGCCCACCTCCCTCGTGGAGGCGGCGAGCCCGCAGTGGTTCTGGATGGAGGAGCGCTTCCCCGGCGCCGACCAGTGGAACTCGCTGCACGAGCGGCTCGTCGAGGCCTGGCGCCGACAGGCCGAGCTGCTGCCGGCCGGCCCGTTGCACTTCGCGCACTCCGAGACCGACGAGCTCGGCGAGGACCTGATGACGGTCGCCTACCTCCAGGAGACCGCCGAACAGGCCGGGCTGGACACGCACGCCCTGTCCGTGGAGACCATCGGCTGGGACCGCCTCTCGGGCCGGTTCGTCGACGAGAAGCTCCGCTTCATCCGCAGCTGCTTCAAGCTCTACCCCTGGGAATGGCTGGCCACCGACGAGTTCGGCCCCCAGGTGCTCGACACCTACGACCACGGCGGCGGCTCCGGCTCCACCGTCTGGATCGAGCCGCTGTGGAAGATGCTGCTCTCCAACAAGGCGCTGCTGGCGATCCTGTGGGAGCTCTTCCCGGACCACCCGAACCTGCTGCCCGCCTACCTCGACGGCCCGCGCGAGCTGGCCGAGGAGGGCGGGCCGGGCTACGTGGCCAAGCCGCTGCTGGGCCGCGAGGGCGCCGGCGTCACCCTCCACCCGACCGGCGGGGACGGGGAGCCCTTCGTCCCGGTCGAGGGGGAGGCGTACGTCTTCCAGGCCCTCGCCCCGCTGCCCGACTTCGACGGCAACCGCGTGGTGCTCGGCGCCTGGGTGGTCGAGGACGAGGCGGCGGGCCTGGGGATCCGCGAATCGGCCGGCCCGGTCACGGACGAGTACGCCCGCTTCCTGCCGCACGTCATCCTGTAGGGGAGCTCTTGCAGCGCATGTCGAAGGCGGACTGCGCGGCGGCCGTCCAGCCCTTGCGGTACATGTCGGTGTGCGTCTGGCTCGTGTCCGGCTGCGGCGGCTTGTCGCAGTCGGCGACGGCGGCCTTGATGCCGGCCCGGTAGCCGTCCCGGTGGCCCTGGCGGTAGTCCCGCTGGGTGCCGGGGGTGGTCGTGCCGGTGCCGGTGTCGGTACCGGGGTCGGCGCCGACGACCTTGCAGTTGACGAAGGTGAAGTTCTGGTCCTCGTTGACCGCGAGGACGGTGTAGTCGACGTTCTTCTGGAACCGCTGGAGCCGGAAGTTGCCGTTCGCGTCCACGTTCAGCCGTTCAGTGGACTCGCCGTCGTTGAGGTCGCGGGGGGCCGAGAAGCCCTCGCCGGTGATGACCACGGACATCCCGTTCGCGGCCGGGGTGACCGTACAGCTGGCGGCGGGGACCGCCGCCGGCGCCGCCGCCGCGGTACCCGCGACGGCGCCGGCGCCGACTGCGACGCAGGACGCCAGGACGCCGCAGGCCAGGGCGTGCCGAGCACGTGCGTACATGAGGGTGCTCCCATCGGGAGGGGAGGGCCCCGCCGGCGCGCGGCGCGGACGGCGCCCGGGGGCGCGCGGGAAGGCGCCCGCCTCTTCCATCCTCGCCCCGCCCTCCCGGGGCGGCGACCGGGCCGGGACCCGGCACGCCGCCTCCGGCGCGCCCCCTCCGGCGCGCTCTAGGAGGAGAGCACCGAGCGCAGCTGCTCCAGACCCCAGTCCAGGTCCTCCTTGCCGATCACCAGCGGCGGCGCGATGCGGATCGTCGAGCCGTGGGTGTCCTTCACCAGCACCCCGAGCTCCATCAGCTTCTCCGAGATCTCCCGGCCCGTGCCGTGCGCCGGGTCGATGTCCACGCCCGCCCACAGGCCGCGGCCCCGTACGGCGGTCACCGCGCCGCCGCCGACCATCAGGTTCAGCTCCCGGTGCAGGTGGTCGCCGAGCTCGGCGGCGCGCTGCTGGAACTCGCCCGTGCGCAGCATCGCGATCACCTCCAGGGCGACGGCGCAGGCCAGCGGGTTCCCGCCGAAGGTCGACCCGTGCTCGCCGGGTCGGAACACCCCGAGCACGTCCCGGTCGGCGACGACCGCGGAGACGGGGACCACCCCGCCGCCGAGCGCCTTGCCCAGGATGTACACGTCGGGGACGACGCCCTCGTGCTCGCAGGCGAAGGTCCTCCCGGTGCGGCCCAGGCCCGACTGGATCTCGTCGGCCATGAACAACGCGTTCCGCTCGCGCGTCAGTTCCCGTACGCCCGCCAGGTATCCGGCGGGCGGCACGAGCACCCCGGCCTCGCCCTGGATCGGCTCCAGCAGCACGGCCACGGTGTTCTCGGTGACGGCGTGGGAGAGCGCGGTGAGGTCTCCGTAGGGGACGATCTCGAAGCCGGGGGTGTAGGGCCCGAAGTGGTCGCGCGCGTCGTGGTCGGTGGAGAAGGACACGATCGTCGTGGTCCGGCCGTGGAAGTTGTCGGCGGCCACCACGATCTTGGCGTGGCCGTCCGGGACGCCCTTGACCTCGTAGCCCCACTTGCGGGCGGTCTTGACGGCCGTCTCCACCGCCTCCGCGCCCGTGTTCATGGGCAGCACCGCCTCCTTGCCGCACAGCGCGGCGAGTTCGGCACAGAAGTCGGCGAACCGGTCGTGGTGGAAGGCGCGCGAGGTGAGGGTGACCCGTTCCAGCTGGTCGCGGGCCGCGTCGATCAGCCGGCGGTTGCCGTGGCCGAAGTTGAGCGCCGAGTACCCGGCGAGCATGTCGAGGTAGCGACGTCCCTCCACGTCGGTCATCCACGCGCCCTCGGCCGAGGCGACGACGATCGGCAGGGGATGGTAGTTGTGCGCGCTGTGCGCGTCGGCGGAGCGGATGGCATCAGCAGTTCTCGACACGGGGTCTCCGATCGTCCGTCTGGCCGGTGACGTGGGTGGCGTCCTTTCTATCGTCGCTCGGATCGCGGACGGAGAAACCTTCCCGTCGGCGCGCCCGCTAAGGTGTGCGGTACGCACGGCGACTGGCGTACGGAGAACCAACTCCGGGGGAGTCGTGCGCGCACGACCGCACACAGGGCCGCTCGCCTGGGCCTCGCGGGGACGAGAGACGACATCGACCCCGGAGGAACCGCCATGAGCGCGAACCACCGTCACCCCGCCCTGACCGCCACCGATCCCGAACTGGCGTCCTTCGTCGCGGCGGAGGAGACCCTCCAGGCGCGGACGCTGCGCCTGATCCCCAGCGAGAACTACGTGTCCGCCGCCGTCCTGGAGGCCTCCGGCACGGTCCTGCAGAACAAGTACAGCGAGGGCTACCCGGGCCGGCGCTACTACGAGGGCCAGCAGAACATCGACCGCGTCGAGTCCCTCGCGATCGAGCGGGCCAAGGGCCTGTTCGGCGTGGACCACGCGAACGTCCAGCCGTACTCCGGCTCCCCGGCCAACCTGGCCGTCTACCTGGCCTTCGCGAAGCCCGGCGACACCGTGATGGGCATGGCCCTGCCGATGGGCGGGCACCTCACGCACGGCTGGGGCGTCTCGGCGACGGGCTCCTGGTTCCGCGGGGTCCAGTACGGCGTGCGGGCCGACAACGGCCTGATCGACTACGACGCGGTGCGCGAGCAGGCCCTCGCCGAGAAGCCGAAGATCATCTTCTGTGGCGGTACGGCGCTGCCCCGCACCATCGACTTCGCCGCCTTCGCCTCGATCGCGCGGGAGGCGGGCTCGATCCTGGTCGCGGACATCGCCCACATCGCCGGCCTGGTGGCGGGCGGCGCGCACCCGTCCCCGGCCGGGCACGTCGACGTCATCTCCACCACCACCCACAAGACCCTGCGCGGCCCGCGCGGCGCCATGCTGATGTGCCGCGAGGAGCACGCGAAGGCCATCGACAAGGCGGTCTTCCCCGGCCTCCAGGGCGGCCCGCACAACCAGACGACGGCCGGCATCGCCGTCGCCCTCCACGAGGCGGCCCAGCCCTCCTTCACCGCGTACGCCCACGCGGTGGTCGCCAACGCGAAGGCGCTCGCGGCGGCCCTGCTGGAGCGCGGTTTCGACCTCGTCTCGGGCGGCACCGACAACCACCTGATCCTGATGGACCTCACCTCGCGCGGGGTCCCCGGCAAGATCGCGGCGAAGGCCCTGGACCGGGCCGGGATCGTCGTCAACTACAACACCGTGCCCTTCGACCCGCGCAAGCCCTTCGACCCGTCCGGGATCCGCATCGGCACCCCGTCGCTGACCTCGCGCGGCCTGACGACGGAGCACATGCCGGCCGTCGCCGACTGGATCTCCCGCGCCGTCGACGCGGCCGCGAAGGGCGACGAGCAGGCCCTGGCCGTCGTCCGCGCGGAGGTCACGGACCTGATGGCCGCGCACCCGGCCCCGGGCCTGCCGCTCGCCTGACGGGCGCGCCGGGGCGCTATCGGTCGCCCGGCCGGGGCAAGATCCGGCCGGGCCGCTACCGTCCGGTACGTGGGCAACGGCCCGACGCGGGGCGGGGGCGGGTGTGACCCCCGCCTCACCCCTCGCGGCGACGGGGCGGTTTCAGGCCGGCGCGGGGCCGGAGTCAGCCCCCGCACCTGAGACAATGGGGCCATGGCTTCTGATCGTCCTCGCGCGCTCTCCGGCATCCAGCCCACCTCCGGTTCGTTCCACCTCGGGAACTACCTCGGGGCCATCCGCCAGTACGTCGCCCTCCAGGAGACGCACGACGCGTTCTACATGGTGGTCGACCTGCACGCGATCACCATGCCGCAGGACCCCGCGGCCCTGCGGGCCAACACCCGGCTGTCCGCCGCGCAGCTCCTCGCCGCCGGCCTGGACCCCGAGCGCTGCACCCTGTTCATCCAGAGCCACGTGCCCGAGCACGCGCAGCTCGGCTGGGTCATGAACTGCATCACCGGTTTCGGCGAGGCGAGCCGGATGACGCAGTTCAAGGACAAGTCCGCCAAGCAGGGCGCCAACAACGCCACCGTCGGCCTGTTCACGTACCCGATCCTCCAGGTCGCCGACATCCTCCTCTACCAGGCGAACGCCGTCCCGGTCGGCGAGGACCAGCGCCAGCACATCGAGCTGACCCGCGACCTCGCGGAGCGCTTCAACCAGCGGTTCGGCGAGACCTTCACCCTGCCCGCCGCGCACATCGTCAAGGAGGTCGCGAAGATCTACGACCTCCAGGACCCGGCGATCAAGATGTCGAAGTCCGCGTCCTCCCCCAAGGGCCTGATCAACCTCCTCGACGAGCCCAAGGTCACCGAGAAGAAGATCAAGAGCGCGGTCACCGACACCGAGGCCGAGATCCGCTTCGACGCGGCGGCCAAGCCCGGCGTCAGCAACCTGCTCACGATCTACTCCACCCTCACGGGCGAGTCGATCCCGGAGCTGGAGGCCAAGTACGAGGGCAAGGGCTACGGCGCGCTCAAGACCGACCTCGCCGGCGTGATGGTCGACTTCGTCACACCCTTCAGGCAGCGCACCCAGGAGTACCTGGACGACCCCGAGACCCTGGACTCCTTGCTGGCCAAGGGCGCGGAGAAGGCACGGGCGGTCGCGGCCGAGACCCTGGCGCAGACCTACGACCGCCTCGGTTTCCTGCCCGCCAAGCACTGACGCACCGAGGCCCCTGGCGGCAAGGGGGGTGCTGCCGCCACACTGAGCGGCAGCACCTACGCCTACACACGGAGGAGAACACGTGGGGACCGTAACGCTCGGCGTTTCGATCGCGGTCCCGGAGCCTTACGGCAGGCAGCTCCAGGAGCTGCGCGCCGGCTTCGGGGACGCCGCCGCGCACGGCATCCCCACGCACGTGACCCTCGTACCGCCCACCGAGGTGGACACGGACCGGCTGCCGGCGATCCGGGCCCACCTGGCCGAGGTGGCCGGTGCCTTCCCCTCCTTCGCGATGCGCCTGGAGGGGACCGGAAGCTTCCGTCCGCTCTCGCCGGTGGTCTTCGTCCGGCTCGCCGAGGGCACCGCGGGCTGCACCCGCCTCCAGGGCCTGGTCCGCGACTCCGAGGGGCCGCTCAGCCGCGAGCTGGCCTTCCCGTACCACCCGCACGTCACCGTCGCCCACGGGATCTCCGAGGAGGCGATGGACCGCGCCCACACCGAGCTCGCGGACTACGCCGCCGCGTGGCTGTGCGAGGGCTTCGCGCTCTACGAGCAGGGCTTCGACGGGGTCTGGCGCAAGCTGCGCGAGTACCCCTTCGGCATCGGCCCCGAGGGCGCCCCGGCCGCCGTTCCCGCACAGTCGGCGTCGGCGACGGACGCGGCCTCGCGCCGCTCCTGACGCAGCGGCCGCAGGGCCCGCACGGCACCGAAGCGGAGCTTCCGCAGGACCAGGGCGTGGAACGGATGAGTCGTCGGGCGAAAAGTCACAATCGACGACCGTAGTGCCCAAAAGCCACAATCCCGGCTATTTCCAACGGCTCAATTACGGTGACCCCATGGACTGGCTGAAGAAACTCCCGGTCGTCGGACCGCTGGTGACCGCCGGCATGCGGACCCACCCGTGGCGGTCCTACCAGCGCCTCGACCGGGTCCACTGGACCCGGCTGGCGGCCGCGATCACCTTCATCAGCTTCCTCGCCCTCTTCCCGCTGATCACCGTCGCCGCCGCCGTCGGAGCGGCGCTGCTCAGCCCGGACCAGCTCGCCAAGCTCCAGAAGAACCTCGCCGAGCAGGTCCCGGGCATCTCCGAACAGCTCGACCTCGACGGCCTCGTCGCGAACGCCGCCACCATCGGCCTCGTCGCCGGCGCCGTCCTGCTGTTCACCGGCATCGGCTGGGTCGGATCGATGCGCGACTGCCTGCGTGCCGTGTGGGACAAGGACGACGAGGACGAGGGCAACCCGATCGTCCGCAAGGGCAAGGACACCCTCGTCCTGCTCGGCCTCGGCGGCGCGGGCCTCGGCTCGGCCGCCGCGTCGATCATCGGCTCCAGCGCCGTCGGCCGGTTCGGCGAGCTCCTCGGCATTCCGCGCGAGGGCGCGGGCGGGGTCGTGCTGCGGGCCGGGGCCTTCCTCGTCGGGGTCGCCGCCGCCTTCCTGCTGCTCCTCTACGTCCTCAGCCTGCTGCCCGGGGTCGAGCCCCCGCGCGGTCGCCTCATCCAGGCGGCGCTGATCGGGGCCGCGGGCTTCGAGCTGCTGAAGCTGCTGCTCAGCGGCTACATGAGGGAGGTTGCGGGCAAGAGCATGTACGGGGCGTTCGGCGTGCCGATCGCCCTGCTGCTGTGGATCAACTTCACCGCGAAGCTGCTGCTGTTCTGCGCCGCGTGGACGGCCACCCGGGACGACGAGGGCGCGGACGACGACGCGGAGGCCGGGGCGACCGACGAGGCCGCCGACGACGCCGCGGCGGCCGGGGCGGCGGCCCCGGAGCCGCGGCCGGACTCCGGACCGGCCCCGCAGCCGCGGCCCGACCCCGGGCCGCGGGGCGGCGTCTAGGGTCTGTCGTCGGTCACGACCTAGGAGGTTTCCGGGCCGCCGCCGGGGGCGCCCGGGCCGCGTCGGCCGCGCGGCCACCGCCGGTTGACGACGAAGGCGCCGCCCGCCAGTACGGCCAGGGCCCCGCCGGCGATGCCCATCGCGGTGCCGAGTCCGCCGCCGCCGGCCGGCCCGCCGCTCGCGGAGGAGTCGTCCTCGTGGGACTGGGCGGGGGAGCCGTGCGAGGTGGTGTCCGCGCTCTTGGGCGGGACCAGCTCGCCCACCGGCCGGACCTTCCCGGCGGCCGCGAAGCCCCAGTCCAGGAGCGCGGCGGTCTCCTCGTAGACCGAGTTCGCCCCGCCCGAGTCCGGGTTCATCACGGTCACCAGCAGCTTCCGCTCGCCCTGCTGGGCCGCGCCGGTGAAGGTGGCGCCGGCCATGGTGGTGTTGCCGTTCTTCACCCCGGCGATGCCCTTGTACGGGCTGATGCCGCCGGCGCCGGTCATCAGCCGGTTGCTGTTCTGGATCTCGAAGGCCTCGCGCGGTTTGCCCGGCTCCTGGAGCCCCGGGAACATCGCGGTCGCCGTCCCGCAGTACTCGCGGAAGTCCTGCTTCTGGAGTCCGGAGCGGGCGATGAGGGTGAGGTCGTAGGCGCTGGAGACCTGCTCGGGCGCGTCGTAGCCGTCGGGGGACACCACGTGGGTGTCCAGGGCCTGGAGCTCCTCGGCGTGCGCCTGCATGTCCTTGACGGTCTTGTCGATGCCGCCGTTCATGGCCGAAAGGACGTGCACGGCGTCGTTGCCGGACTTCAGGAAGACCCCCAGCCACAGGTCGTGGACGGTGTACTCGTGGTCCTCCTTCACCCCCACGAGACTGCTGCCGGGGCCCACGCCCTCCAGCTCCGCGTCGGTGACCCTGTGCACCCGGTCCTTGGGCAGGCTCGGCAGCACCGTGTCGGCGAAGAGCATCTTCATCGTCGAGGCGGGCGGCAGCCGCCAGTGCGAGTTGTACGCCGCCAGTACCTCCCCGGACTCGGCGTCCGCCACGATCCAGGACCGGCCGGTCAGGTTCGTGGGCAGGGCCGGGGCACCGGGCAGCAGGTTCACCTGCGTGCCGGGCTGCCCGAGGGCGGTGCCGCCGACGGTGGACATCGACACGGGCGGCGCGGGCGCCTTGCGCGCGCGGCCCTTGCCGTCCACCGGGGCGGCGTGCGCGGGCACCGCGAGCATCGAGGGGACCAGCAGCGCGGCGGAAAGGACCGTCAGCGCGGTCTTCTTAGCGGACACGCAGGTGAAATTACATCCCGATCGACTGTCCGGCGTCGTGGACCGGCCAACCGTGGTCAACCACCGCCGGTACGGCCCACCCCGGCGCGTCCGTCCTGGGTACGAAACCGATACTGGGGACATGAAACTCAGTCGCTCCGTCTCCTGGTTCCTGCTCGCCTTCGGGGTGTGGAGCTGGCTCATCTGGGTGACCTTCGTCCGGAACCTGTGGAAGAACGGCAGCGGTCTCGCATTCGACACGGCCGGCGATCCCACCACCTACTTCTGGGTCCACCTTCTCCTCGCCGTGACGTCCTTTCTCCTGGGGACGGCCGTCGGTGTGATCGGGTTGCGTGGCGTGTTGGCCCTGCGACGGGAATCACGATGACCGTGTTCGTGGCGATCGGTGCCGTTCTGGCGGTGCTCGCGCTGTTGGTGTCTGTCCACCGGTGGCTGTGGATCCGACTGGTCCGCGACACGACCCGGCCCGGCGGCCCCGCGCGGCGCGCGGGCACCGTCCTGGCGTTCGCGCTGCCGCTGTTCGCGGTCGCGGCCCTGACCGCGGGGCGGGCCGGGGCGCCGTTCTGGCTGGAACGGCTCGTGGCCTGGCCGGGGTACATGTGGCTCGCGGTGCTCCTGTACCTGACGCTGGCGATGCTCGTGGCGGAGCCGGTGCGGTACGTCCTGCTGCGCCGCCTGGCCCCCGCGCCGACCGAGGCCGACTCCGGGGCGCGGCAGGCGGCGGGCACGGGCACCGACACGGGCACGAGCGCCGACACGGGGGCGGGCATCGACACGGGCACGGCCGCCGCGCAGGCCCCCGTCGTCACCGCCCCGCCGGCCGCCGCACAGGCCGCCCCCGCCCCGCCGGTCCCCGGCGCCCCGGCCGACTCCACCGCCCCGGGCGAACCCGCCGGGTCCGGTGACGCCGAGGGCCCGCTGCCCGGCGCGGCCGTCGCCACGGCCGAGGACCGGCCCGACCCGGGCGACCGGGCACCCGACGCCGCCGGCGGCGGGATCGTCCGGCCCGGCGGGGTCACCCGGCGCGTGTTCGTCGCGCGGGCCGTCGGCGGCGCGGCGGCACTGGCCGCCGGGGCGACCGTCGCGAACGGCACCCACGGCGTGCTCCGGGGGCCCCGCGTCAAGCGCGTCTCCGTACCCCTGAACCGGCTGCCCCGGGCGGCCCACGGCTTCCGCATCGCCGTGGTCAGCGACATCCACCTCGGGCCCGTCCTCGGCCGCGCGCACGCCGAGCGGATCGTCTCCACGATCAACGGCACCCAGCCCGACCTGATCGCCATCGTCGGCGACCTCGTCGACGGCGACGTGGCCGACCTCGGGCCCGCCGCCGAGCCCCTGCGCCGGCTGTCGGCCCGTCACGGCAGCTACTTCGTCACCGGCAACCACGAGTACTTCTCCGGCGCCGCGCAGTGGGTCGACCACGTGCGCGAGCTGGGCCTGGTCCCGCTGGAGAACGCCCGTCGCGCGCTGCCCCACTTCGACCTCGCCGGCGTCAACGACGTCCAGGGCGAGTCCGAGGGCCACGGCCCCGACTTCCAGGCCGCGCTCGGCGACCGCGACCGCTCCCGGGCCTCGGTGCTCCTCGCGCACCAGCCGATCGTGATCGACGAGGCCGTCCGGCACGGGGTGGACCTCCAGCTCTCCGGACACACCCACGGCGGGCAGCTCTGGCCCGGCGAATACCTCGCCGAGCTGGCCAACCCCACCGTCGCCGGCCTGGAGCGGTACGGCGACACCCAGCTCTACGTGTCCCGGGGCGCGGGCGCCTGGGGCCCTCCGGTCCGGGTCGGCGCGCCGTCCGACATCACCGTCGTCGAACTCGCCTCGTACCAGGCCTGAACGGAGTCAAGCGCGCATAACGACCCTTCCCGTGGCCGGAATTCTGTGATGGGGTGACCGATAGTCGGAGTGGGGACTCCGATTATCGGATGCTTCCGGTCATGAGGGTGGGGGTCAGGGGATGCGGTCTGTCCGCTCGAAGGTCATCGCGGCGGTGCTGCTCCTCGGGGTCGCCGGCGTCGGGGGCTGGCAGCTGCTGCCCGCCGACGAGGACCGGCGGGGCGCGATCCGCGTCGGCACCACGGACGTGGTCTCCGCCCTGGACCCGGCGGGCGCCTACGACGCCGGTTCCTGGGCCCTGTTCGGCAACGTCTACCAGTCGCTGCTGACGATCAAGCCCGGGTCCGACACGCCGGCACCGGACGCCGCCACCTCGTGCAGGTTCGTCGGGCAGAAGCTGACCACCTACCGGTGCGAGCTGCGCCCCGACCTCACCTTCGCCGGCGGGCGCGCGGTCACGGCCGAGGACGTGAAGTTCTCCTTCGACCGCATCAAGCGGATCAACTCCGACCAGGGCCCGGCCCCGCTGTTCAACACCCTCCAGTCGGTCGCGGCCGAGGGGCGCACGGTCACCTTCAACCTCTCCACCCACGACGCCACCTTCCCGTTCAAGATCGCCACGGGTGCGGCGTCGATCGTCGACAAGGAGAAGTACCCCGCCGCGGCCCTGCGCACGGAGGCGCGCGTCGACGGCTCGGGTCCGTACGTCCTCGGCGAGTACCGGGCCGGCGCGCGCGCCGAGCTGAAGCCGAACCCCGCCTACAAGGGGCAGGGCGGCGCCGCCAAGGCGCGGGTTTCGGTCCGCTACTTCAAGGACCCGGCGCAGCTCGACCGGGCCTGGCGGGACCACGAGGTCGAGGTGGCCCACCGGGACATGCCGCCCCAGGTGCTCGCGGGCCTGCACCCGGGGCTGGAGGACACCCGCTACCAGGTCGCCGGCGGTACGGAGACCCGCAACCTCGTCTTCAACGTCCGGCCGGGCTCCGCCGCGGCGAAGCCGGCCGTCCGCCAGGCGGTGGCGGCCGTACTGGACCGCTCGAAGATCTCGGGGGAGGTCTACAAGGGCACGGTCACCCCGCTGTACTCCCTGGTCCCGGCGGGCATCGCCTCGCACGGCACGCCCTTCTTCGACGCCTACCCCTCGCCCAACGGGGCGACGGCCAAGCGGCTCCTGGGCGCCGCCGGCGTCGTGGCCCCGGTCCCGATCAACCTCGGGGTCAACGTCCGCGGCACGAACCTCCCGGAGGCGGAGGAGATCAAGCGGCAGCTGGAGGCGACGGGCCTGTTCCAGGTGCGGATCAAGCCGGTCGAGGCGTGGGAGGACTTCCAGAAGGCCTACGCCGCCGGGGAGTTCGACGCCTACACGATCGGTTGGATCGCCGACTTCCCGGACGCCGACAACTTCATGGCGCCGCTGGTCGGCGCCGACTCCAGCATGAACAACGGCTTCTCCGACCGGCTGGTCGACGAGTTGATCACCCGTACGCAGGCCCACTCCGACCGGGCCGCGGCGGCGGGCGACTTCCGCGAGCTCCAGCGCCTGGTCTCCCAGCACGTCCCCATCGTGCCGATCTGGCAGAAGAAGGACTACGTGCTGTCCCGCGAGAGCGTGACCGGCACCCAGTACCTCGCCGACGGCACGGGCGTGTGGCGCCTGTGGGACCTCAACTGGATGTAGGCGGCTGCGCGGTGTCCCCCTGGGCCACCAGGAGGGTGCGCAGGGCCTCGCCGAGCCCGTGCGAGGTCGCGCGGTCCAGGGGGGCCAGCAGCTCGGCGTAGTTGCGCAGGTGCTCGGCGATCAGCGTCTCGGTCAGCGCGAGCCCCGAGGCGGTCAGGCGGATGCGCACCGAGCGGCGGTCGACCTCGTCGCGCACGCGCTCGACCAGCCCCTTGGCGACGAGCCGGTCGATCCGGTTGGTGATGGCGCCGGAGGTCACCATGGCCGCCGGGATCAGGGCGCCGGCCGTCAGCGCGTACGGGGGGCCCGAGCGGCGCAGGCCGGCCAGCAGGTCGAACTCGCCGACCTCCAGGCCGTGTCCGGCCAGGAAGGTCTTGAGCCCGCGGTCGACGATGTTCGCCATCCGCTGGATCCGGGCCACCACCTCGACGGGCCAGAAGGCCTCCGCGAGGTCCGGGCGCTCCGTCTGCCACTGGTCGACGATCCCGTACACGGTGTCCTTCCCCGCGTCCGTGCCCCTTCCCGCGCCCATGGTCGTGTCCGCAGCCGTGTCCGTGGTCGCGTCCGTACCCGTGGTCGTGCCGTCGTGCGTGCCGTTCTCCATGCCCTCAGATTACCTCAACGTTAAGAGACTTGACGTTGAGGTAGTGGGTCTGTTTTTATCTCAACGTTGAGATGCTCAAGGTTGAGAGATCGAGGGGGAGTGGTCGACCATGTCCGTCACCGCAGCGGAGCGGCGCGAGAAGAGGCGGAGCCCGGGGGAGGGCGACCGGATCGCCGGCGGGACCACCGCCGCCCGGGGCCCCGTCCCCGTCCTGTGGCTCGCCCTGCTGGCCACCCCCCTCGCCGCCGGGGCCAACGCGCCGGTGCTGATCCTCCCCGACATGGCCGCCTCGCTCGGCGTCGACGCCGCGGGCGCCGCCCGCCTCCTCACCGCCTTCGGCTGGGCCACCGCCGTCGGCACCCCGCTGCTCGCCGGGCTCCTGCGCCGCCGCGGCCTCGCGGCCCTGCTCCGGCTGTCGGCCGCCCTCGTCCTCCTCGGGACCGTACTGGTCGCCGCCTCCCCGTGGCTGCCGCTGACCCTCCTCGGCCGCTGCGCCCAGGCCGCGGGCGGGGCCGGGCTGGTGGCCGCCGCGATCAGCCTCGCCGGCACCGCCCGCCGCATGGGCGTCATCAGCGCAGGCTTCGGCGTCCTCGGCGCCTGCGGACCCCTCCTCGGCCGCACCCTGACGGACGCCGTCTCCTGGCGGCCCGCCCTCGCCCTGTCGGCCCTGGCCCTCCTGGCCGTCCCCGTCGTCCTGCGCCGCGCCGACACCGCCGCCCCGCCCGCCCCCGGCCGCTTCGACGGTCGCGGCGCCGTCCTGCTGACGGGGCTGGCCACCGCCCTCGTCCTGCTGCCGACCGCCCCCTACGCCGCCCTCGCCGCCGCCCTCGTCGCCGCCGCGCTGCTCACCGCGCACGTCCGGCGCCGGCCCGACGGCTTCGTCCCCGCCGACCTGCTGCGCCGCCCCGCCTTCGTCGTCCCGGCGCTCCTCGCCCTGCTCCTGTCGACCTCCTACTTCACCCTGCTCTTCTCGGTGCCCCGGCTGCTCGCCGACCGCGCCGGCTGGGAGGCCGCCGGCATCGGGACCGGCCAGCTCCTCGCCCTGCTCGCCGGCTCCGCCCTGTCCTGGCCGCTCGCCGCCGCCTCCGCCCGCATGGGCCGCACGGCCGCCCGTACCGTCCTGCTCGCCGTCGGCGTCCTCGCCGCCCTGGCCGGCCTCCTCGCGAGCGGGGGCCTGTTGCTGGCCGCCCTCGCGGCGGGCGTCTTCACCGCCACCGGAGCCAACGCGATCCTGTCCACCCAGGCGGTGGCCGCCGCGACCGACGAGGCCGGACGGCCCAGCGCCATCGGGCTGTTCACCCTCTGCTACCAGCTCGGCGGCGCCTTCGGACCCGCCCTCGCCACCCTGCTGGTCCTCGGCTGACCCCGGACCCACCGCACACCACCGGGGGCGCCCCGTACGGCGCCCCCGGCCTTCCGCATGCCGAGGCGGTGCCGCCGTGCCACGCTGAGACGGGGGATCGGGCAGGTCCGGCGCTCAACCGGCCGGACGGCCCTGTCGAGCAAGGAGGCCGACATGGCCAGTGAATCCGGCCGACCCCGAACGACCGACGCGGGCCCGCACCCCTGGCACGCGCACACGTCCGGGACCACCGTCCTCGCGGCGGCACTCATGATCTTCGGTGGGGCCATGGCGCTCCTCGAAGGGATCGCGGCCGTCGCCCGGGACGAGCTGTTCGTCACGACGCGGCACTACGTGTTCGAGTTCAGCCTCGCCGGCTGGGGCTGGGTCCACGTCATCCTGGGCATCGTGCTCATCGGCGCGGGCTGCGCCGTGCTCGCCACCGGAGCCCTGTGGGCGCGCTTCTTCGGCGTGTTCGTCGCGGGCCTGGGAGCGCTCGCCAACTTCCTGTGGATCCCGTACTACCCCGTGTGGGCCACGGTGCTGGTCGCCGTGAACCTCTTCATCGTGTGGGCGCTGTGCACGGGCCTGCACCACGAGAGCGGCGCCCCCCGGACGACCTGAGCCCCGCAGCGGGACGACGCCTCCCCGGGCGCCGCCCCTCGTCCCGCTCCCGGTCGCGGTGCGCGTCCTAGCCGACCTCGGGCCCTTCCTCCGGGCCCGCGTCCGGGTCGGAGGCCCGCTTCCCGCGCGAGACCGCCGTCTGGGCCATGCCCGGCAGGAAGTCCGCGAACAGTTCGTGCACTTCCCGCACCAGCGGCCGCAGCACCCGGAAGCGGGCCAGGATGATGCCCCGCGTGGTCAACTGCGCGCCGCGCTCGGCGAGGCGCCGGGTCTTCTCGCTGTCGGGGGACCGGTCGAAGACCCAGTAGAGGACCAGGCCCATCTGCGAGAGCCACATCAGCTCCGGCAATACGTCGGCCAGTTCGGCCGGCACCTTGGTCTTCGCCCCGCGCAGCACCTCGCGGTGGATGTCGATGGCGGCGTTGCGGGCCGGCTCCGACTCCGGGGAGAACGGGCTGAGCGGGCTCTCCGGGTCCGCCGCGTTCTTGAAGAACTGCGAGGCGAACTCGTGGTACGGCGCCGCGATGTCCATCCAGCTCGTCAGGACGCCGGCGAGCCGCTTCTGGAGGTCCGTCTCGTTGTCCAGGATCGGCCGGACCGCCGCCTGGTGGGCCGCGCCGATCCGGTCGTAGAACCCCTGGACGAGGTGTTCCTTCGACTCGAAGTAGTAGTACGCGTTCCCGACCGAGACCCCCGCCTCCTTGGCGATGCCCCGCATGGTCGTCTTGTCGAAGCCGCGCTCCTGGAAGAGCCGGAGCGCGGTTTCGAGGATGAGCGTCCGGGTCTGTTCGCTCTTGGGTGCCTTCTGCTCTGTCACGGTGTCCGACCTTATCGGGGCGCGGCGCACCGGTCGTCACAGGCCGGGTCCTGCGGCTGCGCCCCGGGCTCGGTGCGCACCGCGTGGCGCACCGCCGCCGCCGTGTGCATGGCCGCCCGGGCGAAGGGCCGACCGGTCGGGGTGGCCAGCCAGTTGGCCTTCTGGCGGTGCTCGGCCAGGGCCCACAGGCACACCACGAAGGCGTCCGTGCCGGTCCAGAACTGTCCTTCGTCCCCGATCACGGTGATCTCGCGCAGCGTCGCCGCGTGGTCCAGGAGGGGGAAGCGCCGCCGCGCCTCGAAGGAGCCCGCCGGCACCAGCCGCAGCGGTACGAGCCACCGCTGGCCGAGCAGCCAGTGCCGGATGTGGACGCACACCGGGCAGTCGGCGTCGTAGAGGACGGTCAGGTGCCGGACGGTCCCCGTGGTCCCCGTCGCGCGGGCCACGGTTCAGACCCCGGCCTGCGCGGTCCACCCCTGGGGGGCGACCGGCGGGGTGTGCTGCCGCTCCTGGATCCCGCGCCGGCGCATCCGGTTCAGCACCCACACGTTGCCCAGGTGCATGAAGCCGAGGACCAGCAGGACGACGCCGAGCTTGACCGAGAGGGCCTCGAAGAGGTCGCGGGCTTCGAGGATCGTGTCGGCCGAGCGCAGGTAGAGGGTCACGAAGCCGATGTTGACGAGGTAGAAGCCGACGACCAGGAGGTGGTTCACCGCGTCCGCGAGCTTCTCGTTGCCCTGGAGGACGTCCCCGATGAAGACGCGGCCGTTGCGGCTCAGCGTGCGGGCCACCCAGATGGTCAGGCCGATGCTGATGAACAGGTAGATGACGTACGCGACCACGGTGAGGTCCATTGCCCCAGCCCCTTTGAACGTGTTCAACTGCTGACGTCGTTGACTCTAGACCTCTTTTTGAACAGGTTCAAGCGAATGGGCGGGGCGGTTCCGGGCCCGGTCCCCTACGGCTGCCCGTACCCGTACCCGTACGTCCCTTCCGCCCCGTACGTCTCCTCGTGCCCGTACGTCTCCCCGTGCTCGGGGTCGTGTTCGTGCCGGGCCAGCGCCTCCGCCGGGTAGGGGGTCCGCTTCGTCTCCTCCGTCAGCCGCCGGTGGAACTCGTCCAGCACGGCCGAGGTCCCCGCGCGCCGGTCCAACAGCGCCGCCACCTCGGGCCGCAACCCGCCGGCCGGACGTCGCCCCGCCACCCAGCCCCGTAGCAACTCCTCGTGCTCCAGGCCGGCCCGGTCCCGCGACGACAGGTGGTGGCGCAGCAGGTGCGCGGCCGAGTACGCGCCGTCGTAGCCCAGGTGCGCCGTCAGGAAGCGGCGCTCCTCGGGGGACAGGTCGAAGGCCTCGGCGCAGGCCAGCCCGAAGTCGGCGAGGTAGAGCATCCGCCCGTCGGTGAGCACGTTGTGGAAGTGCGCGTCGAAGTGCACCAGGCCGCGCGAGCGCGTGAACTCCGCCGTCCGCGCGAGCGCCTCGGCCACCCAGGGCAGTTCCGCCACCGGATCGCGGCGACCCGCCAGCCAGTCGGACAGCCGGTGCGGGACGTACTCCAGGAACAGCACGAGGCTGTGCGAGGCCCGCCCGATCGCCTCCAGCCGGCGGCGCACCGCGTCGGAACCCTCCCAGTGCGCGACGGCCCCGTCTATCCCGCCGAAGGCGTCCGCGAAGTGCTCGGGAGGGGAGTCCGGCAGCAGCCGCCAGTGGTACATGAGCGGGAAGCCGCGGTGGGCGCCGCCGAGCACCCAGTGCGTGGTCATGACGTGCGCGGCCAGCTCCCGCCACGCACCGAACCCGGCCGAGCCGATCCCGTACTGGTAGAACAGCGGCAGCCCGAAGAGGTTCTCCGTCGAACGCAGCCGGCGCGGCAGCAGCTCCGCGTCCGTCACCGGCACCCGCTTCACGAACACCCGCGTCCCGCCCACGTCCAGCTCCGCCGAACGGCCGCCGACCCCCGCCCCGAGCGGGGCCGCGGCCGAGACCATCGCACCCAGGCGGTGGTCGCTGAGCAGGGACAGGGCGGTCGCGACGGCTCCGTGGGCCGCGAGGCGTTCATCGCTGTGCATGCGCGGACACTACCCATCGGTACCGGCCATACCGACGTCGTTTTCCGGCGGTTCCCGATCAAGGCACGAGGGGCCGTCCGCTTCCGGCGACGCCGGGCGGGCGGCTCAGACGCTCAGCGAGCGCGCGTAGCTGAGCTGACCCATCACCCACTGCATCGTGTAGGCGTCCGCCGCCGGGATCATCGTCGCGTGGTGCCGGCCCCCGCTGGAGACGGTGACCTGGATGAACCCGGTGGTGACCTTCTCCTTCATCAGGAGGAAGAGCAGGCCCAGCAGGCAGGCCAGCGCGAAGACGATGGCCAGGACGATCGCGTGGGTCGGGATCTTCTCCTCGGTCCGCGAGAAGTCGACGGCGTTCCACATGGCGCCCTTGAGCGGCATCGTCCCCGAGGGGGTGATGATCTGGTCGCCGGCGACGGTGATGTCGCCCAACGCGAAGCCCCCCGCGCCGAATCCCGCCGCGCCGTATCCGCCCGCGACGGGGCCCGCACCGAAACCGGGTGCGGGCATCCCGGCGCCCAACGTCGGCTGCTGGTTCGCCGGCAGGTCCCCGTAGGGCTGCGGGTAGCCGTAACCGGGATTGCCGGGCCCCCACTTGTAGTCGCCCGAGTGGTCCGAGTACGGGTTCGGCTGCTGCTCGCTCATGCCCTGATCCTTGCACAGCCCCCCGACCCGCGACCGGGCGATCGCCCCGCCGATCCCCACCCCCCGGCGGGCCCTTCGGGCCAGACGCGGCGAGGGCCCCCGCCCCGGAGCGAGTCCGGGGCGGGGGCCCTCGTGCGCGTACGTACCGCGGATCAGAAGCGGCGGGTGATCAGGGCCCGCTTGACTTCCTGGATGGCCTTCGTGACCTCGATGCCACGCGGGCACGCGTCGGTGCAGTTGAAGGTCGTGCGGCAACGCCACACGCCGTCCTTGTCGTTCAGGATCTCCAGGCGCTGCTCGCCCGCCTCGTCACGCGAGTCGAAGATGAAGCGGTGCGCGTTGACGATCGCCGCCGGGCCGAAGTACTGGCCGTCGTTCCAGAACACCGGGCACGAGGACGTGCACGCGGCGCACAGGATGCACTTGGTGGTGTCGTCGAAGCGCTCGCGGTCCTCGGCGGACTGCCGGCGCTCGCGCGTCGGCTCGTTGCCCGTGGTGACCAGGAACGGCATGACGTCCCGGTACGCCTGGAAGAACGGCTCCATGTCCACGACCAGGTCCTTCAGGACCGTCAGGCCCTTGATGGCCTCGACCGTGATCGGCTTCTCCGGGTTGATGTCCTTGATCAGCGTCTTGCAGGCGAGCCTGTTCTTGCCGTTGATCCGCATCGCGTCGGAGCCGCAGATGCCGTGCGCGCACGAGCGACGGAAGGTCAGCGTGCCGTCGAGGTCCCACTTGATCTTGTGGAGACCGTCGAGCACGCGCTCCTTCGGGTCGATCTCGACCTGGAAGTCCTGCCACTCGGCCTGGTCGGAGACCTCGGGGTTGAAGCGGCGGATCCGGAACGTGACCGTGATGAACGGCGAGGCGGCGGCGGCCGCCTCCATCTTGTCCAGGGTGGGTGTGGCCATCAGTACTTACGCTCCATCGGCTGGTAGCGGGTGACGACGACGGGCTTGTAGTCCAGGCGGACGGAGTCCTTGCCGTCGGCGCCGACCTCGCGGTACGCCATGGTGTGGCGCATGAAGTTGACGTCGTCGCGGTTCGGGTAGTCCTCGCGGTAGTGACCACCGCGGGACTCCTTGCGCGCGAGCGCGGACACGGCCATGACCTCGGCCAGGTCGAGCAGGTTGCCCAGCTCGATGGCCTCCAGCAGGTCCGTGTTGAAGCGCTTGCCCTTGTCCTGGACGGACACGTTCTCGTACCGCTCGCGCAGCTCCGCGATCTTCTCGACCGCGGTCTTGATGGTCTGCTCCGTACGGAACACCATGACGTTCGCGTCCATCGTCTCCTGGAGCTCCAGGCGCAGGTCGGCGACCCGCTCGGTGCCCGTGGAGTTGCGCAGGCGCTCGACGAGGTCGACCACGAGCTGCGCCGGGTTCTCCGGCAGCTCGACGTAGTCGTTCTCGGCCGAGTACTTGGCCGCCGCGATGCCCGAACGCTTGCCGAAGACGTTGATGTCCAGCAGCGAGTTGGTGCCCAGGCGGTTGGCGCCGTGCACCGACACGCACGCGACCTCGCCGGCCGCGTACAGGCCGGGGACGACGGTGGTGTTGTCCGACAGGACCTCACCCTCGACGTTGGTCGGGATGCCGCCCATGGCGTAGTGCGCGGTGGGCTGGATCGGGATCGGGTCCGTGTAGGGCTCGATACCCAGGTAGGTGCGCGCGAACTCGGTGATGTCCGGGAGCTTCGCGTCGAGCTGCTCCGGCGGCAGGTGCGTCAGGTCCAGGTACACGTGGTCACCGGCGGGACCGCAGCCGCGGCCCTCACGGATCTCGGTGTAGATGGAGCGCGAGACGACGTCACGGGACGCGAGGTCCTTCATGACCGGCGCGTACTTCTCCATGAAGCGCTCGCCGTCCTTGTTGCGGAGGATGCCGCCCTCACCGCGGGCGCCCTCCGTCAGCAGGATGCCCATGCGCCAGATGCCCGTCGGGTGGAACTGGAAGAACTCCATGTCCTCCAGCGGCAGGCCGCGGCGGTAGCAGGCCGCCTGGCCGTCACCCGTGAGGGTGTGCGCGTTGGAGGTCACCTTGAAGAACTTGCCGGTGCCGCCGGAGGCGTAGATGACGGCCTTCGCCTGGAACACGTGGATCTCGCCCGTGGCGAGCTCGTACGCGACCACACCGGCCGACTTCTTGACGCCGTCCTCTTCGACGATGAGCTGGTCGAGGACGTAGAACTCGTTGAAGAACTCCACGCCCTCCTTGACGCAGTTCTGGTACAGCGTCTGGAGGATCATGTGACCGGTGCGGTCCGCGGCGTAGCAGGACCGGCGGACCGGCGCCTCGCCGTGGTTGCGGGAGTGACCGCCGAAGCGGCGCTGGTCGATGGTGCCGTCCGGGGTGCGGTTGAACGGCAGGCCCATCTTCTCGAGGTCGAGGACCGCGTCGATGGCCTCCTTCGCCAGGATCTCGGCGGCGTCCTGGTCGACCAGGTAGTCACCGCCCTTGACCGTGTCGAAGGTGTGCCACTCCCAGTTGTCGTCCTCCACGTTGGCCAGCGCGGCGGCCATGCCGCCCTGCGCGGCGCCCGTGTGGGAGCGGGTGGGGTAGAGCTTCGTCAGCACGGCGGTGCGGCTGCGCTTCGTCGCCTCGATGGCGGCGCGCATGCCCGCGCCACCGGCGCCGACGATGACGGTGTCGTACTTGTGGATCTTCATGGGATTCGCCTCAGCCCCGTTGCCTAGCGGATGTTCGGGTCGAAGGTGAAAATCACCAGCGTGCCCAGAAGGATGGTGAACACCGTGGCGGTGTAGAGCAGGCCCTTCAGCCACAGCCGCGTGTTGGCGCGCTCCGCGTAGTCGTTGATGACGGTACGCAGACCGTTGGCGCCGTGCAGCATGGCCAGCCACAGCATCAGCAGGTCCCAGACCTGCCAGAACGGGGACGCCCAGCGGCCGGCCACGAAGGCGAAGCCGATCTTGGAGACGCCGCCGTCCAGCACCAGCTGGATCACCAGGTGGCCGATGACGAGGACGACGAGCACGATGCCCGAGAGGCGCATGAAGAGCCACGCGACCATCTCGAAGTTGCCGCGGGTCGAGCGCGGGGTCTTGCCCGTGCGCTTGCGCGGGGCCTCGATGTACGGCGCCGGGTTGTCGACGTCGTAGAGGGACACGCCCTCTACGTCGCCGATCGTCTTGGCGGAAGAAGTGTCAGAGGACATGCGCGTCACTTCCCGAACAGTTCAGCGGCTGCGTGGCCGAGCACGGGGTACAGGGCCCCGACCATCAGCACGACCCAGATGCCCACGACGGTCCAGAGCATCTGCTTCTGGTAGCGCGGGCCCTTGGACCAGAAGTCCACAGCGATGACACGGAGACCGTTGAGCGCGTGGAAGAGGATTGCGGCGACGAGGCCGTACTCCAGCAGCGCGACGATCGGAGTCTTGTAGGTAGCCACGACATCGTCGTACGCCTCGGGGGAGACGCGGACGAGAGCGGTGTCGAGGACGTGTACGAACAGGAAGAAGAAAATGAGGACGCCGGTGACTCGATGAGCCACCCAGGACCACATTCCTTCCCGGCCGCGGTACAACGTTCCAGCCGGCACGGAAAACCCTCCGGAAGCGGGGCGGGGGCCAGCCGGCTTCTTTGTCGGTCGGGCCCGGCCGGGTACGGTCCACCGGCCCCGGACATCGTAGCGACGCTTTGTCGGTTCCCTCGCGCGGGGTCCTTCGGTGTGATCAAACAGGCACGGACGGGCTATCCCACAGGGGCGAATAGCCCGAAATCGGCCGCAGACAGCCCATCGTCGGGCCCCTCCCCGGCCGTACCGGCCAGGGTGTCGAGCAAACGGACCAGTCGGGATCGCGCCACGAGCCGCAGTTCGTCGGCGGCGATCGAGCGTTCCTCGTCCACCTCGTGAGCCATCCTGCGGCGGATCGCGGCCAGCAGCTGGTCCACCCGCTCCTCCGGCGGGTGCCCGTCCAGGCAGATCACGAAGGCGTGCCCGAAGGTCCGCTCGTACTCCGCCCGCGCCGCGTCGAGGGCCAGCAGCGCGGCGTAGGGGGCGCCGCGCCCCAGTTCCGCCGAGGACTCCCCGGCCAGGGCCTCGGTCAGATCGCCCTGCGAGAGGTCGTACGCCGCCTCGTCGGCCCCCGCCAGCAGCGCGGCCACGTCGGGGTAGGGGCGGTGGGCGGCCATCCGGTGCGCCCACCGGCGGCTGCCGCAGCAGTGCAGCAGGGCGGCCCGGGCGCTCTCGTGCGGCAGGGAGTTCAGACGCGCCAGCCCCGAACCCGGGGCGGAGCCGGGGCCGCGGACCTGCGCCGGAAGCTGGCTGGACAGCGGAGGTCTCCTCGGGGCGGGACGGGGGTGTACCGCCACGCTAGCGAGCACGGAGAGGGTGTGGCGTACCCGTGTGAGGATTTCACCCGGAAGTGAGCCGAAAGGATGAACGACGCGTCATGCGGGTCGTCCGGAGGAAGGGGAGGACGACCGAGGCCGCCACCCCCCACAGGAGAGGCCCCGGTCGCCATCCGACACGGGCTCGTGCGACAAGCCCGTATCCCTGTCAGCGCCGCGGGTGCGTTTTGTGTCACACCTCGCTCCGCGCAGGGTTGGTTGCTGGTTGTACAACTCGTGGACGAGAGGTACGTGAAAGCCGTAACGTGCGGATTTGCGCCACACGTACAGGACGTTGAACGGGTTGGGGACTTTGCTGGGGGACGACGCGGAGCTGACCGCCGCGGTGCTCGCGGCACAGGACGGCGACGAGAGCGCGTTTCGGACTGTGTACCGCGCCGTGCACCCGCGCCTGCTCGGATACGTACGCACGCTCGTCGGTGACGGCGACGCCGAGGACGTGACCTCCGAGGCCTGGCTGCAGATCGCCCGCGACCTCGACTCCTTCACCGGCGACGCCGACCGCTTCCGCGGCTGGGCCGCCCGCATCGCCCGCAACCGGGCCCTCGACCACATCCGCATGCGCGGACGCCGTCCCGCCATCGGCGGCGACGAGACCGAACTGACGGGCCGCGCCGCCGACAGCGACACGGCGGGCGAGGCCATGGAGGCCCTTTCCACGGGCGACACCATGGCCCTCATAGCCCAGCTCCCCCAGGACCAGGCCGAGGCCGTCGTCCTGCGGGTGGTCGTCGGCCTGGACGCCAAGAGCGCCGCCGAGACCCTCGGCAAGCGCCCCGGCGCCGTGCGCACCGCCGCGCACCGCGGCCTGAAGAAGCTCGCCGAGCTGCTGGCCGACGGGGCCGGCGCCGCGGGCCGGCGGGAAAACGAAGCGGAACCCCGCGCGGGGGTCGGCCATAATGCCGGGGGCCAGGCGTGGGAGGGCGACCTCGACGCGGTACCGGCGCAGCGCGCGCGGGCCGCCGAGCTCGTGGAACGAACCGGTGTGACGCATTCACGTTGGCGGACGCAGAAGGACATGTGATGGCCGACGAGCACAAGGGGTGGCTGGACGCCGCCGCGGCGGACCGACTGCTGCGCGGAGAGCCGGCCGGCCCGGTCGGAGCCGACGCCGATCGCGTCGCCCGGGCCGAGGCCGCGCGGCTGCGCGCCGCCCTGGACGCCCTGACCCCGCCCCGATCCGCCGGGACCACCGAACTGCCGGGCGAGGCCGCCGCCGTCGCCGCGTTCCGGGCCGCCGCGGCCGCCCGGAACTCCGTGCCCGCCGCGGACCGCCCCGCCGCACGCCGGGCCGCGCCGGTCGCCGTGGCGGACGAACCCCTGGTCGACCTGGCGCCGATACCCCCCGTACGGATCCCCGCGCAGCGGCGCGCCGGCGCGCCCGTCCGCTTCGGGCTGGCCGCGGCCCTCGCCGGGGTCGCGGTCGGAGGGATCGCCGCCGTCGCGGGCACGGGCCTGTTCGACCGGGACTCCCACCACACCGCGGGCCCCGCCCCGGCGGTGTCCGTCAGCTCCGACACGGACCCGGCGCCCGCCGGCGACAGCGCCGTCCCCACCCTCGTCCCCCAACTGCGGCCCACGCCCCGGTTCGACGGCGACCACCTCCCGCCGTCCGCGGCGCCGGGGTTCTCGCGCGCGCCGGGCCCGGAGGAGAGCCGTTCGACGCCCGGGACCACTCCCGCAACGCCCTGGACGCCGATCACCTCCGGCGCCGCCACCGTCGCCCCGGACGGGGGCCACGAGCCCACGCCCGACCGCAACTCCCTCACCGAGGACAAGAGCCGCGACCGGGACGGCCAGGCGGCCAAGCCGGTCGACCTGTGCCGCGAGTACAAGACGGGCAACATCAGCGGGGAGCGCCGCGAGCGGCTGGTCAAGCTGGCCGGAACCCTGGCGAAGGTGTCCCGCTTCTGCGAGACGGCCATGGACGGCGGCCCCCGCGGCAACCCGCCCAAGGGCGGCTCCGCCGACCAGGGCAGCGCCGTCGTCAGCCCGCCGCCGCAGAAGCCGGGCGGTTCGCTCGGCTTCCGCAGCCGCTGACGGCGCCCCGGGCGCGGTCCGGGAAACACTCCCGTACGAGGGCAGTAACACTTTTCGAAGCCGCGGCGCAGTACATATTGAGCCGACTGGTCATCGGCCGCGCATGAGCCGGGGTTCCCCCCGTACCCCTGGGCTCTGCGCACCCGGCGCGGGCGGGGCACGTTCCCCCGGCCCTGCCCGCGCCCTCAATCTTGCGACCCCATCCCGGGTCCGAACCCGATTCCGAGCCCGGCGCGGCTCACCAGTAGACGACGACCTTGTCGTTCACCTGGACCTGGTCGAACAGGGTCGCCAGCTTCCCGCGGTCGCGGACGTTCACGCAGCCGTGCGAGGCACCGGCGTAGCCCCGGGCCGCGAAGTCCGAGGAGTAGTGCACGGCCTGGCCGTGACTGAAGAACATCGAGTACGGCATGTCGGTGTGGTAGATCGTCGACCTCCACTCGCGGGCCTTCCACTCCACCTTGAACTCGCCCTCGCGGGTCGGCGTGTTCTCGGAGCCGAAGCGCACGTCCATCGTCGAGACGACCTTGCCGTCGATCATCCAGGCGAGGGTGCGGCTCTCCTTGCTGATGCACATGACCCGACCCTGCATGCAGCGCGGGTCCGGGGCGTCCACCTCGTTGGTGGTCGGCGGACGCAGCTCCTCCTCCGTCGGCTGCTTGCTGACGGAGCGCACCTTCTCCCAGGTGGCCTGGTCCACCGCGCCGGTCGCGCCCAGTCCGTGCTGCGACTGGAAGGTCTTCACCGCCGCCGTGGTCTTCGATCCGTAGAAGCCCGTGGGCGCGGTGGACACCAGCTTCAGCTGGCGCAGCCGGGCCTGGAGTTCGCGGATCTGGTCGCTCTCGTCGCCGTTGGCCATGATCGGCTTGACGCCGGGGGAGGCCGAGGCGCCCGGGGAGGCCGCGGACGAGGACGGGGAGGGCGAGGAGCCGCCCGGCTTGTCGTCCGAGGAGGGGGAAGCGGAGCCGGGGGCGGACGGCGAACCGCCGGCGGACGGCGACGTGGACGTCGTCGCGCCGGCGTTCGGGTTCTGCGGACCGCAGCCGGTCGCGGCGGTCGCGGCGAGCGCGACGGCCGTCGCCAGGCCGAGCGTACGGATCATGACTGTCTGGCGCTGCATCGCGTTACCCCCCGTTTTCACGTCGTGTATCTAGGTGATGCCTGACGGGCGCCGACAGTTGCGGACAGTTCCGGGATGTTGCGCCATTGTGACCAGCGGCCGTCGCGGGGACGGTCGTACCGGTCCTGCGGGGCGCTCGGGGCACGCGACCCGAGCCGCGCCCCGACCCGCGGCGGGTGCCGGCGAGGCCGGTAAGCGGAATGCCCGGCGCACCGGTTCGCGGGCCGCCGGGCCGCGCCCGGCGGCTGGGACGAAAATCACGGGGCTGACAGGTGCAACCCTGTGGGACACTCCTGCTCATGCTGGGTGTCACTGACCTTCCGACGTACCTCGCCGCCGTGGTGCTCATCGTGCTGCTGCCGGGGCCGAACTCCCTCTACGTGCTCTCCGTCGCCTCCCGGCGCGGGGTCCGCGAGGGCTACAAGGCCGCGGCCGGGGTGTTCACCGGCGACACGGTGCTGATGGTGCTGGCGGCGGTCGGCGCGGGCGCGCTGTTGACGACCAGTCCGCTGCTGTTCACCGTCGTCAAGGTCCTCGGCGCCGGCTACCTCGGCTGGCTCGCCGTCGGCATGCTGCGGGCCGCCTGGGGCATGTGGCGCGACCGCGGCACGCGGCACGAGGACGCGGCGCCGCAGGGGGAGCCCGCGGGCGCCGCCGAGCGGCCCTACCGGCGGGCGCTGGTGGTGAGCCTGCTCAACCCGAAGGCCATCCTCTTCCTGCTGTCCTTCTTCGTGCAGTTCGTGGACCCGGACTACGCCTACCCGGCCGTGTCCTTCCTGCTCCTGGGCGCCGTCTCCCAGCTCGTCAGCTTCCTCTACCTGTCCACGCTGATATTCGCCGGCACCCGGTTGTCCGCCGCCTTCCGCCGCCGCAAGCGGCTCTCGGCGGGGGCCACCTCGGCGGCGGGCGTCATCTTCCTCGGCTTCGCCGCCAAGCTCGCCGTCAGCTGACCCGGCGCAACCCCCGCCGCAGCCGGTGCGCGGCGCGCCGCACGGCGGGGCTGCGGGGCAGGAACGCCAACCGGGCGGGGAGCCCGCCCGGCAGGCCCAGCGCGGTGAGCCGGCGCCGCGTGAAGTAGCGCCGGGTGTCCGCGTCCGGGCCGCCGGCCAGGTAGGCCTCCGTCCGCGCGCGGTGCTCGGCGAGGACGCGGGGCTGCATGCTGAAGCCGACCGCGCCGACGAGGCCCGGCAGGTCGGCGGGCGGGCGGTGCTCCGCCGCCCCGACCAGGTCCGGTACCAGGGCGTCCACCAGCGTCAGCGGGATCCGGTTGCTGTTCTGGTACGGGGTCAGGCGGGCCAGTATCGTCCCCGTCCCGGTCCGCGCCACGGGGATCCCGTACAGCGCCCGCGCGGTCAGCAGGCCGGTCGAGAAGCAGCCGACGACCAGCGCGGGGTTCAGCCGGAGGTACAGCGTCTCGGCCAGGACCGGGGCGTCGAGCACCGTCAGGCGGGCCCCGAGCCGCTCGGCCTCGGCGCGTGCGCGCCGGCAGTGGGCGGCGGGGGCGTTCGGGTGCGGTTTGAAGACCAGTTCCCGGTGGCCCCGCCCGACCGCGCCGCGCACCATCGCGACGTGCAGTTCCTCCTCCTCCGCCGGCGACATCAGCTCCAGCGCCGACAGGTACTGGCCCAGCAGCAGGGCGGGCGGTTCGTCGGCGCGGGGCGCGTACGCGCCGGCGCCCACCGGGTCGGGCAGGTCGGCCAGCTCCGCCAGCACCTTCGCGAGGGCCGGGGAGGGGACCGCTTCCGCGCGGACGCCGAACTCCGTCAGCAGCAGCGGTCGCAGCCCCGGCACCAGGTCCGGGTGCAGGACGCGGCGCACGCGCGCGCCGATCTGCGGGTCGAGGCGGAAGCGGGTGGGGCCGTAGGACATGAGCCCGTCGGCGTAGACGTCGATCGCGGCTCCCGGGAAGAGCCGGGCCAGGCTCTGCGCCGGGGGCACCTGGAGGGACTCCACCACCAGCTCGACGCGGTCCTCGCCCAGCGACCACAGGGCGCGCAGCTGCCGCTCCCACAGCGGGACGTCCTCCGGGCGGGGGGCCCAGGTGCTCGGGTGCTGCGGGGCGAGCACTGCGTTCCAGTCGAGGACCTCGTCGAAGCGGGTGCGCAGGGAGGCGAAGCCGGGCATGGTCTCGATCCCCGGGGTGACCTCGGGGGCGGGGGAGTGGTTGCTCGTCAGCAGGATCCGGCGGGCGGCCGCGGGGAAGGCGCCCGCGTCGACGCAGGCGGCGAGGGTGGCCGTCCCGTAGAGGGTCGAGGCGAGGAAGACCTGGGTGACGCGGGCGCCGGGCCCGGTGCGGGTCACGCGGCGGCCCCCGGGGCGTCGGGGGTCCGGCCGGGGGCGTCCGGGGTCCGGGCGGCGCGGCCGGGGCGGGCGGGGGTGCGGCGGCGCAGCCGGCGCAGCACGGCGGACCGTTCGACGTCCATCGAGTCCAGGGCCCCGTCCAGGACCGACCGGGGCATCCGCGCGAGTGCGTCGGAGGCCATGGCCCGGAGTTTCTTCGCCACGGCCGGTTCGAACCTTTCGATGGATCCGATGTGATGCGCGATGATCGCACAATATGTTCGGACGGCTTTGGGGAGCAGGAGTTCGGATTCCCGATCCCGTTCGGTGTCCGCCAATACCTGATCGAATGCGCGGATGAAATCGAGCTGCCGCTCGTCCCCGACCTGCGTGAGCGAGGTGGAAATTCCGCGCCGGTAGAACACCCCCGCCGTGCCGACCGCCGCGAAGGAGTCGGCCTCCCGGTGCAGCCGCCAGATCCACGGCCGGTCCTCCGCCGTCCGCAACCCGTCGGTGAAGTGCAGCAACCCGCGGTCCAGCAGCCGCCGGTGGTACATCCCGGCCCAGGCGTACGGATAGTCCACCGCCGTCGCCCGCGAGGCCGGCAGGATGCCCGCGCGCGGATCGCCCACCACCCCCTGCGGACCGTACGGAACGCGCTGCACGCTCCGGTTCCGACCCGTCACCCGCACATGGTCCGTCCGGACGAAATCGCAGTTCAGAGCCTCGATGGCGGCCAGCGTGCGGGCGAGGTGACCCGGCGCCAGCCAGTCGTCGCCGTCCAGGAAGGCGATGTACTCCCCGCGCGCCGCGTCCAGTCCGGTGTTGCGGGCGGTGGCCAGGCCGCCGTTGCGGTCCCGTCTGAGGAACACCGCCCCCGGCAGCGAGCGGGCGGCCCGCTCCAGCAGCTCGGGCGTCCCGTCCGTGGAACGGTCGTCGACGAGCAGGAACTCGAAATCGTCCCGGGCGTTGACTTCGAGCGCCTTCAGGGCTTCCGGTGCGTATGTCTGCACGTTGTAGAACGGCACGACGACAGAGAGCTTGGGCACCCGCGAGAGATTAGGGCGCGGTTCACCGTTCGGCGTGGCCCGGACGCGGATTCCATGTGAACGAAACGGGGCGGGCGCGTTAACCCGTGCGCTTTCGCATTTCGTCGACGGGTTGTTAACCCACCGTTGTGCGGTCGTTGGGCCGAACAGCGGAAATGCGGAATAGCTTCTGCCGGGTGTCAGCGCCACTGAGCAGAACGCCGATGGGCCGCAACCCGGCCGATCTCCGGATCGCCGTACTCGCCGATTCCGACACGCGGTGGAAATGGGGCGCGCTCACCGCGCGCCGCCTCGCCCCCGACGCCGCCCCACGGCGGATCGACGGGTACCTGCTGCGCGGCCGGGCCACCCCCACCGCCCGCCAGCTCGGCGAGGTGGGCGCGGGCGAGGCGGTCGAGGTCACCTGCGCGCGGTTCCTCGCCCGGCTGCGCGAGGAGCCGTACGACGTGGTCGTGCTCGCCCTCGTCGGCGGGGCCGTCCAGGCCGTGCTGCACGGGATCCGGGCCCAGTGGCCCGAACCCGCCGCCCGCCCCGTCCTCGTCACCGGCTACGTCGGGGTGGTCTACGAGAAGCTCGCCGACGGACTGCTGCTGCGGCACGGCGCCGACCTCGTACTCGCCAACTCCCGGCACGACGCGGACCGCTTCCGCGCCGTCTACGCGGGCGTCGGGGCGAGCACCGACGCCGTCACCGAGACCGCCCTGCCCTTCCTCGAAGGGGCCCCGTACGAGAGCCCCGGCGGCCGGGTCCACCGGGTGGTCTTCGCCGTCCAGCCCTCGGTGCCGGAGGGCCGGGCCGACCGCGCGTACCTGCTGGAGCGGGCCGCCCGCCACGCGCGGGCGCACCCCGGGCGGGAGGTCCTGGTCAAACTGCGCAGCCGGCCCGGGGAGCACACCACGCACCTGGAGGAGCACCCCTACCAACGCCTGGTCGAGCGGCTGCCCGCCGGGCTACCGCCCAACTGCCGCCTGGCGTACGGGAACATGGGCGAGGTCCTCGACACCACCGACCTGCTGGTCACCGTCTCCTCCACGGCCGCCCTGGAGTCCCTGCACCGGGGCATCCCGACCGCCGTCCTGACCGACCTCGGCGTCCGCGAGAGCCTCGGCAACCACCACTTCCTCGGCTCGGGCTGCCTGACGTCCTGGGACCACCTCGACGCGGGCCTCCTGCCGACCCCCGACCCCGCCTGGCTCGCCGCGCACGGAGTCCCCGGCGCGCGGGCCGCCGCCGCGGGGGAGCACGACCCCCACGCCGCCGCCCGCGCGCGCCTGGCCGCCCTGCTCGGAGCCGGGGAACTCCCGCCCGTCGCCCCCTACTACACGCCCGCCACCGCCCCCGGATACCTGCCGGGGATCCTGGCCCGCCACCACCTCGCCCCCGACGGGACCCCGCGGCCGGACGCCGCCCGCCGGGCCGCGGGGGAGTCGGCCGCCCGCCGCTGGCTCCGCTCCCACCTGCGCGAGGCCGCCCGCGGGGCCTACCGGCACGGGGTGCAACGCGTGGCCCCGGCGATCCGCAGGCTGGGCGAACTGTGACCCCGCCCCCGCCCCGCGCGGCGGCACCGATCCCGGCGGCACCGACCCCGGCGGTACGGCCCCCGGCCGCGCCCGGCCCGGCCGCCGCGCCCGCTCCCGCCCCGGCCGTCCCCGTACGCGTCCCCCGCGTGCTCGCCGTCGTGCCCGCGCGCGGCGGGTCCAAGGGGGTGCCGGGCAAGAACACCGCGCCCGTCGGCGGGGTGCCGCTGGTCGCCCGGGCCGTACGGGCCTGCCTGGCCGCGCCCACCGTCACCGACGTGGTCGTCTCCACCGACTCCGGGGCCGTCGCCGTCGCCGCCCGCGCGGCCGGGGCCGCGGTGGTCCGCCGTCCGGCCGCCCTCTCCGGCGACACCGCGAGCAGCGAGGCCGCCGTCCTGCACGCCCTGGACGCCTTCGAGGAACTGCACTCCCTCACCGTGGACGTGGTCCTCCTCGTCCAGTGCACCAGCCCCTTCCTGACCCCCTGCGACGTCGAGTCCGTGGCCGCCGCCGTGGCCTCGGGAGGCGCCGACTCGGCCCTGACCGCGGCCCCGTTCCACGGCTTCCTGTGGCGCACCGACCCCGAGGGCCGCGGCAGCGGCGTCAACCACGAGGCGGCGTACCGTCCCCGCCGGCAGGACCGGCCCGCCGAACTGCTGGAGACCGGCGCCGCCTACGCCATGGCCGCCCCCGGCTTCCGCGCCGCACGCCACCGCTTCTTCGGGCGGATCCTGCCCGTCGCCACCGACCCGGCCCGGGTCCTGGAGGTCGACGACCCGCACGACCTCGCCCGCGCCCGCCTCCTCGCGCCCCTGCTCGACCAGCCCCTGCTCGACCAGCCCCGCCCCACCCGCCCCACCCTCACCCCACCGACCCCGCCGCGCACCGAACGAAGGGCACCCGCCGCCATGACCGTCGACGCCACCCCCCACTCCCGCCTGCGCACCTTCGGCTCGCGCACCGCCGGCCCCGGCCGGCCCGTCTACGTGGTCGGCGAGATCGGCATCAACCACAACGGCGACCTCGGCACCGCCCTCGCGCTGATCGACGCGGCCGCCGACGCCGGCTGCGACGCCGTCAAGTTCCAAAAGCGCACCCCGGAGATCTGCACCCCGCGCGACCAGTGGGACGTCGAACGCGACACCCCCTGGGGTCGGATGACCTACATCGACTACCGCCACCGCGTCGAGTTCGACGAGTCCGACTACCTCGCCATCGACGCGCACTGCGCCAAGCGCGGCATCGACTGGTTCGCCTCCCCCTGGGACACCGAGGCCGTCGCCTTCCTGGAGAAGTTCGACCTCCCCGCCCACAAGGTGGCCTCCGCCTGCCTCACCGACGACGACCTGCTGCGCGCCCTGCGCGCCACCGGACGCACCGTCGTGCTGTCGACCGGCATGTCCACCCCCCGCCAGATCCGGCACGCCGTCGAGGTGCTGGGCAGCGACAACATCCTCCTGTGCCACGCCACTTCGACGTACCCGGCGAAGGCCGAGGAGCTGAACCTGCGGGTGATCAACACCCTCCAGGACGCCTACCCGAACGTGCCCATCGGCTACTCCGGCCACGAGACCGGCCTCCAGACCACCCTGGCCGCCGTCGCCCTCGGCGCCACCTTCGTCGAACGGCACATCACCCTCGACCGCGCGATGTGGGGCTCCGACCAGGCCGCCTCCGTCGAACCCGGCGGCCTCACCCGCCTCGTGCGCGACATCCGCACCATCGAGACCGCCCTCGGCGACGGCGTCAAGCGCGTCTACGACTCCGAACTCGCCCCGATGAAGAAGCTCCGGCGCGTCCCCGGTCAGGCGGGGGCCGGCGCCCCGACCGCGGTCTGACCACCCCACCCCCCTCCTCCCAGAGCGGAGTACCCGGTGACCCCTCCCGCCCCGACCCTGGCCCTCGTCGAGAGCCCGGTCCAGCTCCTGAACGTGCTGGAGTGGGCCTACGCCCGCCACCGCGCCGCCGGTCCGCTGCTGACGGCGGTCCCGACCCAGCCCGGGCCCCTCGCGGCCAGGGCGCCCGGCGTGCAGGCGCCGCCCGCCGGGGCCCCGTACACCCCGCCCGCGTACGCCGAGCCGCTCGACGTCGTCGTCCTGCCGCCCACCGACCCCATGTCCCGCGGTCAGCTCCGCCGGATCGCCGGGATCGCCCGTGACGAGGGCCACACGGTCCACTGGCAGGAGGCCCGCGGCGGCGCGGGCGCCCCGGCGCGGGCCCTGGCCGCGCTCGCCGGCAGGGTGCGCGGGGCCCCGCGGATCGTCGTCGGGGACCCCTTCTCCCGCTTCGTGCAGCTGCTGCTGGTCCCGGCCCGCGCCGCCGAACTGGTCGTCGTGGACGACGGCACCGCCACCCTGGAGTTCGTCGCCCAGCTCGACCGGGGGGAGCGGCTGCGCCGCTGGCACCGCACCGGCGGCGGGGCCGCCTCCCGGGCGCGGGAGCTCGCGTACGCCCCGGTGTCCGCCGCGGCCCGCCGCCGGCTGACCCCGCGCGACGGGAGCGGGGTGGAGCTGTTCACCTCGATGCCGGTGGCCCCGCCGGCCGGGGCGCGCCTGCGGACCAACGACTTCGCCTGGACGCGCGCCCGCTTCGGCCCGCCCCGGCTGACCAGGGGCACCGACCTGGTCGGCACCTCCCTGGTGGAGACGGGCGTGGTCGATCCGGCCCACTACCTGCGGGCGGTGCGGTCCCTGACTGCGGAGCACGGCGCGACCCGCTACTTCGCGCACCGCAGGGAGGCCCCGGAGAAGCTCCGGGAGCTGAGCGAGGCGACCGGGCTGGAGATCGTACGGCCGGACCTGCCGCTGGAGCTGGTCGCCCGGCGCGGCCCCATCGGTCGTACGATTGTCAGCTTCCCGTCCACGGTCGTCCACACGTTGCCCTACGCACTCACCGGTACCGGTGTGACGGTGGCGGTATGCGACATCGACCCCGACTGGATCACGGCCGGCGCCTCGCCGCGCGCCCGGGGGTTCCTGGCCGGCGTGACCGAAACGGCCCGCGATGTGCGCAGACTCCCGCGCCGGCCGGCTCCGGCCGCCGGATGAGCGCGCGAGTTTACCCCCGCGCACATCCGGTCATGCGTCCAGAGGTCGGGTTTCTTTCCCCTAACGGCATGAACTTTTGGTGATCTCCGGCCAGTTGACCCATCCGTGCGCCTACCCTTCAACGGGTGAACCAGTTGATGTCCCGCGAGTCCACGTCCGCCCTGCCCGGCAAGCCCGTCCGGCCCGAGCTGCCCGGCAAGCTCCCGGATCACCTGCGTGCCGAACTGATCGCCTTCCGCCGGGACTTGCACATGCATCCCGAGCTAGGACACCAGGAGTTCCGCACCACGGCGGCGATCAAGGCCCGGCTGGAGAAAGCCGGCCTGCGCCCCCGGGTACTGAAGTCCGGAACCGGCCTGATCTGTGACGTGGGCACCTGGGACGGGGTACGGCCGATGCTGGCCCTGCGCGCGGACATCGACGCCCTGCCCATCCCGGACGCGAAGACGCACGTCGCCTACCGCTCCACCTACCCCGACCGCGCCCACGCCTGCGGCCACGACGTGCACACCGCCGTCGTCCTCGGCGCGGGCCTGGTCCTCGCGGACCTCGACCGCCAGGGCCTGCTGCCCCGGCCCGTGCGGCTGCTGTTCCAGCCGGCCGAGGAGGTGCTGCCCGGCGGGGCGACGGAGGCGATCGAGTCCGGGGTCCTCGACGGGGTGGGGCAGATCATCGCCGTCCACTGCGACCCGCGCGTCGACGCCGGACGGCTCGGCCTGCGGCCCGGCCCGATCACCTCGGCCTGCGACCGGCTGGAGGTCACCCTGTCCGGCGCCGGCGGCCACACCGCCCGCCCGCACCTGACCACCGACCTGGTGACGGCCGCCGCCCGGGTCGCCGTCGACGTACCGGCGCTGCTGGCCCGCCGGATGGACGCCCGCTCGGGCATGTCGGTCACCTGGGGCCGGATCGAGGCCGGACACGCCTGCAACGTCATCCCGATGCACGCGGAGCTGTCCGGAACCGTGCGGTGCCTGGACCTCAACGCCTGGTACGAGGCGCCCGACATGATCCACGCGGCGATCGACGAGGTGGCCACCATGCACGGGGCCAAGTTCGAGATCAACCACGTGCGCGGGGTGCCGCCCGTGGTGAACGACCCGGTGGTCACGGAGCTGCTGCGCGAGGCGATGGCCGCCCGCCGGGGCGCCGAGTCGGTCGAGGACACCGAGCAGAGCCTGGGCGGGGAGGACTTCTCCTGGTACCTGGAGCACGTCCCGGGCGCCATGGCCCGCCTCGGCGTCCGCAGGCCCGGGGACACCGCCAAGAGGGACCTGCACCGGGGCGACTTCGACGTGGACGAGGCCGCGATCGGCGTCGGAGTGGAGTTCTTCACGGCCGCCGCGCTGCTCGACGGACGGCGCGGACGACCCGTGGCGTAAAAGATCCGGCAAAACTCCCTACATCATCGGCGGGTCTGCCGTCGGAGGCGTCCAACCCTTGGTACACAAGGGCTGGACGCCTTCGCCGTTACCGATCGGTCACTGTCCGGTTCGCGACGATCCGATAACGACTCATGAACGGGCCTTTAACTGACATCTACGCGCGTTACGATCGCCGCGAAACCAGCGCCGGTCGTGGCGCTTCGGTCAGGTTTTGAAGGAGCCTCCCCTTGCGCCGGATCACCAGGATCGCCACCGTGGGCATCGCGTCCGCGGCGCTGGCCCTCTCGGCCACCGCCTGTGGCGGTAAGAAGTCCACCGACACCCCGTCCTCCGACGGCACCGCGAAGGCCGCCGCCAGCGCCGCCATCGCGTACGACATCGGTGGCCGTGGCGACCAGTCGTTCAACGACGCCGCCTACGCCGGCCTGGAGCAGGCCAAGACCCAGCTGAAGGTCGCCGGCAACGAGGCCGAGCCCACCGACGGCGAGGGCGAGGCCGACAAGGTCCAGCGCCTGACCGAGCTGGCGCGCAAGGGCAACAACCCGGTCATCGGCGTCGGCTTCGCCTACGCCCCGGCCGTCAAGAAGGTCGCCGCGAAGTTCCCGAACACCACGTTCGGCATCATCGACGACACCTCGGTCACCGGCCCGAACATCGCCAACCTCGTCTTCAACGAGGAGCAGGGCTCCTACCTGGCCGGCGTCGCCGCCGCCAAGGCGTCCAAGTCCGGCACGGTCGGCTTCATCGGTGGTGTCGAGGTCCCGCTGATCAAGAAGTTCGAGGCCGGCTTCGCGCAGGGCGTCAAGGACACCAACCCGAACGCCAAGGTCCTCACCAAGTACCTGTCGCAGCCGCCGAACTTCGAGGGCTTCGCCAAGCCCGACCTCGGCAAGGCCGCCGCGCAGGGTCAGCTGGACGCCAGCGCGGACGTGATCTACGCGGCCGCCGGTCTGGCCGGCTCGGGCGCCATCGAGGCCGCCGCCAACAAGGGCGCGTGGGCCATCGGCGTCGACTCCGACCAGTACAACCAGGCCGGTCTGTCGAAGTACAAGGAGCGCATCCTGACCTCGGTCACCAAGGACGTCTCCGACTCCGTCTTCAACCTGATCAAGTCGGTCAAGGACGGCAAGCCCGAGGCCGGCGAGATCCGCTACGGCCTCGACAAGGACGGCGTCGGCCTGGCCGACTCCAACCCCGAGTACAAGAAGATGACCGACCTCATCGCCGCCGTGGACAAGGCGAAGGCCGACATCATCGCGAAGAAGATCACCGTCAAGACCGCGCCGTAAGGCCCCGTCTGACGAACGGTCGCGGGCTCCGGGGTCCGGAAGCGGTCTCCACCGCTCCCGGGCCCCGACCCGCGTCCCTCCCCAGTCCGTGTCGACTTGTGGCCGGTTGGCCGCAAGTTTTCACTTTCGACAGTGCTACGCGCGTAGAGGCATCGTGGACGCGATACCTTCTCTCCCCCGCCCTGTCCCCCCTGCCAACTTGGCTTTCCAGCTCCTTCCGCGCCAAGGAGAGTGCGTCATCAACGCGTCCAGCCCCCCTCTCGCCGTCGAACTGCACGGCATCACCAAGCGCTTCCCCGGCGTCGTCGCCAACAAGGACATCGCGATCAGCGTCCGCAAGGGCACGGTCCACGCCTTGATCGGCGAGAACGGCGCCGGCAAGTCGACCCTGATGAAGATCCTCTACGGCATGCAGAAGCCGGACGAGGGCACCATCGCCATCGACGGGGAGCAGGTCTCCTTCAGCAGCCCCGGCGAGGCCATCGTCCGCGGCATCGGCATGGTCCACCAGCACTTCATGCTGGCCGACAACCTCACCGTGCTGGAGAACGTCGTCCTCGGCGGCGAGAAGCTCCACGGCATCGGCGCCAAGGCCCGCAAGAAGATCAAGGAGATCTCGGACGCGTACGGCCTCGGCGTGCGCCCCGACGCCCTGATCGAGGACCTCGGCGTGGCCGACCGCCAGCGCGTGGAGATCCTCAAGGTCCTCTACCGCGGCGCGAAGATCCTCATCCTCGACGAGCCGACCGCCGTGCTCGTGCCGCAGGAGGTGGACGCCCTCTTCGACAACCTGCGCGAGCTCAAGGCCGAGGGCCTGACCGTCATCTTCATCTCGCACAAGCTGGGCGAGGTGCTGAAGGTCGCCGACGACATCACCGTCATCCGCCGCGGCACCACGGTCGGCACCGCCGACCCGAGGACCGCGACCCCCAAGCAGCTCGCCGAGCTGATGGTCGGCGCGGAACTGCCCTCCCCGGAGACCCGCGAGTCCACGGTGACGGACGTCCCGATGCTCCAGGTCAAGGGGCTGACCCTGGCCGCGAGCGACGTGGTCGTCGCCGAGCCGGAGGTCCTCGCGCCCGCCGCCCCGGCCGACTCCGCCGCCCGCGAGAACGTCGCCGTCGGTCGCCTGCTCCTGGACGACGTCGACTTCACGATCCACAAGGGCGAGGTCCTCGGGATCGCCGGCGTCGAGGGCAACGGCCAGACCGAGCTCATCGAGGCCCTCATGGGCATGGCTTCGGCCGACTCGGGCGTCATCACGCTGGACGGCAAGGACATCACCAAGTCGCCCGTCCGCGCCCGTCGCGAGGGCGGCATCGGGTACATCCCCGAGGACCGTCACCGCCACGGCCTGCTCCTGGAATCCCCCCTGTGGGAGAACCGCATCCTCGGTCACGTCACCGAGGCGCCGAACTCCAGGAAGGGCATCCTCGACCCGAAGGCCGCGCGCAAGGACACCGAGCGCATCGTGCGCGAGTACGACGTCCGCACGCCCGGCATCGACGTCACCGCGGCCTCGCTCTCCGGCGGCAACCAGCAGAAGCTGATCGTCGGCCGCGAGATGAGCCACAACCCGAAGTTCCTCATCGCCGCCCACCCGACCCGCGGTGTGGACGTCGGTGCGCAGGCGCAGATCTGGGACGCCATCCGCGAGGCCCGCCGCGAGGGCCTGGCCGTGCTCCTGATCTCCGCCGACCTGGACGAGCTCATCGGCCTGTCCGACACCCTGCGCGTGATCTACCGCGGCCGCCTGGTCGCGGACGCCGACCCCGCGACCGTCACCCCCGAGGAGCTCGGCACCGCCATGACGGGCGCCGCCTCCGGGCACCTGGAAGCCCCCGACAACCACTCCGCCGCCGGTACCGACGCTGGTACCGACTCCCCGGAGGACGAGGCCCGATGAAGAAATTCGACAAGGACCGGCTGCTCATCGCCGCCGCGGGACCGCTGCTCGCGCTGGTCACCGCCTTCCTGCTGACCATGGTCGTGCTGGCGGCGACGGGCATCGACCCGATCGAACCGCTGCGCCTCATGGTCGAGAACGCCGGTTACGAGGACGTCCAGGTCCTCATCCTCAACCAGGCGGGCACGTACTACCTGGCAGCCCTGGCCGTCGCCATCGGCTTCCGCATGAACCTCTTCAACATCGGCGTCGACGGCCAGTACCGCCTGGCCGCGATGGTCTCCGCGGTCGTCGGCACGGCCGTCACCCTGCCGGGCCCGCTGCACATCCTGCTGATCGTGCTCGTCGCCATGCTGACCGGTGCCTTCTGGTCCGGCATCGCCGGTGTCCTCAAGGCCAAGCGCGGCGTCAGCGAGGTCGTCTCGACGATCATGCTGAACGCCATCGCGACCAGCCTGATCGCCTGGCTGATCCTGCCGAAGAACCTCGGCGTGCAGCCCGAAGGCTCCAACGACCTGACGACCGGCGACATCGCCGAGTCCGGCTGGTTCCCCGCCCTGACGATCGGCGACGGGCTGGAGATCTACGGCTTCACCTTCGTGGCCTTCGCCCTGGGCGTCGTCTACTGGTTCGTGCTCAACCGCACCCGCTTCGGCTTCGACCTGCGCGCCACCGGTGCCAGCGAGTCCGCCGCCCAGGCCTCCGGCGTGGACGCCAAGAAGATGATCATCACCTCGATGCTGATCTCGGGCGCCGTCGCCGGTCTGTCCGGCATGCCGCAGCTGCTGGGCGAGACGCACACGTACAACCTGTCCTTCCCGGTGGGCGTCGGCTTCACCGGCATCACCATCGCGCTGCTCGGCCGCAACAGCCCGGTGGGCATCCTCTTCGCCGCCTTCCTGATGGCCTTCATCGACAAGGCCTCGGCCTCGCTCGACACGGCCGGGTTCGCGAAGGAGATCGGCACGATCATGAAGGGCCTGATCGTGATCGCGGTGGTCGTCTCCTACGAGCTCGTCCGCCGTTACGGGATCCGCCGCCAGCAGCAGAAGGTCGGCGAGGAACTGGCCGCGGGCCACGCCATCAAGACCGAGAAGGAGGTCGCGGCGTGAGCACCAGCACCGTTCCCACGAAGAACGCCGCCCCGAAGAAGCAGGGCGGCCGCTCGAAGCTCAGCCTGGCCACCATCATGCTGATCATCGCCGGCGGCCTCGCGCTCGTCTCGCTGGTCCGCATCATCAGCGGCGCCAACGACCTGACCTCCGTCGGCCAGGTCTCCGGCGCCCTCTCCCTCGCCGTGCCGATCGGCCTCGCCGGTCTCGGCGGTCTGTGGGCCGAGCGCGCGGGCGTCGTCAACATCGGCCTCGAAGGCATGATGATCCTCGGCACCTGGTTCGGTGCCTGGGCCGGTTACCAGTGGGGCCCCTGGACCGGTGTCCTCGTCGGCATCGCCGGCGGCGCGCTCGGCGGCCTGCTCCACGCGATCATCACCGTCACGTTCAACGTCAACCACATCGTCTCCGGTGTGGCCGTGAACATCCTGGCGCTCGGTTTCACCCAGTACCTGTCGAACTTCACCTTCGCCGACGCCCCGGGCGGCTCCTCCAAGCAGTCCCCGCGCGTCGAGGAGATCTACAAGATCACCGTGCCGGGGCTGTCCGACTGGATGGACAGCCTCCAGGGCAAGCACTGGTTCTTCGTCTCCGACCTCGCCGGCGTGATCGGCGGCCTCGTCACCGGTCTGTCCCTGCTGACCGTCGTCGCGCTGCTGCTCATCCCCGGCACCTGGTGGGTGCTGTGGCGCACCACCTTCGGCCTGCGCCTGCGCTCCTGCGGCGAGAACCCGATCGCCGCCGAGTCCCTCGGCGTCAACGTGTACAAGTACAAGTACATCGCCGTGGTCGTCTCCGGCGCCCTCGCCGGTCTCGGCGGCGTCTTCCTCTCCGAGGTCGCCAGCCCGATCTACCAGGAGGGCCAGACCGGCGGTCGCGGTTACATCGGTCTCGCCGCGATGATCTTCGGCAACTGGATGCCGGGCGGCATGGCGCTGGGCGCCGGCCTCTTCGGCTTCGTCGACAGCCTCAAGCTGCGCGGCTCCGAGAACGTCCACGCCCTGCTGCTCCTGGTCGCGATCCTGCTGGTGCTCGTCGCGGCGTGGCAGGCGTACCGCAAGAAGTACCTCCAGGCCGGCATCTCGGCGGTCTTCGCCGTCCTGCTGTTCGTCTGGTACGCGACGACCGACTCGATCCCGAGCCAGTTCGTGGACGCCGCCCCGTACCTGACGACGCTGCTCGTGCTCGCCCTGTCGGCGCAGCGCCTGCGGATGCCGAAGGCGGACGGCATGCCGTACCGCAAGGGCCAGGGCAAGTGACCCCGGACCCCGCGGCGCACGAGGGCGCCGGCGTGGACTGGGAGGCCCTGCGGGTCGCGGCGCGCGAGGCGATGACCCACGCGTACGCCCCCTACTCGGGCTTCCCGGTCGGCGTCGCGGCCCTCGTGGACGACGGGCGGGTCGTGACCGGCTGCAACGTCGAGAACGCCAGCTACGGCCTCGGCCTGTGCGCGGAGTGCGGCCTGGTCTCCGCCCTCCAGGCCGGCGGCGGCGGTCGGCTGACCCACTTCACCTGCGTGGACGGCAAGGGGCAGAGCCTCGTGCCGTGCGGGCGCTGCCGTCAGCTGCTCTACGAGTTCGGCGGTCCCGAGTTGCTGGTGGAGACGCCGGACGGGATCCTGCCGCTGAGCGCGATGCTGCCGCAGGCCTTCGGGCCCGACCACCTGAAATAGCCGTACCGACGGCCCTTCGCCCCCGCGGGCGGAGGGCCGTCTCCCTTCCCCTCTCCCCAACCCCTCTCTCTATGCGCGTAGAAGGAAGTCACCTCATGGACGTCATCTCCGTCATCCGCACCAAGCGGGACCGCGGCGAGCTCAGCCCCGAGCAGATCGACTGGGTCATCGACGCGTACACCCGCGGGGTCGTCGCCGACGAGCAGATGTCTGCGCTGGCCATGGCCATCCTCCTCAACGGCATGAACCGCTCCGAGATCGCCCGCTGGACCGCGGCGATGATCGCCTCCGGCGAGCGGATGAACTTCGACTCCCTCTCCCGCCCGACCGCCGACAAGCACTCCACCGGCGGCGTCGGCGACAAGATCACCCTCCCGCTGGCCCCGCTCGTCGCCGCCTGCGGCGCGGCCGTGCCGCAGCTCTCCGGCCGCGGCCTCGGCCACACCGGCGGCACCCTCGACAAGCTGGAGTCCATCCCCGGCTGGCGCGCGCTGCTCTCGAACGAGGAGATGCTGAACGTCCTCGACACCACCGGCGCCGTCATCTGCGCCGCCGGCGACGGCCTGGCCCCCGCCGACAAGAAGCTCTACGCCCTGCGCGACGTCACCGGCACCGTCGAGGCCATCCCGCTGATCGCCTCCTCGATCATGTCGAAGAAGATCGCCGAGGGCACCGGCTCGCTCGTCCTGGACGTCAAGGTCGGCACCGGCGCCTTCATGAAGAACATCGAGGACGCCCGCGAGCTGGCCTCCACGATGGTCGCCCTCGGCACCGACAGCGGCGTCAAGACGATCGCCCTGCTCACCGACATGTCCACCCCGCTGGGCCTCACCGCGGGCAACGCCCTGGAGATCCGCGAGTCCGTCGAGGTGCTGGCGGGCGGCGGCCCCTCCGACGTCGTCGAGCTGACCCTGGCCCTGGCCCGGGAGATGCTGGACGCCGCCGGCATCAAGGACGCCGACCCGGCCAAGGCCCTCGCCGACGGCTCCGCGATGGACGTGTGGCGCCGGATGATCGCGGCCCAGGGCGGCGACCCGGACGCGGCCCTGCCCGTCGCCCGCGAGCAGCACGTGGTCACCGCCTCCGCCTCGGGCGTCCTGACCCGCCTGGACGCGTACGCGGTCGGCGTCGGCGCCTGGCGCCTGGGCGCGGGCCGCGCCCGCAAGGAGGACCCGGTGCAGGCCGGCGCCGGCATCGAGCTGCACGCCAAGCCGGGCGACACGGTCACCGCGGGCCAGCCGCTGATGACCCTGCACACCGACACCCCGGAGAAGTTCGAGTACGCCCTGGCCTCCCTGGAGGGCTCCTACGACGTCGCCCCGGCGGGCACCGCGTTCTCGCCGACCCCGATCGTCCTGGACCGCATCGCGTAACGGTCCCCCCTGGGGCACCGCCCCGGGGCGAAGCCCTCCCGCACCCCACGGCGCGGGAGGGCTTCGTCGTACCGCCCCGCGCCCGGCCGATGAGTTCCGGGGCCCCGGCGAGTCAGCCCCTCGTGACGACCCCACGCATCGAACTGCCCGGACCCGGCCCCCGCCGCGCGGAGGTGCCCCTGCTGTGCGCCCGACTGGCCCGCCTCTACGACGACGGGGCCCGGGCGGTGGTGTGCGACGCGACCGCCGTCACGGCGCCGGACCTCCTCGCCGTCGAGGCCCTGGCCCGGCTGCGGCTGACCGCCCGCGGACGCGGCGCGTTCACCGTCGTCGGGGCGCCGCCGCCCTTACGCGCCCTGCTGGGCCTCGTCGGTCTCGTCGAGCTGCTCGGGGAGGTCGAAGAGCGGGAACCAGCGGTCGGTGTCGAGGAAGGCGTTCAGCCCGACGATCTTCCCCTGTGAGACCTCCAGCACCTGGAGCGCCCACGGCACGTACCCGGGCGCGCCGTCCTCGCGCGGCCGGTACTGGCCGAAGGCCGGCAGACCGTTCGCCGTGGTGGGCACCAGGCGCGAGCCCTTGCAGCCGATGCCCTGCTCCAGGTGCCAGGCGGCGATGTCCTCGTGCCCGCGCAGCCACAGGTCGTACGGCGGCATCGACAGCACCGCGTCCTCGTGCAGCAGGGTGGTCAGCCGGGTGATGTCGTAGGCCTCGAAGGCCGACAGGTACGCCTCCAGCAGCTTGGCCTGCTCCCCGTCGAGCGGGTCGACGGGGTCGCTCGCGCGCAGTTCGCGGCCCGCGAGGGTGGCCCGGGCCCGTTGCAGGGCGCTGTTCACGGAGGCCACGGTGGTGTCGAGGAGCCGGGCCACCTCGTCGGCCTTCCAGGCCAGCACCTCGCGCAGGATCAGCACGGCCCGCTGCTTGGCCGGCAGGTGCTGGAGGGCGGCGACGAAGGCCAGCCGCACCGATTCCCTGGCCAGCGCCGTCTCGGCCGGATCGGCGGTCTGCGGCAGCACCCGCCCGTCCGGCACCGGCTCCAGCCAGGTCACCTCGGGCCGCTCGTTGAGCACGGCGGAGGCCTGGTGCTGCGGGGCGCCGAAGTCCATCGGGCGGGCCCGCTTGCGGCCCGCGTTCAGCTGGTCCAGGCAGACGTTGGTGGCGATCCGGTACAGCCACGAACGCAGCGAGGAACGGCCCTCGAACCGCGCGTGGGCCCGCCAGGCGCGGATGTACGTCTCCTGCACGGCGTCCTCGGCGTCGAAGGCCGAACCGAGCATCCGGTAGCAGTAGCCGGTCAGCTCCACCCGGTGGCGCTCCATCGCGGAGTCCAGATCGGTCGGGTCCGCTTCCGTCGGCGTGGTGGCGAGATCACTCATGGCTGTCGTCCCCCAGGTGGTTTCCGCTCTCTTCGGAAACTACCCGAGGGCACTGACAACGGCAGCCGGGGAGGGCTCAGGTCCCGGGCTTGCGGCCGTACACGTAGACGTCCTCGCCGTTGCCCAGCATGCTCCAGTAGGCCTTGGCGTCGGTCGTGGTCATGTTCACGCAGCCACCGGAACCGGGCGGGTTCCACATGCTCTTGGTGACCGAGTGGAAGGCGATGCCCCCGTCGAAGAACTGCGAGTAGGGCATCGCGACGTTGTAGATCGTCGACCAGTGGTTGATGCTCCGGTAGTAGATCTTCTTCAGGCCGGTCCGGGTCGGGGTCCCGGCCTTGCCCGTGCGGACCGGCACCGGACCGTACTTCAGCACCGTGCCGTCCTGGATCCAGCTGAGCTGCCGCGTCAGGTCGACGCAGGCGATCCGGCCCCGGTTGGTGGGGCACTGACCGGCGGCGTTCGGGTTCTTCCCGGCCGCCCGCTGGGCCAGCATCGTGTTCATCGTCTGCCACGTCAGCGGGCCCGCGTACCCCGCCGTCGGCGTGATCCCGTGGGTGGCCTGGAAGCTCTGGATGGCGAGGCAGTCGGCCGCCGACTGCACCCCGTCCACCGGCCGCCCCAGGAACTGCTCCACCTGCCGCTGGTGCGGCCCCGTGGTCACGTTGCAGGCGGCGGCCGACGCCGATCCGCCCCCCGCGACCACCAGCGGCGCGGCCAGTGCCAACGCCCCGCCGAACACCACCGCGGCCCGTCGCCGCGCGCGCGTGCGTATCCCCGCCATCCGGTCCCTCCCCTGTCGGAATCGCACCTTGACGGATCGATGCCCGCCCGACAAGGGGGTGGACCGTAACGGGACGGCGTATTTTTCCTCAGCCCGGGAGCCGGCCCGGACTCGGCCTGGGGCCGGCTCCCGAACCGGCTCCCCGACCCCGCTCCCGCCTCAGCGCGCCGCGGCGGCCACGGCCGACAGCCGGCGCTCGGCGCGCGCTGCGTGCGAACCCCACAGGGTGATCGCGACGACGCCCACCACCGCGAGCAGCGCGATCCCGACCGTGGCCGCCCAGCCCGAGGCGTGGTAGGCCAGCGCGCCCAGGGTGCCGCCGGCGCTGGAGCCGAGGTAGTACGCGGACTGGTACAGCGCCGAGGCCTGCGCCCGGCCCGTCGTCGCGGTCCGGCTGACCGCCGCCGAGGCCACGGCGTGACCGGCGAAGAATCCCGCGGTGATCAGCACCAGCCCCGCCAGGATCGCGGCCAGCGAGTCCGCGAGGGACAGCAGCAGACCCAGCGCGGTCGTGGTCACGGCCAGGTACAGCGCCCCGCGCCGCCCGGCCCGCGCCACCAGCCCGCCCGCCGCCGCCGAGGAGACCGTCCCCACCAGGTACACCAGGAAGATCGACCCGACGACGCCCTGGCCCAGCGAGAACGGCTCGTCGATCAGCCGGTAGCCGATCACCGTGTACACCGCCCCGAAGACGGTCATGAACAGCGCGCCGATCCCGTACAGCCGCAGCAGCAGCGGATCGCGCAGGTGCCCGGCGACGGTACGCCCCACCGCGCGCGGATCCAGCGAGGCCGGACGGAAGAACCGCGCCCGGGGCAGCAGCACCAGGAAGGCCACCGCGCACGCCAGCGCCATCAGTCCGACGGCCGTCAGCCCGGCCCGCCAGCCCCACGCCTGCGCGGCCCACCCGGTGACGACGCGGCCGCTCATGCCGCCGATGGAATTGCCCGCCACGAACAGGCCGATCGCCCCGACCAGTGCCTTCGGTCGGACCTCCTCCGCCAGGTAGGCCATCGCGGAGGCGGGAACGCCGGCGATCGCCGCTCCCTGCACCGCCCGCAGCACGACCAGCCACTCCAGGTTCGGCGCGAACGGCACCAGCAGGCCGACGGCCACGGCGACCACCAGCGACCAGGTCATCATCCGGGTCCGGCCGAACCGCTCCGACAGGGCGCTCAGCGGCAGGACGAACAGGGCGAGCGAGCCGGTGGCCGCGGACACCGTCCAACTGGCCTGACCCGCCGTCACGCCGAACCCGGCGGAGATCGCGGGCAGCAGGGCCTGGGTGGAGTAGAGGAGGGCGAAGGTGGCGAGTCCGGCGGCGAACAGCGCGAGGCTCATCCGGCGGTAGCCGGGTCGGCCGGGCGCGTGCCGCTCGGGCGCGTGCCGCTCGGGGGCGCGCGGTGCGGGGCGCGGGTCCCGGGCGGGGGCCTCGTAGGGGAGAGGGGACGACGGGGTGGAGGCGCCCGGCTTCACGGGCGCCCCGGTATGAGCGGGAGGCATACGTCGACGGTAGGCCCGTCTTTTTCATGCGTCCAATGCACGAATTCGCCATAATCGATCCACTCACGCATCAGCGCAGTTCAGAGGGGCGCATGTCAACGAACCGTTACGAAGAAGACATGGCCGTGACAACCATGCTGGCCCCCAGGCTGGCCTGGTTCGCCGCCGTCGCCCGGCACGAGCACGTCACCCGCGCCGCGCAGGAGCTGGGCGTGCCCCAGTCCACCCTGTCCCGGGCCGTGGTCCGCCTCGAACAGGACCTGGGCGTCACGCTGTTCGCCCGCAAGGGCCGCACCGTCACCCTCACCACCGCGGGCCGCGCCTTCCTCGCCTCCACCGAGCAGGCCCTCGACAAGATCGCCCACGCCGCCGGATCCGTCCAACGGGACGCCGACCCCGCCTTCGGCAAGGTCGCGTTCGGCTTCCTGCACACCCTGGGCCCCGAGACCGTGCCCGGCCTGATCCGGGCCTTCCGCGCCGACCACCCGGGCGTGCGCTTCGCGCTCGTCCAGAACTACGGCGAGGCCATGCTGGAGAAGCTGCGCGCCGGCGAACTCGACCTCTGCCTCACCTCCCCGCTGCCCGACGCCCCCGACCTCGTGGCCCGACGCCTGGACGAACAACGGCTGCGCCTGGTGGTCCCCGACGACCACCGCCTCGCCGTGCGCAAGCGGATCCGCCTCGCCGAGGCCGCAGAGGAAACCTTCGTCACCCTGGAGGCCGGCTACGGCCTGCGCCGCATCACCGACGACCTGTGCGCGGAGGCCGGCTTCACCCCGCGCGTGGCCTTCGAGGGGGAGGAGGCCGAGACCCTGCGGGGCCTGGTCGCAGCCGGTCTCGGCGTGGCCCTGCTGCCGCCGCCCGCCGTGCCCCGGCCGGGGGTGGTCGAGCTGACGGTGACCGCCCCGCGCGCCGTCCGGGAGATCGGCGTCGCCTGGCTCGACGGCCACCCCGACACCCCGCCGGTCGCGGAGTTCAAGCGGTTCCTCCTCTCGCGGCGCGGTCGCCTGATCCCGGAACTGGAACCCCCGGCCTGACCGGCCGCCACCCCGCCGACCCCACCGCGCCTAGGCGGTGTCCTCCGCCCCGTCCTTCTCCGCGTTCAGGGACAGCAAGTACCCCATCTGGAAACGGGACTTGGCGCCCACCGCCCGCATGATCTCCGCGATGTGCCGCTGACAGGTGCGCTCCGACATCCCGAGCCGGCGCGCGATCACCTTGTCCTCCAGCCCCTCCGACAGCAGCCGCACGATCGTCTGCCGCAGCTCGTCGGAGAGGGAGCGGGCCGCCTCCGGGCTCACCGTCGTGGGGAACGGCCGCGCGCCCAGCCAGGACCGTTCGAAGGCCGCCGTCATGAAGTGCACGACGCTCGGCTCCCGCACCACCAGGGCCGCCCCGGCCCGGTCCGGCACCGCCATCAGCCCCGTCCGCTCGTCGAAGACCAGCATGCGCATCAGCCCGTCGCCCAGGGTGCGCACCTGCGCGCCCAGCGCCGTCACGCGTTCCACGTACGCCGCCGTCGGCCGCGAGTAGCGCGCCGTGTGCTGGTAGATCGTCCGCATCCGCACCCCGCGCGCCAGCAGCGACTCGTCCCGCCCGACGGCCTCCTCCAGGGTCTCCAGGGGCCGCCCCCCGCCCGGCTGCGAGGTGAGCAGCTCCCGCTCGCACCCCGCCACCAGCTCGGAGATCAGCCCGCGCACCGCCCCCAGGTCCGTCACCAGCTCCAGCCGCTCGCCGGCGCCCGGCTCCCGGCGCGCGCTGCCCGCCTCGTACGCGGGCACCAGCGCCTCCAGGCGCCCGCGCAGCCGGTCCATCTCGTCGTGGGTCTCCCGCACCAGCAGCGCCAGCGGGGCCAGGGCCCGGGCCGCCGCCGCCCGGGGCGCCACCGCGCTCCAGCGGTCCGGCCCGCCGCCGGGGGCGCGCTGCAACAGGTGTGCCGCGGCCAGCTCGGTGACGGCGGCGCCCGCGCGGGCGCCCAGCGCGGTGGTGGCCTCCTGCGGCGTGAAGGAGTGCCGCTCGACGGCGTACGCGTACAGGCGGCGCGCGGCGGGGCTCAGCTCGCCCGCGCGCGGGCCGCGGGTCCCGTCGGGCCCCGCAGTCCCGTCGACCCCGCTGACTCCGTCGGCTTCGGCTGGCATATGCGTATTCGTCCCTGCCTGTACGCGTTTATAAACCCCTCGTGTTCCCGCAAGGCGGCAAGTGGACGCCTGAACCCGTACGTCCGGCATATGCCGAACCGGCACAGTGGAGGCACGGCGTGACGGGGGGAGCGCGGATTGCTGCGAGAGACCACCGGCCGACGGGACAGACCCGTCGCCGTCCTGCTCAGTCCACGCACCGCCGAGGTGGCGGCCGCACGCCGCGCGGGAACGCGCACCGTGGTGGTCGCGCCGGATCCATCGGTGCCATCCGACCGTGAGGGGGCGGAGCGGCGGGTACGGACGGACTGGCGCGACCACCCCCGCCTCGTCGAGGAGATCGGCGGGCTGGAGGAGGTCCGCCGGGGCCGCGCCGCCGTCTTCGGTTTCGGCCCCGCGACGGCGCTCGCCGCCGCCCGCGCGAACGAGGCGCTCGGCCTGCCCGGCACCGCCACCCCCGCCGCCGTCACCGCCCTCATGGACAAGGCCGTCCTGCGCGCCCGCTCCAACACCCTCCACCCGGGCCGCCCCGTCTCCTTCGCGCGCTGCGGCCGGGCCTCGCTGCTGCCCTTCATCGCCGGCCTCATCGGCTACCCCTGCGTGGTCAAGCCCCGCTGGGGCGAGCGCGGGGAGGGGGTCGGGCTGCTCGTCGACGACGCCGCGGCGCGGGCGGCCGCGGGCTCCTACCCCGAGGTCACCGACCTCCTGGTCGAGGAGTTCCTCGAAGGGCCCGAGCTCGCCGTCGAAGCCCTCTCCCGGCAGGGCCGCCACCGCGTCCTCGGCTGGACCCGCCGCCTGACCGGCCCCGACCTCGCCGCCGTCGGCCACGAACTGCCGGTCGCCCTGGACCCCGCCGAGGCCGAAGCCGTACGGGCCCTCGTACGGGCCGTCCTCGACCTCGCCGGCCACCGCGACGGCCCCTCCCACACCGAGGTCGTCCTCACCCCGCGCGGCCCCCGCCTGATCGAGGCGCACGCCCGCCCCGGCGCCGAGGACCTCGTACGACTGCTGCGCCTGGCCCACGGCACCGACGTGCTCGCCCTCGCCCTCGCCGCCGCCCTCGGCCTGCCCGACCCGCCCCGCCGCCCCCGCGCCGCCCACGCCGGACTGCGCTACGTCGACTTCCCGCCCGGGTTACGCCTGGCCCTGGCCGCGCCGGCCCTCGCCGCGGCCCGCGCGGTGCCCGGCGTCGTACGGGCCCGCCTGGACGTGCCCGCGCACGCGACCGTGCGCCACGCCCCGACCGGCGCCCTGCACCACGCGCACGTCATCGCCTCGGCCCCGACCGCCGCCGCCCTGCACGGGGCCCTCGACCGCGCCACCGCCCTGCTGCGTCCCTCGGACGCGGACCGCGCCGGCTACGCGGGCTTCGCGTAGTCGCGGAACCCGGTCCAGTCGACCACCACGCACCGCTCGTCGCCCACCACCCACGCGTCGTGCCCGGGCGCCACCTGCATGAAGTCCCCGGGGCCGAACTCCGTGTCCTCGCCGTCGTCCATCACGACGCGCATCCGACCGCTCGCCACGTACCCCGTGTGCGCCGCCCGGCAGCTGTCCGTACCCGCCAGCGGCTTGATGTGGAGCGACCAGCGCCAGCCCGGCTCGAACACCGCGCGCCCCACGTCCCCGCCGTCGGTCCGGATCAGGTCCAGCCTGCCCGTACCGGCCTCGAAGGGTCGCGTCTCGTCGGCGCTGTCGAAGTTCCTGCGCACCAGTCCGGCCATGGCCCATCGCCTCCGGGAGAGGAGTGCCCCGAGTCCGTTCCCACTCTACGCTCGCGCCCGGGGCCCGGACCGGCCCCGCGGCGAACGCCCGAACCCCGAGGCCAGCGGCATCCGCAACCCCAGCGGCGGGGGCGCGGCCAGGGCGTCGACGACCGGCCGCGACCAGGGGCCCGAGAACATCGCCCCGAGGACGAAGTCCACGCCCAGCGCCACGACTTCCTCCCGGTGCTCCCGTAAGCCGTGGCCGTCCGAGTGCACCTCGAAACGGCACGTGGAACGATTCGCCTTCTTCGCCCGCTCGGCGAGCCGGAAGGAGGACTCCGGGTCGCTGCGCGCGTCGTTGGTGCCGTGCACGATCAACACCTGTCGGCCGGCGAGCTGTTTCACCGGTTCAGGGGAGCGGTCGTCCGCACTCTCCGCCAGACAAGGGGCCATCGCCAGCACGGAGTTGACCGCCGCGTGCCCGGCGGCGAAGAGCGCCGCCCGACCGCCGGCCCCGTAGCCGGCCAGGCACACCGGCACGTCCCCGTACCGGCGCACCACCTCCTCGGCGGCCCAGTGCGCGGCCTCCTCCCGGGGCGCGTCGCCGTGCACGACACCGTGCGCGACCAGGCCCCGCGCACCGCCCGCCCGGGCCAGGGCGCGCGCGAGCGGGCGCACCGGACCGGGGGAGAACCGGGACGCTCCGGGGAGCAGGAGCACCACACCACTGACCGTCGAGACCGAGCCGTTCGCGCCGGCAGCCCGCCCCAGGCGGGCCCCGCGCGCCGGCGGCGCATGCTGTGCCATGGCGGAACAGTCTCAGACGCGGAGGTGTACACCACCCGTCCTTACGGTCTCTGTTACATATCGACCGCCGATGCCGACGCGTGCTCTACGCGCGTAGGAGCTAGAGTGCGCAGATGACGAGCGAGACCGCCAACCTGCCCACCCCGGATCAGATCCGCCGCTCCCCGAAGGTGCTGCTGCACGACCACCTCGACGGTGGCCTGCGGCCCGGGACCATCATCGAGCTGGCCCGCGAGGTCGGCTACGACAAGCTGCCCGAGACCGACGCCGACAAGCTCGGCGTCTGGTTCCGCGACGCCGCCGACTCCGGCTCCCTCCCGCGCTACCTGGAGACGTTCGCGCACACCTGCGCCGTCATGCAGACGAAGGCGGCGCTCTTCCGCGTCGCCGCCGAGTGCGCCGAGGACCTCGCCGAGGACGGCGTCGTCTACGCCGAGATCCGCTACGCCCCCGAGCAGCACCTCGAAGCCGGTCTGACCCTCGAAGAGGTCGTCGAGGCGGTCAACGACGGCTTCCGCGAGGGCGAGCGCCGCGCGCGGGCCAACGGCCACCGCATCCGCATCGGCGCCCTGCTCACCGCGATGCGCCACGCCGCTCGCGCGCTGGAGATCGCCGAGCTGGCCAACCGCTACCGCGACAACGGCGTGGTCGGCTTCGACATCGCCGGCGCCGAGGCGGGGTTCCCTCCCACCCGCCACCTCGACGCGTTCGAGTACCTCAAGCGCGAGAACAACCACTTCACCATCCACGCGGGCGAGGCCTTCGGCCTGCCGTCGATCTGGCAGGCCCTGCAGTGGTGCGGCGCCGACCGCCTCGGTCACGGCGTGAAGATCATCGACGACATCGAGGTCGCCGCCGACGGGTCGGTGAAGCTGGGTCGCCTGGCCTCCTACGTCCGCGACAAGCGCATCCCCCTGGAGATGTGCCCCACCTCGAACCTCCAGACCGCCGCGGCCGCCTCGTACGCCGAGCACCCGATCGGCCTGCTGCGCAAGCTGCACTTCCGGCTGACGGTCAACACCGACAACCGCCTGATGAGCGGCACCAGCATGAGCCGCGAGTTCGAGCACCTGGTGGACACCTTCGGCTACACGCTCGACGACATGCAGTGGTTCACCGTCAATGCGATGAAGTCCGCGTTCATTCCTTTCGATGAACGACTGGCCATGATCAACGACGTGATCAAGCCCGGTTACGCGGAGCTGAAGTCCGAGTGGCTGTTCCGTCAGACCGCTTCGACCAGCGGTTCCGTCTCGGCCTAGGCCACGGATTGACGGACCGAAAGCGCCCGGGAGGAGCAATTCCCGGGCGCTTTCTCGTATTTGATGATGTTTGCGGGCGGGGGTTTGAAGTGACTAGTTTGCGGAGCCGCTCAATTCCCCGTCGCAAGGACTGACCTTCATGAAGAAGTCTGCAAAGACCCTCGGTGTCGCCGCGCTCGGCGCCGCCTTCGTCGCGGCCGCCGCCGGCGCCGCCTCCGCCACCCCGGCCGTCGGCCTGGGCGACGCGCTCGGCGCGGTCCAGGGCCTCACCAGCCAGCAGCAGGTCAGCGGCGAGGAGGGCAAGCCGGCCACCGACGCCGCCGCCCCCGTCACCGGCCTCCTCGGCGGCCTCGCCCCGGCCACCGGCGCGCTGAACGGCCTCGGCGGCTGACGCTGCCGCGATCCGCACGCACGTACGGCGGGCGCACGCACCTTCGACGGGGTGTGTGCGCCGCTGTGCGGTGTGTCACCATCACCCCCAACCGGCCGCCGACACACGGGGTATGAGGTTCTGGTCATGCGCATCAAGGCACGAGCGACGAGGGTCGCGTTGGTTCCCGTCCTGCTGTTCGCGGCCGTCGGCTGCGGCGGTACGGACACCCCCGCGGCGGACAAGGCCCCCGCCGCCAAGGACTCCCCGGCGGCCGCCTCGGGCGCCCCCGGAGCCCCCGCGGGCTCCGCGACACCGCGGCCCGCGCCCACCGGCCTGGAGCGCGCCGCGCTGGAGCAGGGCGATCTCGCCGGCTACCAGATCTCGGCGCAGGGCAAGAACCCCAACGCCCCCGACGGTCAGCCGCAGTCCGACAAGAAGGCCTGCCAGCCGCTCGCCGACATCATGGGCGACAAGCCCGATCCCGCCGCACGGCAGACCGTCAACCGCGGCATCGGCTCCCAGAAGGCCGTCGGACTCGCGGTCTCCGCCTCCGTCAGCTCCTACGACGAGGCCGGCGCGAAGCGGGTCCTGTCCCGGCTGCGCGAGGCCGTCGCGGCCTGCTCCTCCGGCTTCACCGCCACCGTCGAGCAGCAGACCGGCACCTACAAGGACGTGAAGGCGGCGTCGTACAAGACCCCCGGCGACGAGAGCGTCAGCTGGACCACCACCGTGGCCGCCCAGAACGTCTCCGCGCAGGTCCACCTCGTCGTCGTGCGCGAGGGCGACACCGTCGTGCGGCTGATGGCCCTCAATCTGGCCGCCGCCGACCAGAAGGCACTGGTCCCCCGCGAAGTGGTCGACAAGCAGCTGGAGAAGGTCAAGAAGGTCGCCTGACCCCGGCCGGAGCCCGGGCGGGCGCGCGGACCGTCGTTACCAGGCGGTCCGCGCCGAGCCGGCGGAGGCCTTCTCGTTGGGCAGCAGCAGCCACAGCGCCAGGTAGATCAGGAACTGCGGACCGGGCAGCAGGCACGAGACGACGAAGATGATCCGCATCGTCCGCGCCTTGATCCCGAAGCGCCGCGCGAGTCCGGCGCAGACGCCACCGATCATCCGTCCGTCACGGGGGCGGGTAATCGCGCTCATGGGGCTTCTCCTTCGTAGGGATTCGCGCGAAGGTGAGGTGCCCCTCGCGATGCCTCAATACTCGCGCGGCACCGCCGACAGGACCTCGGTCCACGGGCCGATGCCGACCCTGGTAATTCTCGGGGTGACCCCCTGAGAGCGCCGCAGCCTGCGCCTGAGGGCCGGTACGACGGCCACGTGCGCGATCAGCGCGCCGGCGGTGTTCAGCAGCAGCGAGTCGACGTCGACCACCTGCCCCGGCACCGCCGTCTGGAGCATCTCGATCCCGAGCGAGATCAGCACCGTCGCCGAGAGCGTCCGGGCCAGTGAGGCCCACGCGCCCGACGGCCCGGCCGCGAGCCGACCCCCGGCCAGCGGCAGCAGCACCCCGAGCGGGGCCAGCAGGGCCAGCCCCTCGCCGATCCGCCGGGCCGCCTCCAGCGGGCCGTAGGCCAGGTCGGCGCGGATCCCGTCCAGGAACGTGAGGTTCGACGCGGCCGTCCAGGGGACGTCCAGCGGTCTCAGGGTGAGCCAACCGACGAGCACCAGATGCGCGGCCAGCAGGGCCCCGCCCAGGATCCGGAGCCGGAGGGGGAGCTGCGTGGCGGTGGCGGCGGTGCCGCTGCCCTCATGACGGTGCACACCAGGCAGGACGCGCCCCCCGGTGGCGGCGGTTCCGACCGGCCCCGTCCCGTGGCCCACGCCACTCGCCCGGGGGGCTCGCGGGGCCGCGTCGCCCGCCGGCGGGCCGGTGGGCCGCGGGACTCAGCCCGTGGCCCACAGGACGACGAGGGCCACCGCGCCCACGACGGCCGGGACGATGATCTCGTAGGCCCAGCGCACCGAGACGGAGCCCTGCGCGCCGGGGCGCGCCGCGCCGCGCTCGGCGAGTTCGCGCAGCTCGTCGATGACCTTGTCGGCCGCCGCCCGCGGCGGGCCCTCGGGGGCCGCGGCCGGGGTCGGCGTTCCGGCGACGCCCGCGCCGCGGCCTTGGCCCTTGCCGCCCAACGCCTCGCGCCGGCTGAAGGTGCGGGCCGCCTTCTTGCGCTCGCGCAGCGACACCGGCACCGACCACAGCTGGTACTTCGACCCCTCGGCCAGCACCTCCGCCGAGTACCCGGCGCGCACCGCGTCCACGGCGCCCCAGGGCAGCTCGATCACCCGGAAGGGATTGCGGATCCGCATCCGGTCGTCGTTGGCGAAGACGGCCGGCCGGACCGTGAAGGCGATCGTCATGGGCACGGCGAACAGGGCGACGGCCAGCGCGGTCCAGCGCGCCGAGCCCCCGCCGCGCACGACGGCGTCCCCGCACAGCCAGCCGATGAGCGCGAGCAGCAGCACCCCGGTGACGACGGCCATGGAGGAGCGGTAGACGCGGTCGTCGTAGACCGGCTCGTGGGGGGAGGGCGTAGTCATGGCGCCGATTCTGCCGTACGGGTCCGCGGCCGGCCCGGCCGCACCGATGGTGGACGTCACGCCCATATGTGCGCCGAGGGGGGTGACAGGTCGCTACGCGCGTAGATATGCTCATGTGGTGACCATGCCCACCACCCTCACCGCATTCGCTGACGTGACGACGTCCGACAGTGCGCTGCGCCGCTTCCTGCACGGGCTGCCCGGCGTCGACACGGTCGGACTGGAGGCCCGCGCGGCCTCCCTCGGCACCCGTTCGATCAAGACGACGGCCAAGGCGTACGCCATCGACCTGGCCATCTCGATGATCGACCTGACGACGCTCGAAGGCGCTGACACCCCGGGCAAGGTCCGGGCGCTCTCCGCCAAGGCCGTCAACCCCGACCCCCTCGACCGTACGACGCCCATGACCGCCGCGGTCTGCGTCTACCCCGACATGGTGGCCACCGCCAAGGCCGCGCTGAACGGCGCCGACGTCAAGGTCGCCTCCGTCGCCACCGCCTTCCCGGCCGGCCGCGCGGCCCTGCCCGTCAAGCTCGCCGACACCCGCGACGCCGTCGCCGCCGGCGCCGACGAGATCGACATGGTCATCGACCGTGGCGCCTTCCTCGCCGGCCGCTACCTGGAGACGTACGAGCTGATCAAGGCCGTCAAGGAGGCGTGCGTCCGCCCCGACGGCACCGCCGCCCGCCTGAAGGTCATCTTCGAGACCGGCGAACTGTCGACCTACGACAACATCCGCCGCGCCTCCTGGATCGGCATGCTCGCCGGCGCCGACTTCATCAAGACCTCCACCGGCAAGGTCGGCGTCAACGCCACCCCCGCCAACACGCTGCTGATGCTCGAAGCCGTCCGCGACTTCAAGGCGCAGACCGGCATCCAGATCGGCGTGAAGCCGGCCGGCGGCATCCGCACCACCAAGGACGCCATCAAGTTCCTGGTCCTGGTCAACGAGACCGCCGGCGCGGACTGGCTGACCAACGAATGGTTCCGCTTCGGCGCCTCCAGCCTGCTGAACGACCTGCTCATGCAGCGCCAGAAGCTGAGCACCGGGCGTTACTCCGGCCCCGACTACGTGACGGTGGACTGATCACCATGGCATCCCTCTTCGAGTACGCACCGGCCCCCGAGTCGCGGTCCGTCGTCGACATCGCGCCCTCCTACGGCCTCTTCATCGACGGCGAGTTCGTCGAAGCCGCCGACGGCAAGGTCTTCAAGACCGTCTCCCCCTCCTCGGAGGAGGTCCTCTCCGAGGTCGCCCAGGCCGGCGCCGCCGACGTCGACCGCGCCGTCAAGGCCGCCCGCAAGGCCTTCGAGAAGTGGTCCGCGCTGCCCGGCTCCGAGCGCGCCAAGTACCTCTTCCGCATCGCCCGGATCATCCAGGAGCGCAGCCGCGAGCTCGCCGTCCTGGAAACCCTGGACAACGGCAAGCCGATCAAGGAGACCCGCGACGCGGACCTCCCGCTGGTCGCCGCCCACTTCTTCTACTACGCGGGCTGGGCCGACAAGCTCGACCACGCGGGCTACGGCGCCGACCCGCGCCCCCTCGGCGTGGCCGGCCAGGTCATCCCCTGGAACTTCCCGCTGCTGATGCTCGCGTGGAAGATCGCCCCGGCGCTCGCCGCGGGCAACACCGTCGTCCTCAAGCCCGCCGAGACCACGCCGCTGTCGGCGCTGTTCTTCGCGGACATCTGCCGCCAGGCGGGCCTGCCCCGGGGCGTCGTCAACATCCTCACCGGCTACGGCGACGCGGGCGCTGCCCTCGTCGAGCACCCGGACGTCAACAAGGTCGCCTTCACCGGCTCCACCGCCGTCGGCAAGGCCATCGCCCGCTCGATCGCCGGCACCGACAAGAAGGTCACCCTGGAGCTGGGCGGCAAGGGCGCCAACATCGTCTTCGACGACGCCCCCATCGACCAGGCCGTCGAGGGCATCGTCACCGGCATCTTCTTCAACCAGGGCCAGGTCTGCTGCGCGGGCTCCCGCCTGCTGGTCCAGGAGTCGATCCACGACGAGCTGCTGGACTCCCTCAAGCGCCGCCTCTCCACGCTGCGCCTGGGCGACCCCCTCGACAAGAACACCGACATCGGCGCGATCAACTCCGCCGAGCAGCTCGCCCGGATCACGGCGCTCGCCGAGACCGGCGAGGCCGAGGGCGCCGAGCGCTGGTCCCCGGCCTGCGAGCTGCCGTCCTCCGGCTACTGGTTCGCCCCGACGCTCTTCACGAACGTCACCCAGGCGCACACCGTCGCCCGCGACGAGATCTTCGGCCCCGTGCTGTCCGTCCTGACCTTCCGCACGCCCGACGAGGCCGTCGCGAAGGCCAACAACAGCCAGTACGGCCTGTCCGCCGGCATCTGGACGGAGAAGGGCTCGCGCATCCTCGCCGTCGCCAACAAGCTCCGCGCCGGCGTCGTCTGGGCCAACACGTTCAACAAGTTCGACCCGACCTCGCCCTTCGGCGGCTACAAGGAGTCGGGCTTCGGCCGCGAGGGCGGTCGCCACGGCCTGGAGGCATACCTCGATGTCTGAGTCGACGACCACGCGCCTGAACGTCTTCAAGACCTACAAGCTGTACGTCGGGGGCAAGTTCCCCCGCTCCGAGAGCGGCCGGGTGTACGAAGTGACGGACTCGAAGGGCAAGTGGCTGGCCAACGCCCCGCTGTCCTCCCGCAAGGACGCGCGTGACGCGGTCGTCGCGGCCCGCAAGGCCTTCGGCGGCTGGTCCGGCGCGACCGCCTACAACCGCGGACAGATCCTCTACCGCATCGCCGAGATGCTGGAGGGCCGCCGCGAGCAGTTCGTCCGCGAGGTCGGCGAGGCCGAGGGACTGTCGAAGTCCAAGGCCGCCGCCGTCGTCGACGCCGCGATCGACCGCTGGGTCTGGTACGCGGGCTGGACCGACAAGATCACCCAGATCGTGGGCGGCGCCAACCCCGTCGCGGGCCCCTTCTTCAACCTGTCCACCCCGGAACCCACCGGCGTGGTCACGGTCGTGGCCCCGCAGGACTCCTCCTTCCTCGGCCTGGTCTCGGTGATCGCCCCCGTCATCGCCACCGGCAACACCGCGGTCGTCATCGCCTCGGAGAAGGCGCCCCTCCCGGCGCTCTCCCTGGGCGAGGTGCTGGCCACCTCCGACCTGCCCGGCGGAGTCGTCAACATCCTCTCCGGCAAGGCCGCCGAGATGGGCCCGCACCTGGCCTCCCACCAGGACGTCAACGCGATCGACCTGGCCGGGGCCGACACCGCCCTCGCCAAGGAACTGGAGATCGCCGCGGCTGACAACCTCAAGCGCGTCCTGCGTCCACAGCCTGTGGACGACTGGAACGCCGACCCGGGCACGTCGCGCATGACGGCCTTCCTGGAGACCAAGACGGTCTGGCACCCGACGGGCTCCATCGGCGCCGGCGGCTCGTCCTACTAGGGCTCGGTTCGCCTCCGGGGGCGCGGCAGTCGGCTCCAGGAGGGCGTACGTCCTCGAAAACGCTCGTTCCTCGCGTTTCCTCCGGGCGTTCGCCCTCCTTCGCCGACGCGCCCCCTTCGGCTCACTCGCCCGTGCGGGCTGCGAAGGGGGGGCGGAGGGCGGGCGCCGACGCGCCCCCTTCGGCTCACTCGCCCGTGCGGGCTGCGAAGGGGGCGGACGCGACGCGCCTTCGGCTCATCGGCCGCGAAAGGACCACCCCCGGCAGCCACCCCCGTGCTGCCGGGGGTTCGCGCGCTTCGGGACGGTCAGCGGGCGGCGCCGTTCAGGGGGCCCAGCAGGGACGAGGCCGCCGCCGTCGGGAGTTCGGACACCGACGGGCCCTGCGTCAGGATGCCCGTGACCATGCCCGTGCCCACCGACGGGAAATCGGCGACCTTCGTGGCCACCCCGTTGTCCAGCGGATCCACGCCGGTGTGGGCCAGCGGATTCACCTTGAGGTTCGCGATCGGGTCCGTGACACCCGCCAGGGCCGCCGGTACGGACAACTCGCCCGCCTGCGCCCCACCGGCGGCCATCGCCAGGGCCGCACCGGCCATGGACAGGGTCAGGCCCGCCGAACGGAGCCGCTTCGAGGGGTCGGAATGTGCGTGACGTGCCATGGGTTCCCGCCTGTGGTCGTAGTCGCGTGGCCACACAGGGTAGTCGAGGCGGCTCCTCCGGTTCCAACCGGCGCCGCCCGGCCGGGTGTGAGGGTTCTCGCAGCGTTCGTCTCCAATGTGTTGATAACCCCGGTCATGCCTCACACTGGTGTCCCGTGAGCCGTTCCCCTGCCTTGCCTACGCGTGTCGTCCTGTTGACCGGTCCCTCGGGTTCCGGCAAGTCCTCGCTCGCGGCTCGCTCAGGGCTGCCCGTACTGCGCCTCGACGACTTCTACAAGGAATGCACGGACCCGACCCTCCCGCTGGTCGAGGGGAGCTCCGACATCGACTGGGACTCCCCGCAGTCCTGGGACGCGGACGTGGCCGTCGCCGCCGTCGCCGAACTGTGCCGCTCCGGCCGCACCGAGGTCCCGGTCTACGACATCTCCACCAGCTCCCGCACCGGCACCGACACCCTCGACATCTCGCGCACGCCGCTGTTCATCGCCGAGGGCATCTTCGCCGCCGACATCGCGGTCCGCTGCCAGGAACTCGGCCTGCTCGCCGACGCGATCTGCCTGCGCGGTCGGCCCTCGACCACCTTCCGCCGCCGCTTCGTGCGCGACCTGCGCGAAGGCCGCAAGTCCCCGTTCTTCCTGCTGCGCCGCGGCCTGCGCCTGATGCGGGCCGAACGCGGCATCGTGGCCCGGCACGTCACGCTCGGCGCGCACCCCTGCGGCCGCGACGAGGCCCTCGGACGGCTCGCCGCCGCCGCGGCCGGCCGGCACCGCTCGGCGACCGGCGCCCCCGCCGCCTAGCCAGGCCGTACGGCCCCCGGACATGGGTGCGCGGGGCCGACCGGACCCCCATGGCCGGTCGACCCCGCGCTTTCCCCCCGTGGCCTCCGTCCCACCCCCGTAGGACGGACCCCCTTGGCCCGATGGTTCGTGTCGGCTACGCGACGAGCTCCCCGAAGGACTCCGCCTCGTCACGGCCGAAGCTCAGCACCTCGTCGTCGCGCAGGCGGCGCAGCGAGCGCCAGATGCTCGACTTCACGGTGCCGACGCTGATGCCCAGGATCTCGGCGATCTCCGGGTCCGTGCGGCCCTCGTAGTACCGCAGCACCAGCATCGTGCGCTGCGGCTCCGGAATGCGGGCCAGCGCCTGCCACAGCACGGCGCGCAGCTCGGTGCCGCGCATCGCGTCCGTGTCGGAGGCCGTCTCCGGCAGTTCCTCGGTCGGGTACTCGTTCAGCTTGCGCCGGCGCCACGCGCTGATGTGCAGGTTCGTCATGGTGCGGCGCAGGTAGCCGCCCACCGCCGCCTTGTCGCTGATGCGGTCCCAGGCGCGGTAGGTGGAGAACAGCGCGCTCTGCAACAGGTCCTCGGCCTCGTGGCGGTCGCCGGTGAGGTGGAAGGCCGTCGCGAAGAGCGCGGCCCGCCGCTCCTGCACGTACGCCGTGAACTCGGCCTCCGAGGCGGAGGACGTGGAGCGCGGTGCGGGAACCGCCTGGTACTGGTTCGCGTCAATGGCTGTGACGTGCGCCGGTCGCGGACGGGCGACCGGCACCGTACGGACACCCGCCCGGCGGTTCACATCGTGCAGCCGCGTGACAACCGCGCTGGTCGTGGTGCTGTGCAGCGTGTTCATCTCGCGCCCCCCGTCGTGGAGTCTGCTTCGGTCCGTCGTGTTGATGACAGAAGCCTGCCCGCCGGACATAACCGGGGTGTCCTTCGACTGTCACAGGCCTGTCACAGCCACCCGTGGCCGGATCCGTGGCGCCCGACGGTCGAAGTCCCGAGGGTCGATGGGACAGAATGAGCGCGTGCCTTTCCTGTTGCTGATCGAGGACGACGACGCCATCCGCACGGCCCTCGAACTTTCCCTGTCACGCCAGGGCCACCGTGTGGCCACCGCGGCGACGGGCGAGGACGGCCTGAAACTGCTGCGCGAGCAGCGGCCGGACCTGATCGTGCTCGACGTGATGCTGCCCGGGATCGACGGCTTCGAGGTCTGCCGGCGGATCCGCCGCACCGACCAGCTGCCGATCATCCTGCTGACCGCGCGCAGTGACGACATCGATGTCGTCGTGGGCCTGGAGTCCGGCGCCGACGACTACGTCGTCAAACCCGTCCAGGGACGCGTGCTCGACGCCCGGATCCGCGCCGTGCTGCGCCGCGGCGAACGGGAGGCCAGCGACTCCGCCGTCTTCGGCTCCCTGGTCATCGACCGGGCCGCGATGACGGTGACGAAGAACGGCGAGGACCTCCAGCTCACCCCGACCGAGCTGCGGCTGCTGCTGGAACTGAGCCGCCGCCCCGGCCAGGCCCTGTCCCGCCAGCAGTTGCTGCGCCTGGTGTGGGAGCACGACTACCTCGGCGACTCGCGCCTCGTCGACGCCTGCGTGCAGCGGCTGCGCGCCAAGGTGGAGGAAGTGCCCTCCTCGCCCACCTTGATTCGTACCGTCCGCGGCGTCGGCTACCGGCTGGACTCACCGCAGTGATCAAGGCCCTGTTCGCGGGCCGGCGCTGGACCAGCCTGCGGCTGCGCCTGCTCTTCGTGTTCGCCCTCGTCGCGCTGACGGCCGCCGTCTCCGCGTCCGGGATCGCGTACTGGCTCAACCGCGAGGCGGTCCTGACCCGTACGCAGGACGCCGCCCTCGGCGACTTCCGCCAGGAGATGCAGAACCGGGCCGCGGCCCTGCCCGCCGACCCGACCCCCGAGGAGCTCCAGCGCACCGCCGAGCTGATGGCGGGCAGCAGCCCCGGGTACAGCGTGCTCCTGGTGCACGCGCGCAAGGACGGCCGCGAGGTGTTCGGCGCGGCCGGCTCCGACTCCTTCGGGCTGGACGACGTACCGAAGTCCCTCCAGAGCGCCGTCAACGACCGGCAGAAGACGACCGCCGCCAACGACGCCGAGTACCACATGTACTGGCAGCGGACGAAGCCCGGCGGCAACCCCTACCTGGTCGGCGGCACCCGCATCGTGGGCGGCGGCCCGACCGGCTACATGTACAAGTCGCTGGCCACCGAACGCGACGACCTCAACGCGCTGGGCTGGTCCCTGACCATCGCCACCGGGCTCGCGCTGCTGTGCTCCGCGCTGCTCGCGCAGGCGGCGGCGCGCACGGTCCTGCGACCCGTGCAACGGCTCGGGGAGGCCGCGCGCCGGCTGGGCGAGGGCGAACTCGACCACCGGCTGGACGTGTCGGGCACCGACGAGCTCGCCGACCTCTCGCACACCTTCAACACGACGGCGGAGGCGCTGGAGAAGAAGGTCGCCGACATGAGCGCCCGCGAGGAGGCGAGCCGGCGGTTCGTCGCCGACATGTCGCACGAACTGCGCACCCCGCTCACGGCGTTGACCGCCGTCGCCGAGGTGCTGGAGGAAGAGGTCGACGGCCTCGACCCGATGATCGCGCCGGCCGTGGGCCTGGTGGTCAGCGAGACCCGACGGCTCAACGACCTGGTGGAGAACCTGATGGAGGTCACCCGCTTCGACGCGGGCACCGCACGCCTGGTCCTGGACGACGTGAACGTCGCCGACCAGGTCACGGCCTGCATCGACGCGCGGGCCTGGCTCGACGCCGTGGAACTCGACGCCGGGCGCGGGATCGTGGCCCGCCTCGACCCGCGGCGCCTGGACGTGATCCTGGCCAACCTGATCGGCAACGCGCTCAAGCACGGCGGATCGCCGGTGCGGGTGTCGGTGCGCGTGGAGGGGGAGTGGCTGGTGATCGCGGTCAAGGACAACGGGCCGGGCATCCCCGAAGAGGTGCTGCCGCACGTCTTCGACCGCTTCTACAAGGCGAGCGCGTCCCGGCCGAAGTCGGACGGCAGCGGGCTCGGGCTGTCGATCGCGGTGGAGAACGCGCACATCCACGGCGGTGACATCACCGCCGAGAACGGGGACGGGGGCGGCGCCGTGTTCACGCTGCGGCTGCCGGTGGACGTGGGGAAGGTGATCGCCGGTGACGTGGAGGCGTAGGGCCCTGACGGTCGTGGTGGGCCTGTGCGCCCTCGGCGGCCTCGCGGGGTGCGGGATCAGGGCGACGACCGTGCCGGTCGACGTGGGCGCGGCGCCGTCCCGGGTGTCCTGCGAGAACCCGGACGAGGCCCCCTCGGGCCAGAGCGGGGTGCAGGGGTTCCGGACCACGGTGGAACTGGTGTGCGGATCGCAGCTGGTGGGCGTGGAGCGGCTGGTCCCCGTACCGGAGAAGCGGCCGGCGCGGGACGCGGTGGCGCTCGTCACCCAGGCCCTGCTGGAGGCCCTCCAGAAGGAGCCCACCGCGGGCGAACGGGACGCCGGCTTCACCACCGGGGTCCCGGCCGGACTGACGGCCGCCGCGCCGCGCGCCGGGGACCCGGTGGGCACCGTACGGCTCAGCCGCAAGCCGGAGGACCTGCCGCCGGTGGCGCTGTCGCAGATCGTGTGCACCCTGTCGGACAGCGACGCGCTCTCCGCGGGCACGGGCCCGATCGTGCTGGGCGGGCCGGACGCCGACCCGCCGCGGGCCTGGGAGTGCAGCGACGCCGTCCGCGCCCGTCCGGAGGCGGTCCCGACGCTGGGCGACGTCGTCCGGCCGGGCACCACCCCGGCCACCGCCTCGGGCAGCCCCGGCCCCTCGACGTCACCGTCGCCGTCGGCGCCCACGCCCACGCCGTCGCCGCTGCGCGGCGCCCCGGCCGAACCGTCGGCCTCCGAACCGACGCCCACCCCGTCGAAGAGCTGACGCCCGACCGCACGGAGCGGACGCACGAAGACCGGCCCCGGACCAGGAGGTCCGGGGCCGGTCTTCGTACGGGGGACGATCCGGAGGACTAGAGGCCCATCGCGGCCGCGAGGTCCTTCTTGATCGAGTCCAGGACGCCCTGACCCGTGGCGCGGGCCGAGGCGAGGTCGGAGGCCTCGGCCACCGGGACCACGACCTCCAGGTAGCACTTGAGCTTCGGCTCCGTACCCGACGGGCGGACGATCACCCGGGCCTTGTAGTCGCCCTCCAGGTAGTACCGCAGGCCGTCCGTGGGCGGCAGCGTCCCGGTGCCCCGGCTCAGGTCCTCCGCCGAGGCGACGCGCAGGCCCGCCAGGGACACCGGCGGCTCGGCCCGCAGGGCCGCCATCGCCGAGGCGATGACCGACAGGTCCGAGACGCGGACCGACAGCTGGTCGGTGGCGTGCAGGCCGTGGGCCATCGCCAGGTCGTCCAGCAGGTCGCTCAGGGTGCGGCCCTGCTCCTTCAGCTCCGAGGCCAGCTCCGCCACCAGCAGCGCGGCGGTGACGCCGTCCTTGTCGCGGACGCCCTCGGGGTCGACGCAGTAGCCGAGCGCCTCCTCGTAGCCGTAGCGCAGGCCCTCGACGCGGGCGATCCACTTGAAGCCCGTCAGGGTCTCCTCGTGGCCGACCCCGGCCGACTCCGCGATCCGCCCCAGCAGCGAGGAGGAGACGATCGACTCGGCGAAGACGCCCCGGGCGCCCTTGTGCACCAGGTGCGCCGCCAGCAGTGCGCCGACCTCGTCGCCGCGCAGCATGCGCCAGCCCGACGCGGACGCGTCGTCCGGGACGGCCACCGCGCAGCGGTCGGCGTCCGGGTCGTTCGCGATCACGATGTCCGGGACCACCTCGGCGGCCTTCGCGAAGGACAGGTCCATCGCGCCCGGCTCCTCCGGGTTGGGGAAGGCCACCGTCGGGAAGGCCGGGTCCGGCTCCGCCTGCCCGGCGACCAGCACCGGGGCCGGGAAGCCGTGCCGGGCGAAGGCCGCCATGACCACGTCCTTGCCGACGCCGTGCATGGCCGTGTAGACGGTCCGCACCCCGCGCGGGGAGCCCGGGGTCAGGACGGCGTCCGTGCGGGCCAGGTAGGCCTCCAGCACCTCGTCGCCGAGCTCCTCCCAGCCGGACTCCGGCCGGGGGACGGACGCGAGGGTGGTCACGCGGTCGATCCGCGCGGCGATCTCGACGTCCGCCGGGGAGACGATCTGCGAGCCGTCGCCCAGGTAGACCTTGTAGCCGTTGTCCCGGGGCGGGTTGTGGCTCGCGGTCACCTCGACGCCCGCGACGGCGCCCAGGTGCCTTATGGCGTACGCGAGGACCGGCGTCGGCAGCGGCCGCGGCAGGACGGCCGCGCGCAGCCCGGCGCCGATCATCACGGCGGCCGTGTCACGGGCGAAGTCCGCCGACTTGTAGCGCGCGTCGTAGCCGACGACGACCAGACCTCCGGCGTGCCCCTGGTCCTTCAGGTAGGCCGCCAGGCCCGCCGCCGCCCGGATGACCACGCCGCGGTTCATCCGCATCGGACCCGCGCCGATCTCACCGCGCAGTCCGGCGGTGCCGAACTGGAGCGTGCCCGAGAAGCGGTCCGCGAGCTCCGCGGTGTCGCCCGCCTCCAGCAGGGCCGCGAGCTCCGCCGCCGTCTCCGGGTCCGGGTCCTCGGCCAGCCAGGCCTGCGCCCGGGTGATCAGGTCGTCCTGTGCCTGTTCCTGCACGGCTTCCGCCTTACCTCTCGTACGTCGTCGGTCAGATGCGGGCGAGGACCTGCGTCAGCAGCGTGCCCATGCGGGCGGCCGAGTCGCGGCCGGCCTGGAGGACCTCTTCGTGGTTGAGCGGCTCGCCGGACAGGCCCGCGGCCAGGTTGGTGACCAGGGAGATGCCCAGCACCTCGGCGCCGGCCTCACGGGCGGCGATGGCCTCCAGCACGGTGGACATGCCGACCAGGTCGGCACCCATGACGCGGATCATGTTGATCTCGGCCGGGGTCTCGTAGTGCGGGCCGGGGAACTGCACGTAGACGCCCTCTTCGAGGGAGGCGTCGATCTCCTTGCACATCGCGCGCAGGCGCGGCGAGTACAGGTCGGTGAGGTCCACGAAGTTCGCGCCGACGATCGGCGAGGTCGCGGTGAGGTTCAGGTGGTCGCTGATCAGGACCGGCTGGCCGGGCTTCATGCCCTCGCGCAGGCCGCCACAGCCGTTGGTCAGCACGACGGTCTTGCAACCGGCGGCGACGGCGGTGCGGACACCGTGGGCGACGGCGGCGACGCCGCGGCCCTCGTAGAAGTGGGTCCGGCCGAGGAAGACCAGCGCTCGCTTGTCGCCGATCTTGTAGGAGCGGATCTTGCCGCCGTGGCCCTCGACGGCGGCGGGCGGGAAGCCGGGCAGCTCGGTGACGAGGAACTCGGTCTCGGGGGCGCCGAGGGCCTCGGCGGCGGGGGCCCAGCCGGAGCCCATGACGAGGGCGACGTCGTGGGTCTCCACGCCCGTCAGCTCGCGGAGGCGGGCGGCGGCGGCGTCGGCGGCGGCGAAGGGGTCGGTAACAGATGCGTTCACGCGGACGAGCGTAGCCGCTCTTCGCCTACGCGCGTAGATGGCGCAGCTCACGGTGTTCGGATCGTTGCCTTGTCGTTTCCGCCGAATGGTCCGGGGCGGGGCGATACGTCCCGGGGGCGCGAGGGGCGCCGTGACGGGCCCGCAGGGGGCGACGGGGGCACCGGGCCGGCAGGGGCCGCCGGGTCAGCAGGGGCGCTTGCGCAGCTCCATCACGTAGTCGTGCGGGGCGCCCGCCGATTCGGCGGCGTCGGCGATCTCGCCCAGGTAGCGCGCCGAGGGCAGTCCGCCCTCGTAACCGTTCAGGACGTACACCCAGGCGGCCTCCTCGCCGTCCAGGGTGTGCACCCGCACCCGCATGCGGCGGTAGATGTCGAGCCCGACGCCCTCCCACCGGTCCATGGAGTCCTCGTCGAGCGGGGCGATGTCGTAGAGGGCGACGAAGACCTGCTGCCGGGGAGCCTCCACGATGGTGGCCAGCGCCCCCTCCCAGCCCATCTGCTCGCCGCCGAAGGTCAGCCGCCAGTCGTTGATCCAGCCCGTGCCGCGCAGCGGCGAATGCGGAGCGCGGCGCGTCATCAGCCGCGGGTCGAGGTTGCCGGCGTACGCGGCGTAGAGCGACATGGGGTCGAGGGTACGGGAGGGGCGAGCGGGGACGCGTGCCCGGTCGGTCCCCGGATGGCGGGACCGGGCACGAAGCACCTTGAAGCGTGCGGGACAATGGAGCACGGAATGCATCCCCCGGGGAGAACCCCCGGAACACCGGCCGGGGCGGCAGCCGGCCGGGTAGCGGCGAGTGAGCCCAAGGGGGCCCGTCGGCGAGGAGGGCGAGCGCCCCGAGGTACGGCGCGGAACGGGCCGTACCGAGGACGCACGCCGGCCTGGAGCCGACTCGGGCGCCCCCGGAGCGAACCGAGCCCTAGTAGACGTGAGGCGGACTTTTCGTGACCCGGATCGTGATCATCGGTGGCGGACCCGGCGGGTATGAGGCAGCCCTGGTGGGGGCCCAGCTCGGCGCGGAGGTGACCGTCGTCGACTGCGACGGTCTGGGCGGAGCGTCGGTCCTGACCGACTGCGTCCCCTCGAAGACGCTCATCGCGACGGCCGAGGTCATGACGACCTTCGACTCGTCGTACGAGGAACTCGGCATCGTCGTCGCCGACGACACCCCGCACATCGAGCAGGCCGCGCGCGTCGTCGGCGTGGACCTCGGCAAGGTCAACCGGCGCGTCAAGCGCCTCGCGCTGGCCCAGTCCCACGACATCACCGCCTCCGTGACCCGCGCCGGCGCCCGCGTCATGCGCGGCCGCGGCAAGCTCGGCGGCCCGCAGGGCATCGACGGCACCCGGGACGTCATCGTCACCGCCGCCGACGGCACCGAGACCATCCTCACCGCCGACGCGGTCCTGATCGCCACCGGCGGCACCCCCCGCGAGATCCCCGACGCCATGCCCGACGGGGAGCGGATCCTCAACTGGACCCAGGTCTACGACCTGGAGGAGCTCCCCGAGGAGCTCATCGTGGTCGGTTCCGGCGTCACCGGCGCCGAGTTCGCCGGCGCCTACCAGGCCCTGGGCTCGCGCGTCACCCTGGTCTCCTCCCGCGACCGCGTGCTGCCCGGCGAGGACCCGGACGCCGCCGCCGTCCTGGAGGACGTCTTCCGCCGCCGCGGCATGAACGTCGTCGGCCGCTCGCGCGCCGAGTCCGTCAAGCGCGTCGGCGACCGCGTCGAGGTCACCCTCTCCGACGGGCGCGTCCTCACCGGCACGCACTGCCTGATGGCCGTCGGCGCCATCCCGAACACCCGGAACATGAACCTGGAGGAGTCCGGCGTCCGGCTCAAGGAGTCCGGCCACATCTGGACCGACAAGGTCTCCCGCACCTCCTCGCCCGGCGTCTACGCGGCCGGCGACGTGACGGGCGTCTTCGCGCTGGCCTCCGTCGCCGCCATGCAGGGCCGCATCGCGATGTACCACTTCCTCGGCGACGCGGTGGCCCCGCTGAACCTCAAGACGGTCTCCTCCAACGTCTTCACCGACCCCGAGATCGCCACCGTCGGCTACACCCAGGCCGACGTGGACGCGGGCCGGATCGACGCCCGCGTGGTCAAGCTGCCCCTGCTGCGCAACCCGCGCGCCAAGATGCAGGGCATCCGGGACGGCTTCGTGAAGATGTTCTGCCGTCCGGGCACCGGCATCGTCGTCGGCGGCGTCGTCGTCTCGCCGCGCGCGAGCGAGCTCATCCACCCGATCTCGATCGCCGTGGACAACAACCTGACGGTCGAGCAGATCGCAAACGCGTTCACCGTGTACCCCTCGCTGTCCGGCTCGATCGCCGAGGTGGCCCGCCAGCTGCACACCCGCAAGACCGGCAGCGAGGCGTAGTACGGCGCCAACCGCCCCCGCCCCCACGGGGGTTGGGGCGGTTGGCGAGTCGCGGGACGGGTGGGGAACCGGGCTCCCGGCGACAACTGGACCGCGTATACCACCTGTTGCCCTCCCGTATGGACAACTTCGGTATTCCGGCGCAAAGAGCTGAAAGCAGACGGTCGTCCGGGTTACTGTCAGTTTCGTGTTCGCTGCAGAACGTCGCCAATTGATCCTCGAAATGGTGCGCGCCAACGGTGCGGTATCGCTCCGTGAGCTCGCCCGCGTCGTCCAGACCTCCGAAGTGACCGTACGGCGGGACGTGCGGGCACTGGAGGCAGAAGGACTCCTCGACCGCCGACACGGCGGTGCGGTATTGCCGGGCGGTTTCACGCGGGAGTCCGGCTTTCCGCAAAAGTCCCATCTCGCGACGGCGGAGAAGACCGCCATCGCCGATGTCGCGGCCGGCCTCGTCGAAGAGGGCGAGGCCGTCGTCGTCGGCGCGGGCACCACCACCCAGGAGCTGGCCCGACGGCTCGCCCGGGTGCCCGGCCTGACCGTCGTCACCAACTCGCTGCTCGTCGCCCAGGCACTGGCGCACGCCAACCGGGTGGAGGTGGTGATGACCGGCGGCACCCTGCGCGGTTCGAACTACGCCCTCGTCGGCAGCGGCGCCGAACAGTCCCTCCAGGGGCTGCGGGTCTCCCGCGCCTTCCTGTCCGGGAGCGGCCTGACCGCCGAGCGGGGCCTGTCCACCTCCAACATGCTCTCCGCGAGCGTGGACCGGGCGCTGGTGCAGGCGGCCGCCGAGGTGGTGGTCCTCGCCGACCACACGAAGCTCGGCACCGACACGATGTTCCAGACGGTGCCGACCGACGTGATGACGCGGCTGGTGACGGACGAGCCCCCGGCGCACGACGACCGGGCCGCCACGGAACTCCAGGCGCTGGCCGACCAGGGCGTACAGATCACCGTGGCCGGTTCCGCGCCCGCCTCCGGCGGCGGACACGGTACGGGCGCGGCCGGGGACGGCATGCAGGGCCGCAGGCCCCGGCGCGGGGACTCCCCCCTCCCGGTCCAGCGACGCGGCGGGCCCACCGACCGGCTGCGGAGCGCCCCCGCGTCGATGCTGGAACAGCAGGCGGCGGGAGAGCGCGCCCGCGTCGCGGACATGCGGCGTCGATAGGGCCGGTACGGCGAAGGCCCCGCCCGGGTGTTCCGGGCGGGGCCTTCGCGGTGTGGCCTTGGGGCCGTAGGACCGTAGGACCGTGGGGTCGTGTGGCTGGGTGACCCGGTGTCAGTCCTTGATCTCGCAGATGGTGGCGCCGGAGGTGAGGGAGGCGCCGACCTCGGCGCTGAGGCCGACGATGGTGCCGGAGCGGTGGGCGTTGAGGGGCTGCTCCATCTTCATGGCCTCCAGGACCACGATGAGGTCGCCCTCGTTGACCTGCTGGCCCTCCTCGACGGCGACCTTGACGATGGTGCCCTGCATCGGGGAGGCGAGGGTGTCGCCGGAGGCGGCGGGGCCGGACTTCTTGGCGGCGCGACGCTTGGGCTTGGCACCACCGGCGGCGGCGGTGCGGGCCAGCGTCATGCCCAGCGAGGAGGGCAGGGAGACCTCCAGGCGCTTGCCGCCGACCTCGACGACGACCGTCTCGCGGCCCGGCTCGTCCTCGGTGTCCTCGGCCGCGGGGGCCGTGAACGCCGGGATCTCGTTGACGAACTCGGTTTCGATCCAGCGGGTGTGGACGGTGAAGGGGGTGTCGTCGGTGGGGGCGAAGGCGGGGTCGGTGACCACGGCGCGGTGGAAGGGGATGGCGGTGGCCATGCCCTCGATCTCGAACTCGGCGAGGGCGCGGGCGGCGCGCTGGAGGGCCTGTTCGCGGGTGGCGCCGGTGATGATGAGTTTGGCGAGGAGGGAGTCCCAGGCGGGTCCGATGACGGAGCCGGATTCGACGCCGGCGTCGAGGCGGACGCCGGGGCCGGTGGGGGCGGCGAAGCGGGTGACGGTTCCGGGCGCGGGCAGGAAGCCGCGGCCGGGGTCCTCGCCGTTGATGCGGAACTCGATGGAGTGGCCGCGCAGGGTCGGGTCGTCGTAGCCGAGGGCCTCGCCGTCGGCGATGCGGAACATCTCGCGCACCAGGTCGATCCCGGAGACTTCCTCGGTGACGGGGTGTTCGACCTGGAGGCGGGTGTTGACCTCGAGGAAGGAGATGAGGCCGTCGGCGGAGACGAGGAACTCCACGGTGCCGGCGCC